>CAYWAT010000132.1:0-6859 GCA_964456305.1 uncultured Polyangiales bacterium | reverse complement strand
CCATCGCTGAGTCTCCCTGGGTATCGCACCCCAAGACGCTCCGGTCGTGGGGGGCTCCAGATAGCTGACGTAGATCTTAATTATCGTCATCCGTGTTCCTAATCTGCCCAGGTTGCCTGTTTTTTTGCCCACTGGCCGCTCTTAAGCACTCCCGACTGCGGCTGTGGTCGCTCACCCAGGGGGTCATTGTGCTCCGATTGCTGGATTTTTTGCTCGGCGAAGGGTGGTCCCCTGCTCGGACAGTGGTGGTCCACCCCTCCGGCAAGGGTGGTCCTGGGGTCAGATGTCGCCGCTCCCATGCTCCGGCGAAGGTGGTCCACCCCTCCGGCAAGGGTGGTCCTGGGGTCAGTTGTAGGTGGTCCACCCCTCCGGCCAAGGTGGTCCCATGGTCAGATGGCACCAGTCCACCCCTCGGACAGGGGTGGTGCGCGGTGGGAGCAGTGCCATCGGAGCAAAGGTTGGGGTATGCAGACCCCGGGTGCTGAGGTGGTCGACGCGAGGTGCGGGCTGGGCGTGCAAAAGGTGCACACTATCAGAGCCAAGAGTGCGACCTGGGTGATCGAAGGGTGCAGGGTACCAACGCTAAGGGTGGCAGCTAGGTGATCGAAGGGTGCGACCTGGGTGGAACAAAAGTGCGCGCTGGGAGGAGCAGAAATGCAGGGTGTCGAGGCAGAGTGAGGTCTGGGTGAACAAAAGATGCCCTATCTTTTTCCACCATGGCGGAACACTGTAGCATTTTGGCCTGGTTGCGATTAGAACCCAGACCCAGCGCTGAGCGATGGAGTCGATGCAATGAAAGCAGCTGAGTTGTTTGTGGAGTGCCTCCGCGAGGAAGGGGTGACGACAGTCTATGGTGTTCCTGGTGAAGAGAACGCGCATGTGATGATGGCTTTGCAGGGCTCGCCCATTGAGTTTGTGCTTACACGGCACGAGCAGGGCGCTGCCTTTATGGCCGAGGTCTTTGGGCGGCTCACAGGGCAGGCCGGCGTGTGTTTGGGCACCTTGGGGCCAGGTGCGACCAACCTCACGACAGGGGTGGCGGACGCCAACATGGATCGTGCACCGATGGTGGTGATCACCGGCCAGGCGGATAGTCGGCGGCAGCACAAAGAAAGCCATCAGCACATGGACGTGGTGTCGTTGTTTAAGCCCATCACCAAGTGGAGCTCGCCGATTGTACAAGCCGACAATGTGCCCGAGGTGGTGCGTAAGGCCTTTAAGATCGCCACGACGGAAAAACTGGGCGCCTGTCATATCGAGCTCGCCGAGGATATCGCTGCCGAAGAGAGCCGCATGCGTCCTCTCAAGCCCAGCAAGGTAAGGCGTGCGGTGCCGGATGATAAAATCGTCGATCAAGCCTGGCAGGCGATTCGTGATGCTAAACGGCCCGTGATTTTCGCGGGCAACGGTGTGATTCGTGAACGCGCTATCAAGCAACTGCGTTGCTTTGCGGAGCAAACGGGCATTGGCGTCATCAATACCTTTATGGCCAAAGGCGTGGTGAGTCGTGCGGCGCCTTACTCTTTGTTCACCATTGGCTTGCAGGCCAAAGACTTGGTTGCCTGTGCGCTTGATGCGGCGGATCTAGTGATCTGTTTGGGGTACGACATGGTGGAGTACCACCCTCGTTTGTGGAATCCCGGCATCGATAAACGCATCATCAACATCGACTTTGTACCGGCTGAGGTAGATCAATACTATCCCGTCGAAGTCGAAGTGGTGGGCGATTTGGCGCATACCTTATGGATGCTCAACCAGCGTGCCGAGGGCGACTCTGCACGGCTCAACTTTGACTTGGCGCAGCAGGCCAACGTGCGTCAGGGCATGTTGGATGACTTTGCCACAGAGCGCGACGATGCCAGTCAGGGTGTGCTCAAGCCCCAAAAGGTCCTGTGGGAAGTGCGCGAGGCGATGCGTCCTCAGGACATTCTGCTGAGCGATGTGGGCGCGCATAAGATGTGGATCGCGCGCTATTACCAGTGCGACGAACCCAACACCTGCCTGATTCCCAATGGCTTTTGCTCCATGGGCTTTGCCTTGCCAGGGGCAATTGCCGCGAAGCGTACCTTCCCCGAGCGTCATGTCCTCGCCATTTGTGGTGACGGTGGTTTCTTAATGAATGTGCAAGAGATGGAAACCGCGGCGCGTCTTCGTTGCCCTATCGTCGTGATGGTATGGGTGGATGGCGGTTACGGGCTTATTTCCTGGAAGCAAGACAGCGAGTTCGGTACGCATACCGACTTGAGCTTTGACAATCCCGACTTCATCAAACTTGCCGAGTCCTTTGGTTGGCAGGGGGTGATGGTGGATACACCCAACGCGATTAAGCCCACCCTTGAGCGCGCCTTCCAATCGGATACGCCAAGCCTAATCGCAGTGCCCATCGACTATCGCGAGAACCCCAAGCTCACCCAACGTTTGGGCAATATTGTCTGCCCGATTTGAGCATTAAAGGAGACCCTAAGATGTCTTTGAAAGCGTCCTATCCTTATTTTGTGGCGAATCGCCCGGTTGCTGCCAACACGGCTCTTGAGGTCAAGGATAAGTACACCGGCGAGGTCGCAACCCGCGTGGCCTTGGCCGATGCGCAGACGATTGATCAAGCTATCGCCGCCGCCGTGAAGGCAGCGCCTGCGCTGCGTCGTATGCCCAGCCATAAACGCCAGGCCATTTTGTATCACTGCGTGCAGCGCTTCGAGGCGCGTTTTGACGAGTTGGCGATGGCTTTGTGCATCGAAGCGGGCAAGCCCATCAAGGATGCACGCGGCGAGGTGTCTCGGCTTATCGATACCTTTCGCATCGCTGCTGAAGAGTCGGTGCGCATGTATGGCGAAGTGATGCCCATGGACGTGAGTCCGCGTGCGGAGGGTTATTCGGGGATGTGGAAGCGCGTTCCTATCGGACCTTGCAGTTTCATTTCTCCCTTTAACTTCCCGCTTAATCTTGTGGCCCATAAGGTGGCGCCTGCCTTGGCCGTGGGCTGTCCTTTCGTGCTCAAGCCCGCCAGTCTCACGCCTGTGGGCGCGCTTATCATGGGCGAGATTTTGGCAGAGACCGATTTGCCCGAAGGTGCGTTTTCCATTTTGCCTTGTAGGCGTGATGCGGCAGCGCTGTTCACCGAGGACGAGCGCTTGAAGCTGCTGAGTTTCACCGGTTCGCCCGATGTGGGCTGGGACCTCAAAGCCCGCGCTGGCAAGAAGAAAACGGTGCTCGAGCTGGGTGGCAATGCGGCAGTGGTGGTCGACCAAGATGCCAACGTCGAGGACGCGGTGCAGCGCATGATCGTCGGTGCTTTTTACCAAAGCGGCCAAAGTTGCATCAGCGTGCAGCGCATTCTTATTCATCAGAGCCTCTACGAGCAGGTAAAAACAGCTTTTGTTGACGCTGCTAAAAAGCTGGTAGCGGGCGATCCCAAGGATGAGCAGACCTTTGTTGGCCCGATGATCTCTGAGAATGAGGCCAAACGTTTGCATGCGTGGATCAACGACGCGCTGCAGGCTGGGGCATCGCTTCTGTGCGGGGGCAAGCGCGAGGGGGCAATGCTGGAGGCGACGGTGTTGGAGCATGTGCCGGCGCACTCAGATGTCTTGCGTCAAGAGGCCTTTGGCCCGGTAGCGCTGCTGCAGCCCTTTGAGACCTTCGATGAAGCTCTGCGTATCGTCAACGACAGTGATTTTGGTTTGCAGGCGGGGATTTTTACCCGGGACCTTTATCGTATGCAGCAAGCCTGGGACGAGCTCGAGGTGGGCGGTGTCGTAATAGGCGATGTTCCCTCTTGGCGAGTCGACCACATGCCCTATGGCGGTGTGAAAGACAGTGGTTTAGGGCGTGAGGGGATTCGCTTTGCGATGGAAGATATGACTGAAATTCGTTTGCTTGTGATTCGTGATGCCCGATAGCCCAACACCCCTCGATGGACTTCGCCAGCAGCTGGATGCGCTGGATCATCGTTTGCTGCAAACCCTTGCTGAGCGCATGGCCGTGGTGTCTAAGATCGCGGCCTATAAGCGCGAGGCGGGCATGCCGGTGCTCGACGAAGGACGCGAGCATCTCATGCTGCAGCATCGTGAGCGCATCGCTGAGGAGCTGGGCTTACCCAAGGATGTGATCACCTCCATCTTCAAACTACTCCTGGTGGCTAGTCGCAATCATCAGGCGGCCTTGCGGGTGGGCAGTGCCCCTGCACATGAACAGCGCACGGTGGCCATCATCGGCGGCAAGGGGCAGATGGGTGTCTGTATGGCACAGCTCTTTGCCGAGCTTGGGCATCGTGTGCTCATTGCTGATTGCGATACGGCGCTCACTCCCGTCGACGCTGCGAAGGACGCCGATGTGACCGTGCTTAGCGTTCCGATTCGCGCCACCGAAGCTGTGGTGCGTCAGGTGGGGCCGCATTTACGCAAGGACGCATTGTTAATGGATGTGACCTCGATCAAAGCCTTGCCTATGCAGTGGATGTTGGCTGCTACCCAGGCAAGCGTGGTGGGGACGCATCCCATGTTTGGTCCTGGGGTGCACAGCTTGCAGGGGCAGCGCATCGTCTTGTGCAAGGGGCGCGGCGAGGCTTGGTTTAACTGGTTGGAGCAAGCCTTTTCAGACCACGGTTTACTGGTGTCGCAAGCAAGTCCCGAGCACCACGACCGCATGATGGCAGTGGTTCAGGTGCTCAATCATTATCAAACGCAGGTCATGGGTTGGGTGTTGGCGCGCTATGGCATTCGTTTGAGTGACTCCATGCCCTTTACCTCGCCGGCTTATTTAGTTGAGGCCTATGTGACTGCACGACACTTTGATCAGTCGCCCGAGCTTTATGGCGCTATCGAAATGCTCAACCAAGAAACCGGCAAATTGACCGAGCTTTACCAACAGGTTGCAGGCGAGCTCGCCGATATTCTTAAGTCCGACGATCAAAGGCGATTCAACGATATGTTCGCTGAGGTGCGGGAGTTTTTTGGCGACTTCCGCCATGAAGCTGCCGACCGTTCGAGCTTCCTCATCGATCGCCTGATCGAATTGACCGCGGGCATGCCTCCGTCCATGTCAAGCGAGAGGTCAACATGACACTGCGTCTTGAAGGAGCCATGACGGCGTTGGTGACGCCTTTTCGTGACGATGCCGTCGATATCGATGCCTTACGCAAGCTCGTAGAAAGCCAAATCGAGGCAGGCATCGATGCGCTTGTGGTCTGCGGAACCACCGGCGAAAGCCCCACGCTTAAGGCCGAGGAGTTCGATCAGGTAATCCAATCAGCGGTGGCCCAGGCTAAATCTCGCGTGCCCGTCGTCGCAGGGGCAGGGGCTGCGAGCACCGCGCATGCGGTCGAACTTAGTTTGAAGGCCAAACGCGCTGGCGCCAATGCACTGCTTTGGGTGTGTCCCTATTACAACAAGCCCACGCAGACGGGGCTTGAAATGCACTTTCGCACTTTGGCTCGTGAGGTGGGCTTGCCGGCCATGCTCTACAACATCCCCTCGCGCACCGGTGTTGATTTGCAGGTGAGTACCTTAGCCCGTCTCAGTGATGTCCCTGAAATCGTCGCCGTTAAAGAATCCACGGGCACCGTGAGCCGCACCCAAGCGATCGTGCACGCTTGCGGTGAGCGCTTTGCTCTGCTGTCGGGTGAAGATGCGCTGACCCTACCCATCATGGCGGCGGGCGGTAAGGGGGTGGTGAGCGTCTCATCAAATCTGCGCCCCAAGCGCGTCGTCAACCTTGTGCGTGCGTGCCAAGCAAATGAGCTCGTGCAAGCGCGCAAACTAAACCAGATCCTTATGCCGCTGCATCAGGCGATGTTCCTGGAGACCAATCCCATTCCCGTTAAAGCGGGGATGACTTTAGAGCAGGGCCATGCGCCGGAGATTCGGCTGCCATTGACCTGGGCTCAACTCGATACCCAAAACAAGCTTGCGCAGGTGTTAAACGAGGTGCCTGAATGAGCTTAGCTGCACGCATTGTTGTGCACGGTGCCACAGGACGGATGGGGCAGGCTCTTTTGCGCCTTTTGACGGAGGGCAGTTATGGCGACGCACTCTGTTTGCATGCTGCTTTAGCGCGACCTGGACATCCGTTGCTCGGCAAGGACATTGGCGGGCGAGCTGACGGTCATGCGTCGGTGCTCTTCTCGGATGATATTGGTGCTGCGCTGAATGATGCCACAGGCGTGATCGATTTCTCTCAGCCTGCGGCTCTCACTTCCTTGATGCAGGCCTGCATTGAGCATCGCGTACCCCTGGTGACGGGCACCACAGGCCTAGATGCAGATATTCAGCGCGCGTTAGACAAGCTCGCGGCGCATGTGCCCGTGGTGGTTGCACCCAATACCAGTTTGGGTGTTCATGTTTTGCAGCATCTGGCTAAAGAAGCCCTGCGTCTTTTGGGCCCTGGCTTTGATGCTGAGATCGTCGAAATGCATCATCGTCGCAAAGTCGACGCGCCCAGCGGTACCGCGCTTGCGTTGGCGCAGTGCGTTGCCGAACAAAAGAAGCAGGCGCTCGACAGTGTTATGCGCACAGGACGCGAAGGTCAGACCGGTGCCCGCAGCGCGGATGAAATCGGTGTCATGGCTTTGCGCGGCGGCAATGTGATTGGCGAACACACGCTATTCTTGACCAGCGATTACGAACGTCTCGAGCTAACCCATCGCGCGCAGGACCGTAGCCTCTTTGCCGCGGGGGCCCTACGCGCCATGCAATGGCTGCTCAGCACTAAACCTGCGCCCAAAATCTACGGCATGGGCGATGTGCTCTTAAGCTAGCCCGCTTGAGCTTAGCGCGCAGGGTTTGCCAAAGCATGAATGCCGATCCAGGCTAGGTCTTGCCTTGGAAAGGTGTGTGGGGATGAATAATTGCGCTTGAGTGGG
>CAYWAT010000131.1:0-6926 GCA_964456305.1 uncultured Polyangiales bacterium | reverse complement strand
AAAAGTCCGCCCATGCGCCTGCGCGTGCAGCGTGCCCAGGCGCAACAATTGGCACAGATGCTCGCCCAGCATCCCGAGGTGGACCGGGTCTTTTATCCGGGTCTTCCCGATAGCCCTTATTATCAGCGCGCGCGTGAATGGTTCGGAGCCTTCGGTGCTGTGGTGAGCTTGTTGCCCAAAGGGGGGGTGACGCGGGCCCAGCAGATCATCCAACGTCTGCAACTCATGGACGAAGCGCCCAGCTTGGGCGGACTCGAAAGCTTGGTCTGTCGCCCCGCCACCACCATGTACGCAGGCATGCCAGCCGATGAACTCAATAAGCTAGGGATCGACCCTGCCCTGATTCGCATCGCGGTGGGCGCAGAGCATATCGACGATCTCAAGGCGGATCTCAACCAGGCACTGCAGCGCACATAACATGAGTTCCATGCACCTGGACCATCTCATCGATCCCGAGCTTCGGCGCGCCTTGCTGCAAAATCCTGAGGCACTGCGCGAAACACTCGAAGCGCTGCACCCCGAAGACATCGCTGAAGCGCTGCGGGAGCTGCCTAGTGACCAAAGCCTAGCACTGGTCCACGACTTGCCCGAAGAGCTGGGAGCAGCGGTGCTCGAACGCCTGCCCAGCGAAACACAAACCGCCCTACTCGAGGCGCTGAGCACCGAAAAGGCCAGCGCGCTGGTGCTTGCAATGTCGCCCGATGACCGGGTCGATGCCCTACAAACGCTGCCCCAGGACAAAGCTCAAAGCCTGCTTGCCGATATCAAACGTCGTGCGCCAGCGGTGGCCGAAGAAATCCGTCAACTTGGCATTTGGCGCAGCGATACAGCCGGTGGATTGATGACCACCGAGTACGTCTCTCTCAGCCCGGATACCAAAATCTGGCAGGCGATGGAAGCGGTGCGCCAAGCCAGTCAAGAACGCCAAACCGAAACCATTTATTACCTCTACGTCTGCGCATTCGGCAACAAGCTGGTGGGCGTGGTATCCCTGCGCGATCTGATTTTGAGTGACCCTGGTCAAACCCTCGATCACGTGATGACCACCCATGTCCTGCAAGTCGCTCCCAATGACGACCAAGAGCATGTTGCGCGCGATATCGCCAAATACGATCTGTCCGCGATGCCGGTGGTAGACGAGCAAACGCGCATGCTCGGCGTGGTCACCGTGGACGATGTCGTCGATGTGGTCATCGAGGAAGCCACCGAGGATGCCCAAATGATGGGCGGTGTGCTGCCCTTGGAGGATTCCTATTTTGAAACCGGATGGCTTAGTTTTATCTGGAAACGCGCGGCCTGGTTGGTGCTTCTATTCGTGGCACAAATGCTCACCACCACGGTGATGGAGCATCACCAAGTTACCCTCGAAAGCCTGGTGGGCTTGGTGGTGTTCATCCCTCTGATCATCGCCTCGGGAGGCAACGCGGGCTCGCAGTCGTCCTCGTTGATTATCCGTGCCTTGGCGGTGGGCGAAATGACACCGCGCGATTGGTGGCGGGTGCTGCGCAAGGAAATCACCGTCGGCCTCGCGCTTGGATTACTGCTGGGCATCATTGGCTGTGCCCGTGCCGCGCTCAGTGACCATCATATCAGCATGAGCGCGCTCGCGTGGACGGTGGGCATCAGCGTGCTTTGCGTGGTGGTGATGGGTACGCTGGTGGGCTCCTTGTTGCCTTTGGCCATTCGGCGTGTCGGGTTAGACCCTGCGGTCTCGTCAACGCCCTTCATCGCGTCGATTGTCGACGTGCTGGGCCTGGCGCTTTATTTCGCCATTGCGCAAGTCGTTCACCACGTGCTTGATTATCCTTAAAAGCAGATCACAACGCCCCATCGCTTCTTCTGCTCGCTGAGTCCTTATGTCCGCATCCTCTAAGGAAAAAGCCAATCAAGGCCGTGTGCTTGTCATCGACAACGACAGCAGCACGCGGGATGCCATTGAGCAGGAGTTGAGCCGACTAGGCTACGATGTCACCTCGCTGAACTCCGCCGAAGACGCGGTCGTGCGATTGCGCAGCGAGGACTACGACTGTCTTTTATGCGCCATCGAAATGCAGGGCTTATCGGGGATTGAACTCTGCAAACGTGTTTCATCCGTGCAACCCGGCGTGCCAGTGCTGTTGATGACCGAATCCGTCACCTTCGAAACGGCGGTTACGGCGATTCGCGGACGTGCCTACGATGTAATGGCCAAGCCCATGGACATGCATTACCTGGGCATTGCGATCGACCGGGCTGTGCAATACCGGCGTTTGCGGGTGGGTATCAGCCGCCTGCGTAAATCTCTAGCCACCGCGCCGCGCTTCGACGATTTGGTGGGCAGTAGCTTCGTGATGCAGCAGGTCTATCATACGCTGGAAGGGGCGGCGCACTCCGATGCCACGGTGCTGATCACCGGCGAAAGCGGCACTGGCAAAGAACTGGCCGCACGTGCGCTGCATCGCATGAGTCGGCGACGCAATGGCCCCTTCATCGCGATCAACTGCGCGGCGCTCCCCGAGACCTTGCTTGAAAGCGAGCTTTTCGGTCATGCCAAAGGCGCCTTCACCGATGCCAAAACGGCGCGCGCGGGTTTGTTTGTGCAGGCCAACAAAGGCAGCATTGTGCTGGATGAAATCGGCGAAATGCCTCTCAGCATGCAGGCTAAGTTACTGCGACTGCTGCAGGAGCGGCGCGTGCGGCCCGTGGGTTCAGACCGTGAAGTGAGCTTTGACGCACGCATCATTGCGGCAACAAACCGCGATCTCGAACATGAGGTCAGTGAGGGCAACTTCCGCGAGGACCTTTATTTTCGCATCAATGTGATTCCCATCGGCATGCCCCCTCTGCGCGCCCGCGGTAACGATGTGCTTTTGCTGGCACAGCACTTACTCGACCATGCCGCCGCCGCTGCACATAAACGCTTAGCTGGGTTTTCGCCGGCCGCTGCAGCCAAAATATTGGACTACGGTTGGCCCGGCAATGTGCGTGAACTGCAAAATGCCATCGAGCGGGCTGTGGCCTTGAGCAAGTTTGATCAGATTACAGTCGAGGATCTGCCCGATAAAATCCGCAACGAGACCCCTCTCTCGACGCCCGACCACCCTCATCGCGAGGAAGAAGAGCTCATTCCTTTGGAAGAAGTGGAGCGCCGGCATATCCTCTCGGTGCTTAAGTCGGTGCAGGGCAATCGCACCCTGGCGTCGCGCATCCTGGGGCTGGACCGCAAAACCCTTTATCGCAAACTGGACCGCTGGGGCGAATCCGACAAACCTCAGCGGGCGTACTGAAAGGACCTGCAAATGATGAATCCATGGCCACAAAGTTTTATCGATGCCCTCGGGCAATGGGACGAGGACATCAAGCGTCCTCACTGCACAGGTGAAGAACGAGACCCTTTTGCAGATACGACAGAAGAATCGAGCGAACCCCTCGGTCAGTTAGAACCGTAGGACTTCGTCACGCTCGGCGTGAGTTTACGGCACCCTGCATGCCGATTCAGAACGCCGTGGGCACATCACCTGCGTGGCGGATACGATGATCGCCTCGGTGGCAATGGCCCACTATCTAAAGATTTATTCCATAAAATGCGAAGCCAAGGAGCTTAGGCATTGAACGGATGATTTATTAGTCAAACATGGCGACTACAAGCGCCACTACATTATAAAATTCACATCTTATCATTACTTAAATCTAATAATTCAGGCAATTTAGATTAATAAATAAACAAATCGGATTTGGTATTATTTATGCATTATAGGTCCTGGCTTATATTAAATTCGCAAATGAGATGTTAGCTAGCTAACACTCTCCGGCTTAACCTAGGAACATTCTATGAAACATCTTATATTAACATCCTTAACATCATTTTTACTTATCTCATGTGCCGCAGATGAAAACTTCAATCAAGTCAATGCTGGAGAAAACCAGCTAGGCTATGAAAATAAAAATGCAAAATCTTTTTCTAGATGTTTTCCCACGCCTAACCGAGAAATAATTGAAGGACATGATCAGTGCAGAGATTTCAACCGATGCACTCATTGTCAAACTGAGCTATCTTGTATAGCTGGCACTAGAAAAGACACATCATTTAGAGGTAGTAACTACGTATGCTTCTGCAAATATAACACGACTGCACCAAGCATAGAAACTACTGGTATTACCGATTATGTTGGCAACTGGTTATGCATAAAAAAGTGAAATAAACCATGCATATCATGGATCATTACACATGATTTATTCTTACAAGAATGACACATTTTCTTGCATCTCAGCTTACTTCTTCTGACGGTTAGTATACGCGATCTACTTCCAAATAGAACCGCAACCCCAAATCAGCGACTTTGGACTTTCTCTCCGAAGTCGCTTTTTTCTTTTAACGGCCAAGGTTTAGCGGTCACAAGGTAGTCTCTCGGAAGCCACTCAGCGCAGCGTGTCAGTTTGTCTCATTTCGTAACTTTGTTTGCTGCGATGAGACATTTTGATCAGCGGCATGGTTTAGACAACAAGCATAAGCCAACGTAATCACTTGTTTATTTGACTTGGCACCAGCTGTGCAACGTTGAGAGTTATGCGTCGTTGGAGGCGTATGACCACTTTCTTAAATCAGTTGGATAACACAAGGAGATTATCATGAGACATCTATCCAAAACGACCTGGCTTTTTTGCCTGATGGCCCTGATGGGTGCGTGCAGCAGCGAAGGCTCGTCTCAAAGCAGCCTGATCAGCTCGCTTAACACGGACGAGCGCAAAGAATGCGACGAAGCCGTTGCATTCTGTGAAGAAAAGCTAGCCAAAGACGAGGGCGAAGCCGACGCACGCGAGGCTTGCAAAGAACTGCTCTATGAATGCGCCGTCGTGCAAAAGACCCCCGAGCACGAAGGTGCCCTGGGCTGCTTGCACTACTATGAGAATAACACCGACGCCGAGGTGTTTTTATACAACGACGAGAAAAGCAAAGACAAAGACGCCGACTCATGCCCCAGCAAAGAAGCGGTGTGTGACGAAGCCAAGGACTTCTGTTTTTCCGAAGAGGGCGAGTACACTCACCCGATTTGTAAGTGGGCAGACATCGCTGAAGAGGGATGCAACTGGGAAAGCAGCGAAAAGCCTGGCAATTCCGAGCCAAGGGCGTGCACTGCAGTCATGAAGGCCGGTGTTGTCATCGACGTCTACAGCAAGGTGGGTGTTATCACCAATGCAAGCGCGACTGTGAGCCGCGGCAAAGATGGTGAAACCCTGTATGGCATTCATCGCGATATGAACGGTTCTCTTGTGGGTCTGTACGAAGCCCAAGGTCCATTCACCATCGAAGTGAGCGCGCCCGGTTACAAGACAAGGACCGTTGATGTGACCCTTGAACGCGACGAGTGTCATGTGATCACTCAAACCCTTGACGTGACTCTTGCCGAAAATGGTCAAGAGCCAATATGCACCGCAGTCGCAATTCCCGGTCTGGTAGTTGAAGTACTTAACGCAAGCGGCGAACGTGTTTTTGAAGGCATTAGTGTGACAGCAACTGCCTCTGGCTCAGCAGTTCAGCTTGGACTTAATGTACACAACGATACTTTCGAAGGTCTACGCGAAGGTAGCTACAGTGTCGCAGTGAACGTACCCGGCTATGATGAAAGCTTTGACTACGAAGTGACCATCGAACTGGGTAGCGATGGCTGCCATCCTGAGACTGAGACGATCACGGTACAGCTCGACTAATTCAAAGCAGCGATAGACCGCTCTCAATTGGCTTTGAGCCTGAGCGCGCCCGGACCACAGCGACGAGGGCGTATTAAAGATACGTCGACCTCCGGCTCCGCCGCACTCTGCTGCCCTGCTTTCGCAGGCGCTCACTCCGCTCGCACGCATCATGAGGACCGGACGAAAGCCAGGAGCAGAGTAAAGTGAGAGTGGTCTAGTGACTTAACTTGGCTTAAGGCACGACCTCAACCAGCCTTGCATCTTCGGATGTCAGGCTGGTTTTTTTAATTGTTGCCGGCGCCTGCTGCTTTCTTGGCAGGCTTGCTGGATTCGGTGGCCTTTTTGGAGCTCTCGCTACTGCTTTTTGTAGAAGGGGCGTTGCTCGTTGTGGAGCCGCTTTTGCTCTCCTTCTTCGAATCGCTCTTATTATTGGAAGGTCCTGAATAAAGGTCAGAGTACCAGCCGCTCCCCTTCAAGATGAAGTTCCCCTGGGTGATCATCCGTTTGGCTTTGTTCGCACCACACTTGATACAGGTGTTGATGGGATCTTCGGTGATGCGCTGCTCTCGCTCAAAGGTTGCTCCACAGGCCTCACATACATAGTCATAAGTTGGCATGATCCTTCGCTCCCACGTTTTTAAGGTGGCGCTAAGGATAAGACCCGTCGGAGCGGAGTCAATGGTAGAGGCACGATCACTTCACAAGCTTACTTCTGAAGATATTGCAGCTGTTATTTCCCCGTTGAAGAAGTAGCTTTGGCGCCCAAAGGATGCGCTTTTGCATAGGCCTCTTGCAAGCGGTCGACGCTAACGTGGGTGTAACGCTGGGTGGTAGACAAATTGCGATGGCCCAGCAGCTCTTGAATGCTGCGCAGATCCGCACCGGCATCAAGCATATGGGTCGCACAACTGTGACGCATCATATGCGGATGAACTTGTGCATTGCCCAGGGCCCGCGACGCAAGTTGCTGCACGATCACTTGCACACGACGTATCGTAAGCGGGGTGCCATGCTGACCCAAAAACACCCGCTCGGCGTGCTGCTTTTGGGTGCGGGGATGACGCAACGTTGGACGATGCTCTAAATACGCTTGCAAGGTTGCCCAGCTACGCCGACCGATCGGCACCACGCGCTCGCGACTGCCCTTGCCCAAAACCCGCGCGCTAGGAGGCTCAGCCACAATAGCTGCCAGGGTTAGGCCACACAGTTCGCTGATGCGCAGCCCACAACCATACAAAAGGTCAATCATCGCGAGA
>CAYWAT010000130.1:0-7025 GCA_964456305.1 uncultured Polyangiales bacterium | reverse complement strand
TCAAATGTACTCGGTTTGGACTTTGCTTCTAAGCAAACCTTGTCCAAACTGCCACCACAAGGCCAATAGTCCCCAGCTTAGTCCAGCGACGACGCCTGCGTCGATGATTCCTCGCCATGGCTGGGCAAGTTGCCTTACCACCACCACAATCAGCACAATCATAAGTACTAAAATCCACGCACGCAGCATGCGTTTGCGAGGGGCCCAGGCCAGTTCCATGCAGTAGACCAGTGCAAGCGCAACCCAGAGCGGTCGCGGATTATTTTGAAGTTCGTACGCCCGTTCTAAAACGCGTGGGCAAAAGCGCTGTTGAAACGCGCGATAGCCCTCGGTGTAGGCGTTGAGCAGCGTCCAAGCAAGATAGAGTGCGATGTGCCACGGGTTCATAAGCCCGGGTTGCCATGCGTTGAAGGCATGCGGGGTCAGTCGCATTAGTGCTTGGATAAGCAAGAGAGAGACACTGACCACACCCCAGAGGGCGATGCCATGCTTTGACCACCAACTGTGTTGATCGCTGTTCATAGACATCGTTCGATGCACCATAGGCTATGCATATGCTCGGTGGGGTTGTGTAGGGTGACGGGTTGCGTGCTTTGTGCGCGACTGGGCTGCCACATGCGCATCGCGGGCCAAGGCTGATCGTGAATGTGCAGTCCTGATGTGAGAGGCAATAAACGACGCATTGCGTTTGGATTAAAGGGAAAGCTGAGCGTCTCGTGAGGAGGGATATCGAGACGGCGAATGCTTAGGTGAGGCAGTGTCAACAGGGTGCTCTGACCTGCAGTCGGATGGGCCCACTCGGCATCGCGAGCGAGGTGAAATTGCGCGCAGGCGGGATAACGCAGCGCATTGGGTTTGCGCAGGGTGAGCTCCAAATGATGAATCGCATTGCGTGATTCAGAGCGTGAGGGGGGCCAAAGCAAGGCTTTCGCGATCACATAAGCGGCGCTTTCGAGTAGCTGAAAGTGGCCCTGCTGCAGGAAAAAGTCGAGCTGCTTGGCAATGGCAGCGTAGTCGACGCTTTGCGTGAGCGACTCCTGTTGGGCGGCTTCATCCACACAGGGGAGGTGTAAGCGCAGGTCGATTTCAAGAGGTTGCGGCGTGGTGCGCTCGTGCGCGTACATGCCAACCAGGCACTCGACTCGGTAGTTCTGAATGGCGATGACATCGCGCTGCACCGGCCAGAGCTTGTTGGCTTTGGGTAGCTTGGGCAAGGGCTTTCCGGGAGCTCGCTTATCGGTTAGGAAGCGAAGTCATGGAAGAGAGCAAGTCGTCGCAACCTTTGCTGAGCAGTAGTTTTCGTGCCGTGCCGCGCACGGGGGTGATTTATGTGACCTCTGAGGCGGCACGCCGAGGTTTTCGTCGCCATCATCCGGACTGGTGCAACTTGGGCCAGGGTCAGCCTGAGACAGGGGCTTTGGCAGGGGCGCCTGCACGTATATCGCAGCTTGAGGTGATGGAAGAGGACCATGAGTACGCACCTGTGTCGGGGCTTTGGGAACTGCGTGAGGCCGTCGCCGCGATGTATAACGCACGTTACCGTCGTGGTATGGCCTCGCAGTACAGCGCTGAAAACGTGGCCATTTGCGGGGGTGGCCGGGTGGGTTTGATGCGGGTCTGCGCCACCATCGCATCCATTCACTTGGGACATTTTTTGCCCGACTATACGGCCTACGAAGAACTGCTCGATGTCTTTCGGCGCTTTCAGCCCATCCCCATTTTGCTCGATCCTCAAGAGGGCTATGCCTTTACGCCAGCGCAACTGGAGCGTGAGATTCTTGGTCGTGGCTTAGGCGCGCTTTTGCTCAGCAACGCGTGCAATCCCACGGGCAAGCTGATTCATGGCGAGCAATTGGCTGCGTGGGTTGGGACCGCATCCCGCCTCGACTGTGCTCTGGTGATGGATGAGTTTTATTCGCATTACGTCTGGCATAAGGGGTTGCGCAGTGTGAGTGCGGCGGCCCATGTGGAGGATGTTAATCGCGACCCGGTGATTATTCTTGACGGTCTCACCAAGAATTGGCGCTACCCGGGGTGGCGTGTGACCTGGGTGCTGGGGCCAAAACCGGTGATCGAAGCCGTCAATAGTGCTGGCTCTTTTTTGGACGGAGGCGGTTCTTGTCCGATGCAGCGCGCTGCGCTTGAGCTGGTCAATGTGGCCCATGCAGATGCTGAGGCGCAGGCCATTCAAACGCACTTTGATCATAAACGTCAGTATTTGCGTGACGGATTGAGTAACCTTGGTGTGCGTTTTGATGTTAACGCGGGTGGTTCGTTTTATTTGTGGGGCGACTTATCGGCCTTGCCCGCACCCTGGAATCAGGGACGGGAGTTTTTTCAAGCCTGCTTGGAGCATAAGGTCATTGTGGTGCCGGGAGAGTTCTTTGACGTGAACCCTGGTAAGCGCCGTGGACAGCATCCATCGCGTTTTCGTCAGTATGCCCGCTTCTCTTTTGGCCCTTCGATGGCGGTGATGGAAGAGGCATTAAAACGTTTGCGTGTGCTACTCGGGTGATGCTTGGGTTAGGCGATCGTACTTTATTTGAGAGGCGATCGTCGGCTGAGATACCCTAAGCGGCGTGATTACTCTTGCCCCTGCACAATCCTCTGCCGCTCATGTTTTGCCTTCGTCGGCGTCTGCTGCTGAGAAGGCTGCGCCTTTTATTAAGTGGGTAGGAGGCAAAGGACGTTTAGTCTCGCAGTTAATGTCTCTCTTGCCTGCGGGCATTGAGCATCGCCGCTACTTTGAGCCTTTTGCCGGGGGTGCTGCGTTGTTTTTTGCATTGCGTCCGCAACAGGCGTGGTTGAGCGACAATAACCCTGCTTTGATTCACACCTATAAGGCGGTGCGTGATCGTGTGGATGACGTGGCTAGCTACCTAGAGTTGCACGCTCAGCATCATTGCGCCGAGTATTATTACGCCAAGCGCGACGACTATAACCATCGCAGCAAAGCGGGAACGACCGAGCACGCTGCCCTCTTTATTTATCTCAACAAGACCTGTTTCAATGGTCTACATCGCGTCAATGCGCGTGGCCATTTCAACGTGCCTATGGGCCGCTACGTGCGGCCACGCATCATCAATTTCGAGGCGCTCAGGTCCACCAGCATGGCACTAAAAAAGGTGAATCTGCGCTGTGCTCAGTTTGATGAGCTTGTTGATATAGCGCGCCCGGGGGACTTTGTTTACTTCGATCCGCCGTATCATCCTCTCTCTGCGACAGCGAATTTCACCAGCTACACCCAAGATAAGTTTACGACGGACGATCAGCGTCATCTGCGCGATGTCTTCTTCGCCTTAGATCGTCGCGGTTGCAAAGTGATGCTTTCAAATAGCGATTCGCCTTTGATTCGTGAGCTTTATGCTCCCTGGCACCTTACCGCCGTCAACGCATCGCGAGCGGTGAACTGCAATGCGCGTAAGCGTGGCAAGGTGAGTGAGCTAGTCGTTCGTAACTATAGTTAGTCTGCTGTCTTGGACTCATTGCGCATCGTATCGACGGTGACGCCCGAGGCTTCGAGGAAGCTGAGTACTGAGCCACTGCTTTGATCCAAAAACATCTGAGGCGTCCCGCTTACCTCCACTTTGCCGCCGTGGAGAAAATGAATCTGATCGGCGATACGAAATACCGAGGCCATGTCGTGGCTGATCACAATCGAGGTGACACCAAACTTGTCTTGAGTTTCGCCGATAAGAGCATCCACTGCACGCGACGTAATGGGGTCGAGACCGGTGGTGGGTTCGTCGTAAATTAAGATCTTGCTTTCGAGAGCCAGCGCGCGTGCAATGGCAACGCGTTTTTGCATGCCGCCAGAGATATCGCTGGGCATTTTATGGGCGGCATGATCCACACCAAGATCGGTCAGGCGTTGCATGACCCGTTCGCGCAAATCCTTGGTGCTGAGCTTGAGGTGCTCACGCAAAGGAAACGCCACATTGTCGAAGACCGTCATCGAGTCGAAAAGAGCCGACATTTGAAAGACCATGCCGAACTGGCGTCGAATCGGGATGAGCGCGACTTCATCGAGCTGGGCGATATCGGTGCCGTCCACGCAAATCTCGCCACTGTCGGGTGTTTCAAGACGGATCAGCTGACGCATCAACACGCTTTTACCTGTGCCTGAGGGGCCGATGATCATGTTGGTTTTAGCGCGCAGAATATCAAAACTAATGCCGCGCAAAATATGATGCTCACCATAAGATTTGTGCACATCGCGAATGCGTACATGCACATTGGCATCGCTGTCTGAATGAGGAGTAGGGGATGGCTTATCTGTGGGCATCAAAATTGAGAGTCGTCCAGCCATTCGAGCAGGACGCTGGTAAGGACATAGTCGAGTAGCAGCACCGCAATGGCGCTATGCACCACCGTGCGATTGGTGGCACGGCCTACGCCGGCAGCACCCCCACTGGCATAAAAGCCATGACGACAGGCGATAAGGCAAATGGTGAGGCCAAAGACAGCGGCTTTGATAAGTCCCTGACTAAGGTCGCCTGCATCGGTGTACCACTTGACCTTGTCGATGAATACACCGGGGTCGAGGTTAAGCACATGCACGCAGACCACCCAGGCGCCGAAGATGCCGATCATGTTAAAAAACATGGTGAGCACTGGCACCATAATCAGTCCAGCGAGCAAACGCGGAGCGACCAGGTATTGGATGGGGTTGACGGACATGGTGACCAAGGCGTCGATTTGATTGCTGACGCGCATCGAACCCAGTTCGGTGGTGATCGAACTGCCAGCACGACTGGCGACCATGAGGGTGGCGAAGACTGGGGCTAATTCACGCGTGAGAGCCACGCCAATGACTGCGCCGGTTTGATTCTCGACGCCAAACTTACGAAAGCCGTCCACCAGTTGCAGGCCAAAGACCATACCGACAAAAAAGCCTGTGAGACCCACGATGAAGATCGAGCCCACACCAATAAAGTCCATGGCTTGGATGAAGACCCGCCCTCTGTAAGGGGGGCGCAGACCCCACATCCAGGCCTGACTGAGCAAACGCAGCAGGATGCCAATCTCGGCAAAGAGGCCGAGCACTTGGTCGCGTAACTTTGTTAGCACCCTGAGCTTTGACCGAAGTGTTCATAAAAACGTGGCACGCGAGGCGATAGCCGGGTGAGCACGTCGTACACCAAGCCACGGTCCTGAGCTGCAATATCCTGGGCGCTGATGCATGCTTGGTCTTCGCGACCCAGTACCGTTACCTCGTCGCCGATGCTTGCCTTGGACACAGTGCTGATATCAACTCCCATCAAGTCCATGGATATGGCACCGATAATCGGGCAATGCTGACCGCGAATAAGAACACTGCCTCGGTTTGAGAGCGTATGCGGAATGCCATCGGCGTAGCCAATCGCAACGGTGGCAATATGGGTTTTATGCGTGGCGACAAAGCGATGATCGTAGCCTACGCCGTCGCCTGGATTCAGCCAATGCATGCCAAGAATGCGGCTTTTGATGTTTAGAGCGGGCTTGAGGGAAGAGTTCTTTTCTCGTTCATAGCCATAAAGCGGCAGTCCCAGTCGCACCATGTTGCCATAAATCGTTTGCCCTCCTAGGGCAGCGTCGCTGTTGGCGGTGTGAATCCATTCTGGATCATGCCCATGGGCGTGCAGGCACTGATGGGCTTGACGAAAACGTTGCACTTGTTGCTGCATCGTTGTTTGGTTTGATGATGCGGTGGCGAAATGGGTCATCAGACCTGTGATGCGCAGCGTGTGCAAGCTGTTGCAGTGGTTGAGAAATTCATCCAGTTGCTGGTGTGGGATGCCCAGGCGATGCATGCCGGTATCGACCTTGAGATGCACGCCGGTATTCTTTGCTAACCCTACCTTGGCGAAGGCATGCAGGTCGTCCAGACGATAGACCACCGGGGTGAGTTGGTAATCGCGGACATGCTGATGCGCATTGCCGTAAGCGCCGTTCATTACCAGGATGTCCCCTTTGATGCCGCTTGCTCGCAGCATGATGCCCTCTTCGAGTAGAGCCACCCCAAAGTGCGCTATGCCAAGGCTCTCGAGTTGTTGCGCCACAGGGACAAGGCCGTGACCGTAGGCGTTGGCTTTAACCACAGCGAGCAAGGTCTGCTGGGGCAGGCGTGCACGCAGAAGCTCGAGATTATGCGCTAATGCTTGTCCACTGATGGTGATCCAGGTGGGGCGCGCTAGGGTGTAATTTTTCGCGTTGGTCGAGCTCCCCAGCGCATAGGGTGTAGGGAGCAATGCGTGGGTTGACCTTGGTTCAAGCACGGCCTTTGATGTGGTGCTTCAACGATGCGAATGCAATCGGATTATTGATGCTCTAGCCTGACCTAAGGCTCAAAGGTCACCGTCTAGGTTGACAAAGTCAGGTAAGACACTGGTTGCGCAGCTCGCTTCTACAGGAACCTGAGGTTGATCAATAAAGGGCTCGATGATGGATTTTACACAGGGTTCGTCACAACCTCCCACCACGTGGCTGCATCCAGCAACGATAACGTGCTGGGCATTGGTGAGGTAGCCATTGGAGGGGTCAGCAATGATATCCCCATTTTTGTAAGTTGTGGCTGTATCAAGCCCTCCAGAGAGAACGAGGGTAGCGATATCGCTTTGAAATTGACGCATGTGCCCAGTGTACTCATTGTTCAGGCCGATGTCGGGGCATGCAGCGGCGTAGATATTATCATTGAGCGAGTAATCGAAAAAATCATAATGCTGAGCCGAAGCCCCTTCGAGGGGTAGGTTTGCATAGCTGTCTACTGGCTCCGAGCACATGACTGCGAGATGCATGATGCGATTGATGTTGCTGCCGTAGCTCTCTGCAGCGCGATCGATACTTGCAACAAAAAGGGCAAGTTGATTCTTGGCGGTTTCATCGCCGAGAAGCGTTTCGATGATGATGTCCAACAGGTAAATGCTGTAGTGCGCGAAAGAGTGGCCTCGAAAGATAATGCTCAGCACTCCTTGAAACAGTTTGTCGAGGTCTAGGTCTTGCCTTGGAAAGGTGTGTGGGGATGAATAATTGCGCTTGAGTGGGAT
>CAYWAT010000129.1:0-7133 GCA_964456305.1 uncultured Polyangiales bacterium | reverse complement strand
GCGAAGCAGGTAGCAGCGCCAGGCAATTAAAGAGTATCTCTCTATACGCCTTCGTCGCTGTGGTCCGGGCGCGCTCAGGCTCAAAACAACTTGAGAGCGATCTAGAGAAATGAGCCCCGCAAGGTTTTTCCTTTGTGGGGCTTTTTATATTTGGTGGCACTCGATCATAACTACGGGTGTAATGCCAGCACCCGAAAGTCTTCCATCACCGCATTGGTCAACAACTGTTTACACATGCTCTCAATGCGTAGATTTAGTTCGTTGCGATCGATCTGCGCATCGAGTTCAAGCTCAATGTACTTGCCTACCCGTACGGAGCGCACGTCAGCATGACCGAGTTCATGCAAACTGTGACGCACCGCTTCCCCTTGAGGATCCAGGATTTCTTGTTTGAGGGTGACTAAAACTTCGGCTTTCATTGCACTTTCCTCATTGGCAAACAGCAGGGACCTACGTCTCAAGAGCTTGCATCAAACGTGTTTGGGGTTCTTGCACATCGGGAACAAAAGGCATCCCGCAAATGCGTTCACAGGCCTCGATGTAGCGCTTCGCACCCTCAAGACGCACATGCTCGGGAAGCTCGCCCTGCGTCTCGGCATTCTGTCCTTCGGGACTTTGCAACCAACGCCGCACGTAATCTTTGTCTAAGCCTGGCGGCGTATGGCCCTTCGTCATGGCCTGCGCATAGGCATCGCTGAGCCAGAAACGCGACGAATCAGGTGTATGCAGCTCATCGATGAGCACAACACGACCATCAGCAAGCTGACCAAATTCGTATTTGCTATCGACCAAAAGCAAGCCCTGCTTAGCACAGTGCTCTTGTCCGAAACGAAAGAGAGCCAACGCATAGGTAGAAATCAGCTCGTAGCTATGCGCATCGATGACACCCTCTGCGATCAGTTGTTCCGCCCCCACCGAACGATCGTGCTGCCCCTGAGGGGCTTTTGTGCTGGGGGTCACAATGGGGCCATTGGGTAGGGCCTGATGCTGCTGCAAGCCATCGGGGAGTTCATGACCACAAAAACAACGACTGCCCTGAGCGTAATGAGTCCAGATGCTGGTACTGGTGCTACCGGTGAGATAGGCGCGCACTACGAATTCCACCGCGAAGGGCTTGGCCTCATGCACACGCATGGCATTGGGATCGATCACATCGATGAGATGATTGGGAACGCTCGCGCGCGTGGCATCGAACCACCAACGACTGCAATTCTGCAGAACCTGCCCCTTAAAGGGGAGGGTGCCCAGCACGCGATCCATGGCGCTTATGCGATCGGTGGTCACTAGCAAACGGGTGTTGGCGTCAATGCGATAGCTATCACGCACTTTGCCGCGCGATAAGCAGGCAAGCGGAAGATCGGTGCGCGTCAGAACGCGATCAAGACCTTGGCGTAATACATCTTCGGCAACCACGATTAGGGAAGCTCCGCTAACGCCCTATCGATGATGCTATCCACATGCTGCAGTGCATGCTTCAGATCAAAGCAACGGTCGATCTCCTGTGGCGATACATGCTTGCCGATATCGGCATCACCTTTAAGCAAGGTGCAAAAATCACCCTCGCCCGTAAAGGCCTGCATGGCATTGCGCTGCACCCAAACGTACGCTTCCTGACGCGGCAAGCCCGCATGCACAAGCTTGAGCAAAATCGCTTCGCTGGCCCATAAACCACCGCTGCGATCGAGATTGCGCTGCAAATGCTCGGGGTACACGACCAGCTGCTCCACCATGCGTGTGCAGCGATCGAGCATAAAGGCCAACGTCGCCGTGGCATCGGGCAAGAGCATGCGCTCCACAGAGGAATGGCTAATGTCGCGCTCGTGCCACAAGGCGATGTTCTCCAAAGAAGCCACCACAGCAGAGCGCACTACCCGCGCGAGACCGCATAGGTTTTCACTCAAAATGGGATTGCGCTTGTGAGGCATCGCGCTGGAGCCCTTTTGACCGCGCTTGAAGGCCTCTTCCGCCTCCCCAACTTCAGTGCGCTGCCAATGCCGAACATTGGTGGCAACGCGTTCGATCGCAGCTGCCATCAAGGCCATGGCATTAACCAGCTCAGCATGACGGTCACGTGCAACAATTTGCGTCGATACTGTCTCAGGACGCAGACCCAGGGCGCTTAGTGTTTCTACTTCGATTGCCGGCGTTAAATGCGCATAGGTCCCGACGGCTCCGGCAATTTTGCCCACCGCGATGGCGACACGTGCCTGCTCCAGTCGTTTGTGGGCACGTGCAATCTCGGCACAGTGCCCCGCCAGTACTAGGCCAAAGGTGAGAGGCTCCGCGTGAATGCCATGTGATCGACCCATCGCCGGAGTGTGACGATGCTCATTCACGCGCTTGGCGAACACCTGCAAGAGAGCTTGGCTTCGCTGCAACAAGGCATCGGTGGCTTCCACCAGAAGAAGAGCAAGCGAGGTGTCGAGCACATCCGACGAGGTCATCCCTCGATGCAACCAACGCGCTGGCGCTCCGCCTAAGGCTTCGACGTGGGTTAGGAAAGCGATGACATCATGCCGCGTATCGCGCTCGATGCGGTCAATCTCAGCAGCGTCCAAACGCTCGCGTAGGGGCATGAGCTGATCGGCTGTACCGACAGGAACCAGCTCCGCTTTTTCCATCGCGCGACAGGCTGCAACCTCAACATCGAACCAAGCTTGGTACTTGCGTTGGGGAGACCAAAGGGTGGCAAAGTCATCGGGCGTATAACGCGGTATCATAGTGGGCCCACCCTAGAACTCATTTCATAAATCGCCACCGCTTCTTTCAGTGCTCCCAACGCGAGTTATTGCTTAGTCAGATGAAGACTCAGACGTATCAGCAGTTGTCTCTTGACGCTGCATCGCGACCAACTTGCGAATCGCGTCTTCGTCCAAGCTTTTGCCCGCTAGCATATGCAAATGCATAGAACAGACATTGTCGTCGCAACGCGCGTAACGATAGCGATTTTTGGCGATGAATACATAGGCGTGCTCCCCCAACCAGGTCATACCGGGCAACCATAACAAAGGAACGATAGGCCAACACAGAGGCAACATCGGCGCAATGGCACGAAAGGCTTGAAAGCCTCCAAACACTTCACCCTCACGGCGCACCACATACATGCGTCGCAGCATATCGGCATAACTTACACCAGGCGCGAGTGCTTCAGCGCGCTCGCGTTGATGCAGGTCCTCGAAGCTAAGACGCTTGCCCCAATCAAGACGCATCAACCATCGCCGACTGGCTCGGCATATGGGGCAAAGGGTATCGTAAAACACCACGTAGGGTTTGCATGCCTGTCCAGTCACATCACGTCCCCGCATTGCTACCAGCACTGATGCAGGCACAAAAAGCCAATAATAAGCGAGGGTCGTGAGGCTAAAATGCTGCACTTCCATCGTGAGAAAAATCCCCATATGCAGGACATAGCCAAAGGCTAAAGTCCCAGGCAGGGTGGCGCGAAAAAGCACAAGGGCAGGAAAACACAGCTCCCATATCAAGGTCGCCCAGGTCGCAAGCATGAAGACCTTCCAAGGCACGTAAGTAAGCCACTCCCAGCGCGCTAAGGTGATGTGATGCAGGGCATAACCAATCGCCCTTCCCTCAACCCAGTCACCAAGATCTTTCTCGTTGATGAACTTACTCCACTTGACTGGTTTTAGTTTGTGTAGCGCAGTCGCACAGTACATGAGCACGAGTTGCAGCTGCGCAAGACGCACCCCCCACGCGGGCACATCGCGCTTGATCGGCCAACCCAACTTGCGCCGCAACCAATTGTCTACACTCCAGGCCCGCCCTGCATGCATCCAGATGAGAAAAAAGAGGGCCGCACGTAAGATAAAATCGCCGGCATTGAGCAGAATAGGATTGCGATTGTGAATGCTCAGCAAACCCGCCCAACACAAGGCGGTCGTTAGAGGCGTAAAGGCCCCCACGGTCACACAAAGCGCAAGCAAGAGCACGCCCACAAGCCACAGCGTGGTCTGGGTCGTACTAAAATCGGCGGGCAATAAACTCCAACGCCCTGAGCGCCATAACCCTTGCCAGTCCTGCGGAATAAGCGTTGCGAAACGCTCGGCATTATAGGTGCCATAGGAACTATACCAAGCCTCAACATAAGGCAGCATGGAATAAGCCACATCAACGATGACGATAAGACCGATGGCAATGCGAAACGCTGCGATAGGCTCTGGCGCAAGGCGTTTTGTCCAAAGCCTAAGCCATGCAGTCCATAATTGTCCCAGCATGCCCAGAGGCTTAGCACCTTGCGAGCTCAGCCCAAAGGCTTGGATCGCAGGCTGGTTGATACAAAGGTGAAGCCAATACACCTGCCGCAATCAAGGAATTGAAGACGGGCACAGCCTCGAGACTCAGCCTCCCACCACGCAAACGGTGTAAATCTAAAGCCTGCTTCTCAACGGCCTGAGTCACACGCCACCATCCGTATACATAAACCGCATCGCGACTAATACCGCCACCACGATGCACACGTTCAGCCACCAGCAATGCATCATCTAAGGCAAGCGTATGAGCGTCGATCAAATGGTATACGATGTCTTCGAACGAAGCCCCTGCCAGCATGAGATCAACCGCGATCACCCGACTGGCAAGCACAGCCACGCGAGATGAATGCATGGCATTGGCGCACTGTTCTAGGTACACTGCGAGCCCCTCTTGATCGGTCAGCGCACCCGCAGTGCCCAAACGAAAAATTCGCCATGGATGCCGCAAGGCATTCGCATGCGCAACGGCATGACCCAGCACCTCGTGCACCGCATAACCCAGACATTGTTGCCAATGGTACTGCGCGGGATGCCGCACGGTAATCACACCATGACCCGCAACCGCTGCAGCACTCAAATCACTACGCACCTTCACGCGGAGCTTCAACCCTACCGCCTGGGCCAATATCTCGATCATCCGTACCAGCGAGGACTCGTGAGGGTCTTCGGAAAATGCAGGCAATACAGGCAGGTCTTGCTCATCCGCTAACGATCGCTGCGCGAGTAAATCTTGAGCGTGCTCTAGCAAGCTCTGCTCACCGCAATGGACACGCCGGGGAATAGGAAAACGCTGGCGTGTGTGTTGCTGTAAAGCAGGCCCATGTAGCGCGGCTAATAGAGCATAATCCAGCTCCAGCTCCTGCAGCTTTGCTTCGTACAGGTGCCTTAATTCAGCACTTTCGAGCTTACTCGTAAGCACCTTCGCTCGCGCAAACCAATCGCGACAACGCGGCTGAAGCAAGGGTCGAGAGTAGTTCCAAATAGGACGCAAACGATCTCGCCGAAGCGCAGTTTTACGCAGTCGCTGCCGTTCTGCATCTGCGTTGGTAGGGATAATCCAAGGAAGAAGACGGGTAGCGCTGTGCAAACGCCATAACCAGTGCTCAAGATCCCGTCGCGTTTTATCGTTATCTGCATTCACTCTGAAAAAAGATTTTTGTGTGATTCACCATGACAACAGTGTCGCGAAACGCGGCACACAAGCCAGTAAGAAAGCCAATACTGGGTCATTTTTAGGGAAAAAACCATTCAAAGTGCATGGCATTCGACTTGCAATCCTTAGCATTGGTTGAAAACAACAAGGCAGCCTATGCGGTTGCATAAATCTAGGAGAGACTATGAAATCAGCATCTATCAGACAGTTTTTATGGCTATGTGTAGCGCTTATTTGCGTTGGTGCATACGGTTGCTCGGATGATGACGACAACAACACCGCTGCACCCGCCGGTCCTGCAACCACCAGAGCCGAAGTAGGCGCAAGTGTAGAGCAAGCAATCACGGATACCAACATCACGCTTGTCCCCTCTTTCAGTGAAGATACCACCCAATACGCGATTGATATTCCTGACGACGTCAATGAACTCACAGTCAATCTTGAGTTCGAAGCGCCTCTGGAAATCACCGTTGGTGGAGAAACCTTGGTATCGGGCCAAGACTTGGTGGTTGACCTCACTGATGTTCAGTCGCTTCTTGTGTCCATCAATGATGGCACTGAAACCCGCGTTTATACGCTAAGACCTGCGCTGGAAGTCAGCACCGAAGTCGCCGCAGTGGGTTCTGGTGTTGTCGATGCGATTAAAGACGCAGGCATTACCCTCGACAGTGATTTTGACTCGCGCTTAGGCTCCTACACAGCGACTATTCCTGATGATGTGGACGAAGTTAAAGTCACGCTTACCTTTGACTCCACTATCGAGGTCTCCATCAATGGCGAGGATGTGACTTCAGAGCAGGAGTTCACCATCGATACAAGCAGCGATCCAACCTACACCATTACAATCTCCGAGGAGCAAGAGGGTGAGGGCGTTGATCCCAAAACAGTAATCTACACGGTGACAGATCCGGCACGAACTTCAGGAGAAGTCAGCTAATTTCCCGTAGCTATTTGTTACCGGCATAGAAGCCCTCGCACGGAGCGATCCGTCGAGGGCTTTTGCTTTTAAGCTCACTCAAAGTCTTCTGCCAATCTTTCAACACTATCTCATTGCTTGGGAAAATACGCTTCTGATAACCTCGGTTCATGAACAAACCCTGGGTAAAAAATATCGGTCTGGCGATCATTGTCGCTGGCATTGCAGTAGGCTGGAAGCTTTGGAACAAGTCCGAGAGCGAAGATGGGACAAAAGCTGACTTGGTCACAATCTGCGCCGATGACAAAGCCTGCTTAAAAGCTGTGGATACGCATTTTGAAGCCTGTCACGAGGAGGCTTACAGCATTGGCAGTCGACGACGCGCAGGAGGCCTCGACTCGTCCAAACTCGTACGTTGCATCAACGATCGCAGCGGCAAAGCGTATTTTGCCGTCGAATAAGCGCGGACGATCCAAACAACCTTAAAAAGCTCACCCATGTAGGGTCAGAACGTATAAGATAGAAACTGCACTGGATAGGTATGTGTTTAGAAAAGGAGAGCCATGGCTGAGCTGAATATGGTGGCGCGCATTGCGGCCTTGCAAGATTACGATCGCTATCGAGACCTGCATTGGGAAGGCTCCTTTGCTGACTATCTCAACATTGTTCGTGAACACCCCCAGGTCACTCGCAACGCCTTCCAGCGCCTTTACGACATGGTGATCAGCTACGGCGAAGAAGAGTACATCGACAACAAAAAATGACTGATTCGTTACCCCTTTTTCAAAGATCCCATCGA
>CAYWAT010000128.1:0-7244 GCA_964456305.1 uncultured Polyangiales bacterium | reverse complement strand
CGTGAGCGCGGAATCTTCTACGCTTACCCCCCTGTTTTAGGCTGTTCACCGAAATTTAAGCGTGTTTCACCCTTAAATGAAACCTGTTCAGCGGATTTGAAGGCTGTTGCAGGCTTAAAATGGTTAGTCTCAGCGAAAATTTATGCTGTGGCAGCGAAAAAGAAGCCAAAATCAGGGTGAAACAAGGTTTAATTCTGCTGAACAGCCTTCGCATTTGGGTGAAACATACCTCCCCCGCGCTGAACAGGCTTCGTTTTGGCTGAACAGCCGCCGCAAACTGCTGAACAGCTTTCCTTTTGGCTGCAACAATGCCCAGACCGGGTGCAGAGGCTTCCGCTAAGGCGAATGATGCTCCGATTGCGACGCAAAAGCTCCACAATGGACATCATCCTTACGTACGAGAGTTAGGCAGTGCCATCTTAGGCGTTGCGCTAAGATTTAGGCACACAAATACATACGCCGTCGAGCAATGTGCTTCTTAGCCCTATTTGTTGCGCTAGGGTGGTTGCCGCTTCACCTGGAACGCCGCGCGTAAAGCAGGTGCCATCGCTAATGCGTTTGGCTACCTTCACCAGGCAGGTACTGTAACCAGGTAAGTTGGTGTCGAGTTTCTGACCGTAGCCTTCATAGCCTGCGGTGAAGCGCCAAAGATTGTAGATACTACGTCGGTCCTGAAATTTAAGGGCGTACGAAAGTTTATTGAAGTAAACAACCTTCTCAAGATCGGTCTCAGCATCTTGTCGGCTTTCATACTGGCCCGATACCCCTTCAGGGGGCGGCGTGTATATGTCTTTTGTGGTGCTATATTCGACCATCACCAGATCTCCTAGTCTCTTCACAATAACTAGTCCCAATGCAGCCGCAGCTATGGGGGTTGCGAAGCCAAGTACTATGACACCACCTTTTTGAGTGCTTGTATCCGTGTTTGCGGCATCTGCAGGGGCGCAGGCCTGGCTACATAAAGCAAGAGAAAGCATTAAAATTAATACAAGACGATTACGTTTAAGCATAAGAATACCTCCAAGTTAAGAAATTGACCGCCAAGGGTAAGGATAGGTTACGTAGCATTCCAGCGCGACTGGACAAGCCCCACACAGCGGCCTTGTTCTAAGGGAACGAGGCGCTGCTTAATGGTTGAACCACATTCGTTAAGGGGGACATTCCCTTTGAATCTGCTTTCAGAGGCTTGGATCGCGAGTGTGTATCGGTTGAAAGGCCGAGGTGCTTTCGCAGCTAATGCGAAGACGCTTGTGCATCAGCCGAGACTGCTTGCGAAGGCAGGTAGGGAGTGGAGCAAGGCAAGAGCGACGGGAGAGATTTGCAAACAGCGCCTTGAAACGCAGATTAATAATTGATTTGTGAATCCAAGATTCGTTAGGATGAGTTGGAAGCGATTACCTCATTAAGGAGAGAGCGAATTTATGTCTAGTCTTGCTGAGCACTATAAAGAGGGCGGGTTCATGATGCACTTCATCCTCATGTTTCTCGTCATTGCGGTGGGAATCATCGTCGAGCGCACCGTGTACCTTTACCGAAGCTCCATCAACAAAGACGTGTTTCTGGCCTCCATGCAGAAGTGCATCTTGGCGGGTGATATCGAGCGCGCCATCAAGCTCTGCTCAGCGGCCCGCGCTCCTTTGGCACGCATCGTTAAAGCTGGTTTGATGCGCGTTAACCGCCCCGACGCCCAAGTCCAGGCGGCCATGGACGAAGAAGCCCTGCGCGAACTGCCCAAAGTCGAGAAGCGCACCCCCTATCTGGCCCTGCTTTCGAACCTCACCATGTTATCGGGGTTGCTGGGGACGGTGATTGGCTTGATCATCGCCTTTGCTGGTGTGGCCGGTGCGGATTCTTCCTCCAAAGCAACGATGTTGGCGAAGGGAATCTCGGAGGCCATGAACTGCACGGCCTTTGGTCTTCTTTCTGCGCTGACCGCCCTTATCGGTTTTGCCCTCTTGAACGGTAAAACGCAGGGCATGATCGACGATATCAACGGCGCCACCGTTCAGGTCATGAATCTGGTGGTGAACAATCGCTCGAAGGTCAATATTCAGGGAGGCGCGCCCGCGCCAGGCGCCATGACTCCTCAGATGACGATGCACTGAGAGCCGTAGGGGGTCTGTATGGGTGGTATTAACGTTGGCGGTGGTGGTGGCGGCAAAAAGTCGGTCGATACCGAGGTCCCGCTGGTTCCTTTTATCGATTTGCTGCTTTGTTGCATCATGTTCTTGCTGGTGACCGCGGTTTGGAACCAGTTAGCCCGCATCGATGCCAACCAAAAACAGCCCGGTAAGCAATCTGCCGATCAGCCGCCTCCCGATGTCGAAAAAGAAAAGCTGGTTTTGTTTGTGCAAAACAGCGGTTACGTGTTGACCACAACCAACGGCGACAAAACCGATATCCCTAAGAAAAATCAAGACTACGATACCTCAGAGCTTGACGAAAAGCTCGATGAGCGTCGCAAAAACGACCCCAACCGCACCGATATCATCGTCTCGCCCGAGGATGGAGTGGAATATAAGGATGTCGTGAAAGCGATGGATATGGTGATTGGCAAAGGCTTCGTCGATATGACCTTATCGGATGCCAGCGCCTTATTGATGTAGTGTTAACCCCGCAAGAAAGCGTCGTTTATGCCTATTAAAAAGCCCGGTCGCGTTTTATTACACAAGATCCCTCTGAAGTTTGTTCACGATCGGGTTGCAGGTGGCGGACGTAAGAGCGTGGATGCTTCCGTTGTGCTGGTGCCCTTCATCGACTTCTTGATCACCCTGGTGGTTTTCCTGCTTACCTCCTTCAGCGCAACGGGAGAACTGGTCGCGCAGAAGCCTTCCATCAAGATGCCCGACGCGCAGAACACCACCGAGCTCGAGCTGGCTCCCATTATTGCAATCGATGCCCAGGTCGTGACCCTTAACGGTACGCGCGTCGCCGATACGCCCTCGCTCATCAAATCGCCGGATATGGAGCGCATCGAGGCGTTGATTCGTGACCTTGAGACCTACAAACGCAAGTGGGCTATTTTGCATCCCACCGAAACCTTTCCCTCGACGGTGATTGTGCAGTCGGATCAGGCGGTGGATGTCTTGGCGGTCAAAAAGATCATGTTCTCGACCGGGCAAGCGGGTTACACCAACCTAAGCTTCGCTGTTAATAAAGTCGGCGAAGGTTCTTAACGCCCTCCATCCGTGCGACAGCCTTACGATCCACGTTTTCCTTGGCTGCTTATTCTGCTGGTCGCCGGTGCGGCTGCCCTCGGCATAGGCATTTACAACTGGCGCAGCGCGCGCGCGCTTGATGACCTGCGCGAGCAGCTAAAGCGCACGCTAACGGCAGAGCTCGACGCCGAGTCGCGGCAGAGCAAAGCCTTTTTGGCTGTGATTGAAGGGCATGTGAAGCAGGCTTTACAAACCATTCACCCCGAGCCCTATGTGCATCCGCAATTATCGCTCGAGACCTTGCGTGCAGGGCAGGGCTTGTACCTACGCATGCATGAGGAAATGGGTGAAAGCATCGAAGAGGCCGCGCGTTTTATGCAGCCCGACGCCATTGCCCGTTGCTTAGGCATTGCACCCTCGGCTGCGGGGGCCGTTTACCAAAAATCGGGTTGGTTACGCGGTGCATTCATCAAGGAGATCGACCAAAGCGAGGATATGATGACCTTGCGCGTCAAAGAAGATGTCCTGAAGCGGCACATTCGGCGCGATTTGCCTGCGCTCAAGCAGCTTTTAGGCAGCGATTATCTCTTGCTCATTATGCAGTACGCCAAAACCCGGGGTGAGAAGCCCGTGGATGTGTGGATTTGGGATCTCAACACCCGGGATCTGCTGTTGAGCCAGCGCATCAAAGCCAATGGCCTGATCATTCCCGTGAGCATTAACAAAGGCGCCAATCCCCAAGGGCTAAAACCCACGCGCGGGGGCGCTGCGGCGGATTGTTCGATTGCAGCCTCCTTGCGCGATGCCATCAATCAGACTGCAGAGACTTCTAACGCTGAATAAGAGGTCTCACACAGTCTATTCAGTCGATGCGTTTGCGATATTTCACTTCAATTTCATGAAATCCCAGGTGATTGTGAATCGCGCGCGCGTCATGATTGAGCCCCCAGGTTGCCGATTCCAGCACCGCACAGCCAAGCTGCCGAAAACACATCTCCATCGCATGATACAGAGCTTTGCCAATGCCTTTAGCGCGCCATGAGGGGCGTACATACCAATCTTCGATGACGCCGTGAGGTGAGAGCAGTCGTTGGCCCTCATGACGCAGGCGTCCGGTTGTATAACCCGCCAATGTGTTGTCTTTCTGACCTGGGATGCGGGCTACAAATACAAATGCATGCGTGTCGCGCAGCAAACTACGCACATCCTCTTGCAAGATGCGCTCAAAATCGCGGTAGGCGTATAAAGGAATCAACTCCGGCGGAATAATGGCCCGGCGATGCTCGATATAAAGCTCCCGATGCAGAGCAAAAAGATCGCGTTCGTCCTGTGTGGTTGCCGCAACGATGTACGGGAGAGGTGGCGCATGGGATGTCATCGTTAAAAGACAGTCGTTGATTGGTTACTTAGCTTACGGTCAGCCACATCTCAACAGCAGCTCCCACACTGTGCTTTCGATTTCCCTTTTCGGTCGCTATCTTAATGCTCTTTGTCGCCCCTATCTTGTGTATACTGGGGGTAGCATAGGCAAGATGTTGAATAACGAACTCAGTGCTCCTTCTCAATTGCAAAACAACGTAGAAGAAACACGTCTTTTGTATGTTGATGACGATATTGATCTGATCAAGATTACCTCGCTTCATCTCGCAAAAGAAGGTTTTGCTGTTGATGGCGTGGGTGACGGCGTATCTATGGATGAGATGCTGAAGAATCAGTTGTATGACCTTGTGCTTCTCGATCTGATGTTACCCAATGAAGATGGTCTGAGTATTTGTCGGCGATTGCAGCTTTCGCATCCCGAATTGCCGGTCATTATGATTACCTCCAAGACCGAAGACATCGATCGCATCATCGGTTTGGAGATGGGGGCGGATGATTACCTCGCGAAGCCCTTTCATCCACGTGAACTGGCTGCCCGCATCCGCGCTGTGATTCGACGCACGCTTATGATCACCAGCAGTGGTCGCCGGATTCCCCAAGCATTCCTCCAAGATAAACCTACTCCCAATCGCGTCTTTGGTCCCTTTACCTTTAATGTTAATCAGCGGCGCTTGTGCTTTGGCGACTCAAACATCCCTATTACATCAAGCGATCATGCCTTGCTCAAAGCCTTTACGGACCAGCCCTCGGTGGCTCTCAGTCGCGAACGGCTTATGCTATTGACACGCGGTCGTGATCACCATGCTTTTGACCGTAGTATCGACGTTCAAGTGTCGCGTTTGCGCAAAGTATTGGCAAAGTACGTGCCCGACAAAAACTATATCCAGACCATCTGGGGCGAAGGCTACGTCTTTGTGCCCGAACCGCAGTAGATCTCGCGTCGACTGAGTTTTTTAACCTGAGTTATGCCTTTAGCAAAAGGTCATGCACAAACTTGTGCTTAGACGCCCACTCGTTATCATCCTGAGCACACATGGGGCAGCATCAACTCATCGTCGTTTCCAATCGCGGTCCCTATCGACAGGTAAGCAGCGGTGGCAAAGCGCGTTGGGTGCGTTCCGCAGGTGGACTGGTTGCGGCGCTCGACCCTGTCTTGCGCAATCGCGGCGGTGTATGGGTCAGCGCGGAGCAGGCCGATCTGCGCAGCACGGTGGAGGTGGAGATTCCCTCCTTGGCTTACGAGCTCGCGTCGGTGAAAATCTCACGTTCAGTCCAGCACGGCTTTTACGAAGGCGTCTCCAATGCCCTCTTGTGGCCCCTGTTGCACAGCATGCCCCCCACCATTCGAGCTGGGGAAGCCCCGTGGCATCATTATGTGAGCGCCAACGAGATCTTTGCCGAAGGCGTCATCAATGCTTTTGCCTCGTCATCCTCGGAAGCCTGGATGTGGGTGCAAGATTATCAACTCATGCTTGTGCCCGGCATAGTTGCGGCCAAATGTCCGCGTGCGCGCATTGCCTGGTTTTGCCATGTGCCTTGGCCTTCGCCAGAAATGTTTCGTATCTTGCCGTGGCGCAATGAAGTCCTCGAAGGGTTGCTTGGCGCGCATGTTTTGGGCTTTCACACCGAGGCCTATGCCGTCAATTTTCTCGAATGCGTGCATCTGCTCACCGATTACAAGGTGGATTTTGAGCGTATGTGCGTTACGGGGCCGCGACATCGAACACGCATCGTGGCAGCGCCCATCGGCATCTCCGTCAATGAAGTGCAGTCCTTGGCTGCCGATTCCATCGTCAACTCAGAGGCCGAGCGACTGCGTCATGCGGTGGGCGACCGCCGGATGATCCTCGGCGTCGATCGTTTGGATTACACCAAAGGCATTCCTGAGCGCATCCAGGCCTACGAGCATTTCTTACGCAGTGACAAGTCCGCGCGCGACCGTTTTGTCTTTGTGCAGGTGATGGTACCCAGTCGCGTGGGTATCGAGGCCTATGCGCGGCTCAAAAACGAAGTCGATCGCATGATTGGTGACGTCAATGGGCGTTACTCTTCTACGGGGCGCATTCCCATCCACTACCTCTACCGTAGTCTCGACCAGCGCGCGCTTTACGCCCACTACCGTGCGGCCGATGTGGCCTTCGTAACGCCTTTGCGCGATGGCATGAACCTCGTCGCCCATGAGTATATTGCGTCGCGGGTCGAAGGTGATGGTGTTTTGGTGCTGAGTGAGTTCGCAGGTGCTGCCACCTATATGAAGGATGCCTTGCAAGTGAACCCCTATGACGTGCAGGCGACCTTTGCGACCCTGCGCCAGGCGTTGACCATGAAGCCCGCCGAGGTGAAGCGGCGCATGCAGCGCTTGCGTGCCCAGGTTCTCAAGCTAGATGTGCATCGCTGGGCCGATAAGTTCCTGCGTATGCTCGATCATGACTCCTCATCACCTTGACTATTGGGCCGAGCGCTGTGCCCAACTCCCTAAGCCCCTGCTGGTGGGCTTGGATGTTGACGGTACCTTGGCGCCCATCACCACCCGCATCGAGTCGGCCCTTGTTAGCCCGGAGCTACTGGCCTTGCTCGAGCAGTTTCTGCAGCAAGACGATGTGCGGCTCGCGATTATTCCCGGGCGCGCCTATCCCGGTATCGCAAAGGTGCTGGATTTACCGGCAGCATGGACGTCGGTGGAGCCTGGTCGCGTCGTGCTTGCGA
>CAYWAT010000127.1:0-7247 GCA_964456305.1 uncultured Polyangiales bacterium | reverse complement strand
CGTCGACGCGCACCTCGAACTGGCCGCGCTCGCGAATGGCGCTTTGTGCAGCGCAACGGTCAATGGTTTGCCCGCGAGACCAACACTATGCCGCAATGGGCAGGGTCCTGCTGGTACTACCTACGTTACCTCAGTCCCAAACTCGATAGCGCCGCTTGGGATGCCGATGCCGCCAAACGCTGGCTGCCCGTTAGCACCTATATAGGCGGCGCCGAGCATGCGGTGCTGCACCTGCTCTACGCTCGTTTTTGGCACAAGGTGCTCTACGACGAGGGTCTGATCACCAGCGTCGAGCCCTTTCACACCCTCGTGCACCAAGGGATGATTCTCGGTGAAGTCGAGTACAGCGCTTATCGCAACCCCCAAGGTCAGGCCGTCAGTCGCGAGCATCTGCGCACAGAGGAGGGCAAACGCTTCGACGCCCGCAATGGCAACCCTCTCGAAGCCCACCGTCTCGAAACCAGCGAGGTGAGCAAAAACAAAGAGGGGGACTTTGTGCTCAAGTGCGATCCCAGCATTGTCATCGAGGCCCGCGCCCACAAAATGAGCAAATCGCGCGGCAATGTGGTGAACCCCGATGAGATTGTGCGCGAGTTTGGCGCCGATGCGATGCGGGTTTACGAGATGTTTATGGGCCCGCTGGAGGCCACCAAGCCCTGGAATACCCAAGGCATGGTGGGCATCAAACGCTTTCTCGACCGCAGCTACACGCTGCTCAACCAGGTGCAAGACAAGGTCGAAGATCCCCTGCCGGTGCAACAAGCCCTGCATCGCGCCACCCGCAAGGTCAGCGAGGATATCGACGCCCTGCGTTTTAACACCGCCATCAGCACATTGATGGTGCTCAGCAGCACCTTGGCTAAGCAACCAGCCCTCAGCAATGCCGCTCTCAGCCGCGTCGCTCAGCTTCTGCACCCTTTTGCGCCGCACTTGGCTGAGGAGATGTGGGAAAAACTAGGCCACGCTCCCAGCATTCAGCATGCCGGCTGGCCCACGGTGGACCCCGCATTGTGCGAAGACCTCCAGGTCGAAGTGCCCGTGCAAATCAACGGCAAGGTTCGTGGACGCATCACGCTGGCCAAAGAAGCCACGCAAGACGAGGCTTACGCACTGGCCCAAGCACTGCCCAAAGTCGCCGACGCCCTGAATGATACCAAGGTGCGCAAAATCATCTGGGTACCTGGCAAAATCCTCAATCTCATCCTCTGAGCTCGTTTATCGCTCAGCCTTATTGACCCTCCCTGCCGCAGCATGCCCATGACCTTTGTGCGCAGTATCCGTGCCGCCTTTATTTTCCTCACCCGCATTCCTTTGGGCGGTTTTCCCTACAGCAGAGCAGAATGGCGATGGAGCAGCGCGCATTTCCCTTTGGTAGGCCTGGTATTGGGCGCATTGCTCGGTGCATTTTGGCAACTGGGCTACCCCTGGCTGGGCCCCTGGCTGACAGCATGCTTCGTCACCGCCTGCAGCATGCTGCTCACCGGTGCCTTTCACGAAGACGGCCTGGCCGATACCGCCGATGCCTTAGGCGGCGCCTACGACCGCGAAAACATACTGCGCATCCTCAAGGACAGTCGGGTGGGCAGCTTTGGTGCGGCAGCGCTCTGCTTGGCGCTCATCTGGCGCGTAGCGGCTTTGGCGCAACTGGGTCACTGGGGCTTGCCCGCGCTGATCTGCACGCAGAGCTGGGCTCGATTAGGGCCCATCCTGCTCATGCGGCTTTTGCCCTACGTCAGCGACGACGATGCCGCCAAAAGCCGACGTGTCAGTCGCGCCGGCTGGCCGCAGGTGGGCATCGCCTTCGGCTGGAGCCTGCTCGCCGGCATTATCTTGCTTGCCCTTTACCCCGGCATCGCTCCCATGCTGATGCTTTGCGCGCTGCTCATCATCGTCATCACCCTGCTTTGCCTTTGGCGCTTTCGAGCTCGCCTTGGTGGCATCACCGGTGATTTTCTCGGTGCAGCCGAACAACTTGGCGAATGCGCTGGACTTAGCTCTTTCACAATTGCACAACAATTCTATGATTGAGGTGTGGGCGGTGCGACATGCGCCCGTGCAAGCAGAGGGGCGATGTTATGGCTGGCATTCAGTGCCGGTACGCATGCCTGCCCCCGAAGCAACGCTTGCAATTACAAGCTATTTGCCCGCCACACTGGACGTCTCCACGCTGTGGAGTTCCTCTCTGATGCGCTGCAGTCAACTGGGGCAAAGTCTAGCCGAGTATCTTGACGTGCCCCTCGAGGTAGACGACCGCTTGCGCGAGCTTCATTTTGGCGACTGGGAAGGCCAGTTGTGGGCCGATATCGAAAACAACGACCCCGAGACCTTTCATCGTTGGATGGAGACCTGGAAAAACGACGCCCCTCCCGGCGGTGAGACCTTGCTAGAGCTGGAAGACCGGGTGCGTCAGTGGTGCAGCGAACTCGACCCCTGCCAATCGCCCTTGGTGGTCACCCATGCTGGCACCATCCGCGCCCTGCGTGTCATCGCCGGAACCCACACCTGGGACGAAGCCATCGCCGAACGCGTCCCCCACCTGGTGCCCGAGCGCTTCGAAATGGGCCTGTGGACGGATAACTGAGCCTTCAACCAGTACAACTCAGCGCAATGACAGTCGAGATGCGCTGATGTAAAGCAACTGCTAAACTGCGCACCCATGATTCGCAGTAGTTCTTACTTTTCTTCATATTCTTGGTTGCTTTTATCTTTGTTGGGCGTTGCAGTCAGCTGCTCAACATCGACGGAGTCACCTAGCTCAGGGCATGAAAAATCTATCTTCGGAAGCTGGGGCAAGCCATGGCCCAACCCACAAAGTATCAAAGCCTGTTTCTCACACGAAAAACTAAGTGTTGAAGAAAAACAAGATACAAAAACCCTTGCATGGGCCGAGAGTACCGTACGCAACATAGTCGAGCGAGAAATCAATACATACACTCGGGTTAACGTCATTTTTCTAGACCATCCATGCGAGAGTGATACCGCAGAAGAGGCACGCTTATTTATCACCTGGGATAACAAAGAACTGCCACGAGCCGATACCTTTGGGATTGATAGAGATGGCCTGGGCTATACGTACTTCGCCTACGACTTTCGCAATGTGGTCGGCCTAAGCAACGCTAACCCTAACAGCACCGGCAAAAACTGGCTTCAGGAAAACTGCACTCGCTCTCGAGAGGCGACGCGCAACTGTCTCGAGCTGGTTGCGTTACACGAGCTCCAGCATCTGCTGTTTCTCGGTGTTCACGAGCAATACCGAGATTCTGAGCAATGCAAAGGTTACGGTGAAAGCGAAGAAGATTCTTGGATCATTAGCACGATTGACCATCTACCACTTTTGCCAAGGTACTCTATCGCTCGTTTCTGGAATGAACCCTTTGATCACGAGTCCTTGATGAACCTCTGTTACTACCATGGCATCATTGAAAGTGACCGCGTCCTCGACGCTAACTTCCAATTTTGGTTCAGCCCTGGCGACATCCGCCAAGCTAACGGCATATATGCGTCACAAAGCAAATGGAAATGCGGCAACGGTTATTGCGAACCCGGGGAACGCCGACATAACTGCCCCCAAGACTGCCCACGTTGAGTGAATGCACGCCAAGCAGCATCAAGAAGTCGTTGACCCTACTCCAAATTTGCGCTCCAATTTTGGAGTATGCTCCACAGGCTTGTTAAATTCTTACCAACACATAGCTTTTTTCTCTTCGGCGCACGTGGCACGGGCAAAACCTACCTGCTCAATCACCGACTTAAGAGCGAGCGCACGCTGCATATCAACCTGCTTGACCCTGAAGAAGAGCGGCGCCTAGCACTGAATCCGAGCTCTCTACTGCAGCGGGTGCAAAGTCTCGACGCCAAGATAGACTGCGTGTTTATCGATGAGGTGCAGAAAGTCCCTGCGCTACTCGATGTGGTGCATCATTGCATCGAACAGCAGGGTCTACGCTTCGCACTCACCGGCTCCAGCGCACGCAAGCTCAAGCGAGGCGGCGCCAATCTCTTAGCCGGACGAGCTTTCACCCACCATCTTTATCCTCTTTGCGCGGCAGAGCTCGGATCGCACTTTGAGTTGGACGACGTGCTGCGATGGGGCAGCCTTCCCAGGCTTTTGCAACTCCCTAGCGAGGAAGAAAAAGCGGCCTATCTACGCAGCTATACGATTACCTACCTCAAAGAAGAAATCGCGATGGAGCAGATCGTGCGCAAGCTCGATCCCTTTCAACGCTTTTTGCCCATCGCAGCACAGATGAGCGGCGAGGTGATCAATTTCTCCAAAATCGCCCGCGATGTGGGGGTGAGCGTGAAGACCGTGCAAGGCTACTTCACTATTTTGGAGGACACACTGCTCGGTCGCTTCATCCAGCCTTTTCACGAGTCGGTTCGCAAGCGCCAAACAGGCAATCCGAAGTTTTATCTCTTCGACACCGGCGTGCGACGTGCTCTGCAACGTCAACTGACACTGCCCTTAGAACGCCGCAGTTACGACTATGGCCAAGCCTTTGAGCATTTTGTCATCAATGAGATCAACCGCCTGCAGCACTATCTCAACCGTGATTACGAACTTTCCTTCCTACGCACGCACGACAACGCCGAAATCGATCTCATCATCGAGCGACCAGGCCAAGCGCGGGCACTTATCGAGATCAAATCGGCCACGCACATCACTCGCGATGACCTGCGTCACTTGCTTCGCTTCGGCGCAGACATTGCCGAGAGCGAATGCTTTTGCCTAAGCCAAGACCCTCATCCCAAAGTCATCGACGGCGTGCATTGTTTGCCTTGGCAACAAGGACTGGAGGCCCTGCGCCTTCAGCCGCTCTGATTCCATATCCTAGCCCTACAAAGACAGGTCGTCTTCGTGCAACTGGGTGAGCTGCAAAACCTGGTCGCGCGGCATGCCCTGCGCCAGCAGCTTATGCGCGAGCTCAATGTTGGCTTGGCGTTTGCCCTCTTCGCGGCCTTTCTGGAGCCCTTCTTTGCGGCCTTTCTCAAGGCCCTTGCGATGACCGCTGCCATAGCTGGAATCCCACACGCTCAGCCGATCGCGCAGCGCCATGTGAAAGGCCTGGTACGCCCGGCGCTCCTCGTCGCTCAGCTTCATCACCGCCAGCTTCTCGGCCGCCTCCTCTAACCCCGGCGCCTTGAACTCCGGCTTTACCTCCGAGTGCTTGAGCACGTAGAGCCACTCTTCCAGGCTTGTCTTGGCCACGCTGTCAAACTCGTTGACCCGCAGAATGTAGTACTCCGGGAAGAGCTGATACACCTGCTCGTGGCGGTAGAGTTGCTTTTGGTCGCTGGAGAGCTGCAGCTCTTCGCTCGGTTTGCTGATGCCCACAAAATGCGTGCGACCGTGGTAACCATAGTCCGAGCCCTGCCCCAGTGGAAAGTAGACCAAGCTGATGGCGATGATTTTGCTCACCTCGCTGTAGTTGACCCCCTTCGGCAGCTGTTCCACCAAGGCCTGCGATGCGCCAAAGAGCAGGCGGGAAAGAAAGTCGTCTTGGCGCTCATGCTGCACTTCGATGATTAAGGTGCGGCCGGCACTATCGCGGGCTTTGAGGTCAACGCGGGTTTGCTTGTGCTGCGCGTGCTCTTGCAGGGATTCGGATTCGAGGACGGCGTCGATGACAATGGCCTCGCCGAGCAGCGAGGTTAAAAAGCCCTCGAGCACGCCAAAATTGGCCGGCGAGCGCAACAAGCGCTTCATCGCCCAGTCGAAGCTGACCAGAGTGCGGGAGGTGAGTGCAGCCATGCCGGCTTAATATAGCACAGGCCTTGCGCCGCGAGGACGATGCCTTTGTATCAGCTGGATCCAATACAAGAGACCTGAACTTCTTATGCCTACAGCCTTGATGAGGGACTCAACGCATTTGCAGCTACTCGACGCAGAGACTCAAGCTTGTAGGGTGTGCGAACTCGTAAACTGAAGTTGCTAAGTTCTTCACGGGTATAGGTATACAGAAGAGGTTGTTCTGGATAGTTACCCGATCCATACCATTTGATTTCCTTGCCAGTATCAAGAATATACGTCACCTCGCTAAGGACACTTTCATGTTCAGAGACATCGAGATCAACCAAGAATTCTATGTCTACGTCAACAATTTTTATTTCTCCATTGTCCTCATTTGGCAGTCCGAATATCGCCGAAAACAGTTGCACATCCCATTGCTGATCCTTGTGTGTAGCGATGGCCTTAAACTGATTCAAAGACGCAAGCTCAGTATGCTCGTCGTAAAGCTTGGCAAAAGGATTCAATGCCAACACGTTGTCGTAGTTTGTTCCTTCAAATAAGATACGTGATGTATTTGCAAGGGAGCTAGGCTCGTGGTTTTGCTCAATGCCGACCCATGGATCAAAAAGGCCGTAATTGAAATCTGATCGTGAACTGACAAGCCAAGCTGAAGAAGACAAGGCGATGGTTTGAGATGAATCCGCAGTAAAGCGACTATAAGCAGGGTGGTCTATAAGCTTTGTGTTCGCTTCTTGGCACAACGCACCGCTATCCACGCACATGGCTTCTTTTGTGGCATTCGTGTCCACATATCGCGTTTCTGACCATCGGTTTTCCGGCTCCAACGGTCTTGCGTTGGCCAAAAGAGGAACTTGATCATTCCTTAGGCCCTTAATGGCAACAACGACATCCGCAAAATAAGGAATCCCTCCGGTGTCACACTGCGCGGCGCCGATCCATTCCACACCAACAACTTCACCGCTAAAGTAAATAATATTCTTCGTCTTACTGCAGTCAATTCCACGACCTTCTTCACTAAAAACCACCCCGTCTTGCTCATGAAACCGTACTGGGTTGACAATCCGCCATGTAGGGATCTCTCGATTAGCTTGGTTGTTGGTCGATTTGGGTGCAGTGTCAGTCGAAGAAGTCAAAGTGCAGCCCGTCAGTGCGATTAAGAGAGCTGGTAATAGGGTGCAATTCCGGAACATAGGAATCTCGTTTCAGTAATAGTTAATGGGATAAATGCTAAGATTGCGCATAGTATACCGAACTTTGGTTTTGAGCCAAGTGCAGCAAGGTTCTGCGAAAAGATACCAGAGCCCCACAAGACACCGGGGCAAGGCAACACAGACGGTGCCACCCGCCTGCGATGGTGGTAACGCGCTGCAACTCAAGGTAACGAGACAGCGCGCGTTCACGATTGCTTTTAGTCGCCGACGTTGACGAAGTCGGGCTTGGCGCTCCTGGTGCAGTAAATCTCTTCAAGAGGGACTGCAGGCTGCTGCAACAAGGG
>CAYWAT010000126.1:0-7247 GCA_964456305.1 uncultured Polyangiales bacterium | reverse complement strand
TATCGAAGAGATAGCCCGTGCCCAAGCCAATGCCCCATTCGTCGACATGGCTGCCGGTGTTAATGGCGGCAGTGGCGGCAATAGAGCCGCGGCTATTGCCACGTCCGTAGCGTCCCCCCACATGACTCAGCCACCCCTGCCACATGATGCCGTAGTCGATGTTGAGGCCGTAGGTGGGTTCGAAGTCGGCCAGGGCTGCACCATGAAAGGCAGCGCCCAGACTCACGCGATGACTCAATCGCGGCGCATCCTCACCCTCCCAGCGCCGTTCCTCGATGCCTTTGCTGACTTCGCGACTGTACTGACGCCGGGTGGGGGCCACGCTGGATAACATAAAGGTCTCGTTCTTCGCCAGCTGCACATCGTAATCCAAGTAGTGCTTGCCCGCGCGCTCGTGCACGGAATAACGCCCCGTGGGCACCAAGAAATGGGTATTGGTTTCGGTAACTGTGAGCTCGGCCAACACACGACGACTGCTGGTGAGGATGGTGTACTGGCCAAGACGATCAAAGACCAAGGTGGCGATATTGCCTTTTTTGCGCGCGAGGTAGGTGAGGTAGAGTTCGCCTTGGCCTTTGAGCTGATAGGCGTAGTTGGGATGCTGAAGGTTGAGCGTACGGCCGGTGGAACGCACGGTTTCGCGGTAGGCGTAGTGATAGGCCTCGCTCAAGCTCACCCGTTTGTCGCGATTGTGATCGGCAGCGCCTAACATGCCGTTGATAAGATGGTGACTGAAGAAAGAGCCGCGCAGTTTGGTGGATTCTTGACTGTTTTCGGAGCTCGCACTGGAGGTCATGATGGCCATGCCATGCACATCCAGCTGATCTTCCAGGCGGATGACAAAAGGCGCCGCTGCTTTGGCGCCTTTGATCCGGGTCATGTCCCCCGAGCGGCAGGAATCGACGATGAGCACGCGCACCTGAGCGGGGATCGCCTCAACCCATTGCTTGAAACGGGCGAAGGGAAGAGTATCGCGGCCCAAATGAAGACCACGCGCATCGGCATGGCCGGAGTAATACACCGTCAGTATGTGGCCAGCCCCCTGCGCACGCTGCTTGAGCTGGTTTTTAAGCGTGTTCAGGCTTTGCTGTAGCGCTTGTTTGCCTTTGCCAAGGAGCAAACGGCTATGCTGGCGATCCACATTGCCATAACGTTGCATCACATCGCGAAAACGACGCGCATCCTTCTCCGCATATTCCAGGACGGCCTCTTGGCTGTAGCCGCGGTTGTTGCCAATGGCGATGACGTAGGTATCTGCCAAGACCTGGCTTGCGATCAGCCCATCAAGACACAAAAGACCGACGAGAACGCCAAGCAATCGATGTAACCAAGGCTGAGTGAGACCGCCCTCGCGTTGCGCCTGAGCGCGCCCAAAATCCCCACAAGGGATTTTGCCCGAAGCCGTGCCAGCTTCATAAGCTGGCGGTACGTAGTACCAGGCTTTGAAGTCAGTTGGATTGTATAGCTTATGAACGCCACGCGCTGCTGAGGTTCCTATGGGTGCCGCACTCTGCTGCCCTGCTTTCGCAGGCGCTCGCTTTGCTCGCACGCATCGTGAGGAGCGGACGAAAGCCAGGATCGACGTAAAGCGAGGGCGGTCTAGGCGAAGCATAACTAAGCATCGTCGGTCTTATGCAAATCGAAGGCCGTTGCCACACATCCTTCGGGCGTTTGTAGGTTGAGGGTGCGCATATTGCCCTTGAGATCGTCCAGTTCAAAGGGATGCGGGCATATCACCATATGCAAACGCTCTTGACCTTGGGCAGCATCCAGTTCGATCGCGCCGGGGAGGTGTCCCGCCTGGCCTGCGTCGATGGTTTGAGCGCGATACGGCGGCTGGATGGGATAACAGGGGTACAAACCGTTGGTTGAGTCCACGCCCACCACCATGACAAAGCCGGCAAAAGGCGCGTGCACCGAAAAACGCAGCTTATCGCCGGGGTAAAAGTCATCGCCGCTGTTGACCTGCTGCACGGTGCCCTGGCGTGAGCGAAATACCGCAAAACCTAGCCGTTGACCCTTGATGCGCACCTCTTCGGGTGGGTTTGCGCCGGTTTCAACCCCGGGTTGCGGCGTGTCTAAAGGAGATAGAGACGACTGCCAAGGCTGCCATACCGCGAGCAAGACGATGCAGGTCGCGGGGAGTAGCGTCCACACCCATGGCTTGGCGGCCAGAGCTGGAAACCAGGCTTTTGTACCACTGTCTTGGCCTGCCGCGTTTTGGTCGATGGCCTCGTGCGGCGCATCGGCCCTTGGCCTGTGACCTTGCACCGCCTTGAGGACGGCATCGAGGGAGCGTTGCTGCGTGTCGCGGCCTAGCGACTCCCATTCTTTGCCCCAGTTGGCGACCCGTTGCTGACATTCGGGATGCGTTGCGATGTACATCTCCACCGCGCGCCTTTCGGCGGCCGATTCGATCTCGCCCAGCATGTAGCGGTCGAGTTGCAAGTCGGAAATGCCCGTATCGTCCTGGGAACGAGGCCATGCTTTCTCGGCGGGGTTCATGATTCGCCCCCTTTCTCATGGGCATGCTTAGGCTGGCCGGATGCCGGACCTAGATGGGCGATGGCCTCCTGTTGAAAGCGTGAAAGCAGGTTGGATACGGTGCGTCTGGAGACGCCTAAGAGGGATGCGGTCTCCTCGTAGCTCATGCCGTCCACATAAGTGTAAATGGCGGCTTGGGCACAGGTTGGATCCACCTTTTTTAGCATTTGATGCACGGTGATAAGCGCGTCGCTGGGCATCGTACCGGATGCGCGCAGTTCCTGCATGGGTTTGATCTGCTCGGTCTGAATGAGTCGCCGGCGTTTACTGTCGCGGATGCGATTGAGGCAGAGATTGGTGGTGATGCGATAAAGCCAGGTGGAAATCTGACTGCGCTGCTCGAATTGCTCGGCTTTTTCGAAGGCGCGAATGAAAACCTCTTGAGTCATATCCTGGGCATCGTCGGGATTGCCCAAAATACGCAGGGCGCGGCGGTAGACCATCGGCGCATAACGCTCGAAGTTCGCTCGAATCGATTCTGCACTGTCGGCGTGGGCCTGTTGAGTCATAAGAGCGTGTGGAAACGAGGAAACTGCCGGCTTTAACGCGACACGGGACGTTCTAGCAGGGCTTAGGTACATGGTACGCGTCCTGCTTGCAACAGTGTAGTGGGAAAGCGAGCGCTGCAGGAAACTGGGCGGGGCGTTGGGTGAATGGAAAGGGGAGGATGTGTACAACATGGGGGTAGACCTTGGAACGACAGACGCGATAGACCACCCTCGCTTCACTCTGCCCTTGGCTTTCGTCCGGCTGCCAAGCACAACGACTATTGCGAAGCAGCAGACTCTGTGGGCTGCGTGTGAGCGAAGCGAACGCCTGCGAAGCAGGTAGCAGCGCCTGGCAATCAAAGAGTGTCTCTCTATACATTTTCGCTCCTGCGGTCCGGGCGCGCTCAAGCTCAAAGCAAATCGAGGGCGGTCTAAGGCGTGCATAAGAGTAAGACACCCCAAACGGGCCTGTTGTGCACTCTAAGTAGCAGGATATCTGCGCGTGGGTCGCTCCCCCTTGCCTTCAGTCCTCTCTGCGGGTGGAGAACTCGGCCCACAGGGGGTAGTGGTCGGAGAGTTGCATTATGTGAAGCGCTAACAACCACGTTTAAAACACGCGATACGCTGATCGATGATGTGCTGCGGTAGTTATGATGGGGCGCCCTCAGGTTGCGACGGTGAAACCAAGCTGGTAGGGCCGCTATCGCTGTTAATTTACAAACTTTAATATGAATAGGAGATGAACTTATGCTCAGAGCAAGTCCGTTAATAGTTAGTTTAGTTCTTGTAGGTGCTTTGTTGATTCAAGGATGTGCTTCGGATGAAGCCTCGTTTGATTCGCAACGTATCAACGAAAAATCTGGTGTTTTTTATTTGGTTGCTCCAGCAGTCCCCATCATAGCTACAACGCTTACAATTTGGGCAGGTTATGAGCTCGTAAGACGTATTGGTCCTGATAATGAAATGGCAGTGTATCGTTACACCGCGCCAACTACTGCGCCCCAGGGCACCAAAGGTGGTTTTACCAGTGAGGCGGCAGCAATAAGGCAGGCGGAAGAATATCTTGCTTACAGTAGGTACAGTGTAAAGCTAGGTGCAGCTCTAGGAATCGATCCTCGAAAAGGTCCCTTTGATATTCGTCGATTCCATCGGAATATTGCTGGTTATGGCGAACGGCTTGATCCTAAAAGGCTAGACTATGTCGTTTGTAGCCTCACGATAGCGCAAAAGGTCATCGCACGAGAATGTTATAGAAATGGCCTGCCTAATATAGTGACAACTATAGCAGCGCGTATATTTAGGAACGACAATCGTAATAATGAGCGATTGCACGGGGCATGTCTTTGCGTGCCATCTGATGAACCATAGGTGAGTTGATCTAATCGGGTCTCATCACATACATTTCCAGTGCGATGGGACCTGATACGCTGTGATCAAACGCCTTCAGCGTTTTCATAAGCAGTAACCCAAGAAAACGACGCCTTCGCATTCACCTCAGTCCTCTCTGCGGGTGGAGAACTCGGCCCACAGGGGGTAGTGGTCGGAGAGGCGATAGGAGATGGAGGCTTTGCTCAGGTCTTGGTCGCCATAGACGTGGGGCAGGAAGTCAAAGCTACCGGCATTGAGCAGGGGCATCGACAGGCGGGCCTTGCCGCTGGCATCGCTAAACCAGGCGATTTGGTCGTAGAACTTGCCCAGCTGTGGATCGTCGCCCTCGCGGGTGAAGATAGAGCGGCGCACCTGATGCAGCGCCTCGGGCACGGTGAGGCCGGTGGAGGTGAAGGCTTGCCAAAGGGCGTCGCCGCGGCGGTCGATGTTGAAGTCGCCGAGGGCGATAAGATTGTGATGCCAGCGATTGCTGCGCGTGGCCCAGTCGTCCAGCCAGCGGGCAATCCCCTGCAGCTCGGGAATGCGCTCGCTCGCATGCTTGCCGTAGTGCACGTGCAGCGTTACCAGAATGAAGGTGCTGCTGCCGGCGCGAAAACTCACCGCATAAGGGGTGCGCGCGAACTGACGGGAGAGGGAATCGGGGGCGAGTTCGTCCAACCAGTCGGGGGGGACCACCAATTCGCTGGCCAAACCCGAGAGCTGCACCCGGCGTTGGTCAAAGACAAAGGCCATGCGCTCGCCATTGCCCTGGCCGCCGCGGGTGACATCCGTCATCAAGAAGGTCCACTGCGGTCCCAAGTATTTGAGCAGGTGACGCAGGGCGCGCAGATTGCCGGTGACCTCCTGAATGGCGATCACATCAAAGCGCGCGATGATATCGGCGATGGCGCGCAGGCCGCGTAGGTCGCGTTTGGGGCTGTCGTCGCTGCCGGCGGTCCAGGCGTCGGTCAAATCGCCAAAAGCGCGGATGTTCCAGGTGGCGATGAGCAAGTTGCGGTCCACCTGTTTGCTTGGGATGGCGCTGTCGAGAGCCTCGCGCAGCTGATTGAGGTCCTGTTGCACCGCCGCGGGAGGCGTATCCTTAATCGTGGGCGTCGGGGCAGCGGCGTGGGAAGTACTCATAAGGCCTCTTGGGATAATTCGCGTGGGAATGAAATGAAGTCGCCCCGATCTAAGCCATGCCCCCTTACGATTCAAGCCCCGCTCTCGCCTTGCCGAAGGGTTGCCGGGTAGGTGCAGCCAGATGGCTCACGTCGCATCAAGCTCTCGCTACATCTTAGCCAGACTTGTGAGCAATTCTTCCCGAGACACCCTTTTATGAGCGGCAACGCTGCGCAAAATGGCGTTGAGGGTCCCAATCTTCAGAGTTTTATGCGCCGGAACGGTAATGCGTTGTCGAGAAGGGAGGTCTGTCTGCAAAATGACATGGCTTCCTACTTGGTGTACCTCGGCGTATGCCCATCGAGCGCATAACACCTTCACCAACTGGCGTCCGCTAAGGTCGCGGGGGATTTTCATGCAACGTGCAGCACTTCGTCGCGCACCCAATGCAGGCGCACCCGCGTGGGCAGCGTGCGGTCGAAGAAATGACCCCTCACCGCGTCTTGCACCTCTTCGCGCAGCTGCTGCCAGTCGTCGGCTTGGCAAACGATGGCCTCGGTGAGGCATTCGGCAGTGTAGCCACCGTCGCCGCTGTCGCTGACCTCAAAAATCAACTCAGACATCGCTCAATCGTCCTGCATCGCGCCCTAAAGAGCAAGGCATGCGCAGCGGGCTAGCGCGATTCGGCACAACTGGAGCATGATTCCCCTGCGTTGACGTCTGCGTGGCCGCCCGCGGGCCTTGTTGCAGCCAAAAGGAAAGCGGTTCAGCGGATTGCGGCGGCTGTTCAGTAAAAACGAAGCCTGTTCAGCAGTTTGCGAAGGCTGTTCAGCGCTGGGGAGGTATGTTTCACCCAAATGCGACGTCCGCGGCGGCCTCCACGAAGCCATCGTTGCGCCTCAGGGCGTGCGGACAGCCATCTCGAAGCCCTCGCTGCCTTTGTTGATGGATTGATTTGACGAGATGGGATTATCTCACTAGGTTGCCGGCCCCAAGTTGCCCCCATGTAGGAGGGCCTGATTATGAGGTATTATGATGATTTGTTTACGTACGTTGATTATCCCTCTGCTTCTTTCAATGACCTTAACGGTCCAGGGTTGCGCTCCTGATGAGTCAGACGCAAACGCTTATGAAGCGAGAAAATATGTTCAGGCTGGCATTTATGTTGTTCCCTTGATAGCAACCGCGGCGATCAGCCTGGTTGGTGTTCACTACATTGGTGAAATTATTGATGGCATTCAAGCGATTGAGGTTGAGTCAGGCTATGAGGGCACTTTGCCTAGTGGTTCGGTGGGACCTATGAGCATGGACGCTCTCGGTAGATTGGATCAGGCTCTGAATCTAGGTGATGGGATTGCTACGACTCTCGGGTTAAATGACCATAAAGGGACGTATGATTTGCGACGTATTGAAGCCCATCTAAAAGGCTATGGTGCCGTGGTTCGGGAGGGATACAGCAATAGGGCATCTTGCCGATTAGATGTTTGGAACCAAATGGTGCACGGAAAATGTTTTGCGCCTTTCCGAACAAGCGACATCTACCAGAGTCTAGCCATTACCACGGCACTTCTTAATCCTCTTACCCCGGAGTCTCGTGAAGTGCTCGACGGCGTTTGCTTTTGCGTGCCCAGTTCTCTACGCAACAAGTAAATCGAAGCATGATTCCCCTGCGTTGACATCTTCGCGGCCGCCCGCGGGCATTATTGCAGCCAAAAGGAAAGCGGT
>CAYWAT010000125.1:0-7319 GCA_964456305.1 uncultured Polyangiales bacterium | reverse complement strand
CACTGCGGACTTCAACGGTGACGACAAGCAAGAAGCGCTTGTTCTAACGAGTACGCAAGAGAGCCTTGTGCAGCTCTATGTGGCGCAGCAGGATGACGCAGAGCGTATCCTCACCTTGAAATCCATCGCGACCCAAGCCGCCCCATCGCCGCTATGCACCATCACCAATCCACAGCTTACCTGGTTTGCTCCCAAGCACATCGAGGCAACCTGGACCTGGCAATGCGAAGGCGAAGCGCAGCCTCAACAGGTGTACTACGGCTGGCTTATCAGCAGCACCAGTAGTTTCCGTAAGGACATCGACTTTCGCTGGCAAAGATCGTCAAGCACATCTTCGCCCACATGGACCTGGGAGCCCAAGGATGTGGATCACGACAATCATGACGATCTTCTGCTTAGCCTTGCGTGGCCCAACGCCAAACCTAACCCTCTTTCTCTCAGCTTTCCTTTTCTTAACCGTCCTAATGGCTTGATTCGCGACTACGCTTACCCAGAACAAGACCTGCGTCGTTACGCGCACGACGCCAAGCAACTGCTCGCAGCCCAACCCCAGGCAGCCCAACCACTCGCTCGGGCAACCCTGATGCTTTATCAGCAGGTCTGTGACGAAAGCGGCCAGGCGCAGCTGGGTTGGAATCTGCAACGCCACAACCGCTGCGGAACCTCAAAAGCGGCGGTCGAGGCGATGACAACCATCGCCCTTGCTCAAGCGCGACAAGGACATGTGCAGGCTGCTCTCGATACCGCAACAAAGATTGACCAGGACAAAAAGCTCAAGGCGCCCAAGTCATTTGGCTCTGAATTGCTTCGCGCCCTGAGCCAACACCAGGCCCTAAAAAAGCCAACTATGCGTAAAGTCGCTGCACTACAAGAGGCGCTAAACCCAACACAGGTTAACTCAAATCATCTAAGCTTTCGCGATGCTGAACATGTGGTCATCCACAGCACGCCGCCGTGGATCGTGAATCTGAACACAGGCAAAAAACAGCCCCACGCCTCGACGCTACAAAAACAGCAAGCTCGCAGTCCTGATGGTCAACGCACATGGCTGGGCATTTACCGATCATGCCGAGGTCATGCATTGCATCTGCAAAGCAAGGGCGCAGCAAATCCCACCGAAATCTTGTTCGCTCCCAGCAATGCTCAATGCACACCGACCGCTGAACCAAAGAGTATCCCCTCATCAGGAGGGTGGTCTCTTATAGCCTGGGTTCCACAAGGAATCTTGCTCGCCAACGGTCATCGCTTGTTACGCATTCACGCGCCGCTCACGACAAACGCGACCCTATCCGAGTGGCCTGCGAACAAAACACTGCCACTGCCTGCAGGTCCACAGGTGTCCACCGATGGTCAACGCTACGCCTATCTCACGCCTTATGGCATCGTGATAAGGCATTTCGGTAGCAAGCCTCATCTTGAGCTCTGGCGTCCCAAGCAGTGGTCAAGTCTTACGATGCCTATAGCGCTTGCCTGGGATTCCGCGAGTCAACGCATTGCGCTTATTGATAGCAATGCTCTGTGGCTAGTGACGTCAGAGTCCTCGGGCAATCCGGCAGCGAAAGCAAAGCCATGACGGCGCGCTGCATGCTTATTGTCGAAGACGACGAAGTCTTACGGGCCCAGCTCTGCTACGGTTTTGAAAAACGCGGACTGCGTACGCTTAGCGCCGCAACCCATGCCGAGGCATGCCAGCAAAGCGCTCACTACAGCCTAACCGACGCGCTTATCGACCTACGTTTGCCCGATCAATACGGACTGTCCTTAGTGAACACGCTCTGCGACGCACATGCGAACATTCGTATCGTCGTGCTCACCGGCTATGGCAGCATCGCCACTGCGGTGGCCGCAGTCCAAGCCGGGGCAAGACACTATCTGACCAAACCCGCAGATATTGATGCCATCGAAGCAGCGCTGCACACACCTTTAGAAACACCCTCTGATGCAACGGATGCACAGCCCGCAGAGACAACACCAGCCACAGAGGTGCCTTCGCTAGCAACGGTGGAGTGGGAACACATCCACCGTGTCCTGCGCGACTGCAATGGCAACATCAGCCAAGCAGCCAAACTCCTGGGCATCCACCGACGCTCCCTGCAACGCAAACTCAACAGGTATCCCTAAGGCGGCAATGCCCATTGCAAGGAAAGGGAACTCCCCCAATCAAAGTCGCGCAACGTAGTGAGTGGCACCCAAGCACTGCCGCGCAAGGCCCACGCATCCTGAACATACAAAGCAAGTCCTGGCTCCAGTATAACGACGGTATCGCCAGCCTCTCGTTGCTGCGAAGGCAAAGCCTGCAGCGAGACCGCCTCACCGCTGCGCACAAAGCTTTGTCCTTGAACAGCAAGCAAGGGCTGTAGCCAATCAAGAAGCGCAACGCGTGATTCAAAGGTGTAAAGCAAGGCAACCTGAGGTCGCGCTGCTACATTCAGACGGGCAGCGATTTCCGCTTGTAGCAACATCCAATCAGCGACCTTGATCATAAAGGTAGTCGCCACATGACCCACCACCGAGCGAGTACTGAAACCAGGCTCCGAGCTGCCGGTTGGCAAGGTCAACTGAGCACTAACCAGCGCAGCCATGCCGTGCGCATCAGATGACCAGGGCAATAAGCGCACTCCCACCTGCAAGTCGCCCAAGCCCTGTTGATCCTTCGCACCATAGGCAAAACGAAAGGCCCAAGGCAGAGCCATCGTCATCGCTCCCCACGATGCCCAGGCATGGGTCAACTGAGCCTGTTGCCACCACCACAAGGCATCTTCGGCAATGGGATCGCGAAAGCTGCGCTCTTCTTCGATACGCATCAACCATTGGTCCAACTGCAACTGAGAACGCAGCAGCCAGCCCTGACCCAAGTACCCCAGCCCTAAGGCACTCGAGCCATTGCGACCAATACCACCACCGCCGTGATGAGCTCCGACATTGCTCGATAGCAACAATGCCAGAAGCATCGTCGACACCCCCCCAATACAACATCCATAGGCGACTCGCACAGCCGAAGCGCTAGCGAGTTCACCCTGCCGGGTCAACCCGGTGCATGTCTTCTGTGGCGCCACCATCGTACCCACAACAACGCGATATGACTGAGCACGTGCTACGCATTATTGTTGCGTCGCAGCATATATGCTCGCTTACATCGCTGGCATATGGTGGCTTGGCAGTGCGGTGGGGACACACAACAGCGGTAGACTCCACATCGCGGCATGCATCGCAATCGGTGTGGGACTCACCGTCCTCTGCTGCTTTTCCAAGGTGCGATCATTACTCCACCCAACCTTGATTCGCGGCCTGCAGCTCACCGCTGTCGCCCTACTCGCTCTAAGTCACGGCGCTTCATCGGCATCCAGCAGTACTTTAAAGCACGAAGAGACACTACACGGACTCGTGCGCGCACGCGGATGGGTTGTGCGCTATGGCAGAGCGTCCGCGACAAGGCAGCACTACAGCGACGTCAAGATCCACTACGCAATACAAGTATCCAAGGCAGCCAAGGTGCATCGACATTTTAAGATGCGCTTATACGGAAGCGAACTTATCCCCGGTAGCGAGGTACAGTTTTTGGCGCAGCTGAGAAAAAGGCAGCGCTACCGCAACCCAAGTCCTCACGGTCATTGGTTCAGCAGCAGCAATCCTCGCTTCATCGGCATCCTTGCTCCCGATAGTTACGTTGAGGTTCTAAAGCAGACCACACGATGGCAACGCTGGCTCCACAGAGTGCGTCAGGACTTAGCACAGAATCTCGAAGGTTACCTGAACGGCAGTGCTCTGGAGATTACCCGTGCCTTGGTACTGGGGGAGGGATACACACTCAACCCCAGCTTACGTCAAAGTCTTGGCGAGCTGGGCATAGTGCATTTACTGGCAGTCTCGGGTCTACACATTCACTGTGTCGCTTTTATTGTCGTCACCATTCTGCGACTTGTAGTGCGCTGGCTACCCTACCTCAGCGCGCGATGGAGCATGCAAGGATGGATCAACCTATGCAGCCTACCCTGCCTCTGGGCCTATGTGCTGCTCAGTGGCATGAATCCAAGTGCATGTCGCGCTGGTTGGATGAGCAGTATCGCTCTCCTTGGAAGTCTTGGTTATCGCCGCATTCACTCTCGACAAAGCATTGCGATCACTCTTATCGCAATGATCTGGCTATGTCCCGAATACAGCATAGAGCTGGGCTTTGTTTTATCCTTCGTCGGAACCTACGCGCTTATTTCCAGTCTCGAGCCACGCCCATCTCGCAGGCATATCGCCCTCAAGGGTCTACACCGCATTGCCTATCCCAGCCTGCGCGCGCAAATCGCAACCCTTCCTTGCGTAGCATGGGTGTTTGGCCAAGTCCCTCTCGCCGGTCTGATCAGCAATGTCATAATCACACCTTGGTTTGGTCTTGTTCTGGTTCCCGCGAGTTTTTCGCTTTCGATGTGGCTGAGCTGTGCAGCACCAGGAGCGGCATCGCTCAGCTGGATTTACAATGCTGCTATCAATGGCAGCGTTCACCATATAGAGAAGTTCGCTCACGCACTGCCCGATATCAAACTGCCACCGATGAGCAATACAGAGGGACTGGTCTTAGCTCTAGGTTGTTTGCTTTTGCTCAATGCTCGGACCGGTCGAGCCTGGCTGGGCACACTCCTAATCACCAGTGCGGTTATTGGTGTTCTCGAATGGCACTTAACTAATGTCGAGCAGCCTGAGGGCAGTTTGCGCCTTACCTTCGTTGATGTAGGTCAGGGAGACAGCACGTTGATCGATCTCCCCGATGGCAACCTCATGCTTATCGATGCTGGCGGGACGTTAAACGGACACAACGACCCAGGACAACGAGCGCTATTGCCTCTGTTGCGCGCACGTCGGCGCACACATATCGACCTTGCGCTTATTACCCACGCGCATCCGGATCACTACCGTGGTCTCACGGCGCTCATCCGAGGAGGAATTCACGTGCGAGAGCTCTGGCTGAACCGACAATCCGAAACAGAGGACCCACAGGGAGAGCTATCAAAATGGGTTCGCCAGCTTAGGCTCAAGGGAACTCAGGTGCGTTACCCCGATACTCTTTGCGGTACACATGCACGCAATCAGGTGCAGTTAAAACTTCTGTGGCCCTGCCCACGTGCCAACTCGGGCTATGGTCTCAATGACAACTCGCTCGTTCTCATGCTGCGTTATCACCATCAACGCTGGCTCTTCACCGGAGACATCGAGCAAGCAGCCGAGGCCCAGATCCTGGCGCGTTACCCCACCGAAACTCTACGTGCACAAGTATTGAAGGTAGCGCACCACGGCTCTAAAACTTCCTCCACCGCAGCCTTTCTCGATGCGGTAAAACCACGCATCGCTGTGATTAGTCGAGGAGCTAACAACCGCTTTGGACATCCACACCCAGAAGTCATGCAGCGATTAAGGCAACGCGCCATTCATGTTCTCGACCTAGCTCGACAAGGGGGTCGCATTCTTAGTCAACACAAAGACTTGATTCGCATCGAGACACCAATGTTATAAGGGTTATATGACACGTATCTGTTTTGTTTGTCTCGGTAATATCTGCCGTTCACCAACGGCCGAAGGCATCATGCATCACCTCGTCAACGAGAAAGGGTGGAGCGACCGCATTCACATCGACAGCGCCGGCACAGGCAACTGGCATGTGGGCAAACCCGCCGATGAGCGCGCCCGCGCTACCGCTCAAGGACACGGTATCGAACTGCTTAGCCGTGCACGTCAGTTCCAGCCCAGTGACTTTGACAATTTTGATTACTTGGTTGTGATGGACCAGCGTAATCGCAGCAATGTACTCGATATGGCGCCCGATGATGCTGCCAAAGCCAAGGTAAGGATGATGCGCAGCTTTGACGCACAAAGTCCCGCCGATGCGGATGTGCCCGACCCCTATCACGGTGGCGAAGAGGGTTTTGAGCAGGTTTTTCAAATTTGCAAATCAGCCTGCGAAGGTCTGCTGAAGCATATCGAAGAGCATCATTCAGCAATTTAAGCTGGTGCTGAAAATCGTCGGGACTTAATTGCGACCTGCGCGCCGCCTGACCACTCGCGCATAGAGGTGTTGCGAGGCTTCGAAGGTTTCACTGTAGCTGCGCGCTTCACGACGACTGCCAAAGGGACCGATACGCACCCTCCACATCACCGGTCGCTGTGGTTCGTGCGCCTCTTGAACAAAGGCGCGGTGCCCCTGCGCACGCAGCGCACGTGCAAAACGATAGGCTTCCACTTCGCGCGCATAGGACATCACATGGAGTGAATAAAGTCCGGGCTCACCACGTGGCGCCAACACTGGAGGTGCGGTGCGAGTTAACGCGTCGTCTTCACTCACAGCAGAGTCATTCATCTCTACAACAGTTGCCCTATCGGCATCGATACCGCTACGGTGCCTCTGATCTTGATTTGGTAGCGTGATAAGTCGTTCAGGGAATACCAATTTCTGGCGGTTCAACGCCACTGGCTCCAATAAGTCTTTTGGCTGCGGTGGCATCGGCACGCGAACTCGCTTTGGACGCTTCGGTTGCGCTGCAGTGTGTACTCCTTGCCGCATTGTCCACCCCACCGAACTCATGACTAATAAAGTTACCCCCATTGCTAGGATCACCAACGCTCGCCGTCGTCGATAAAGTTCGTCATGGGGATACTGCATGCGCGCCTCGAAGCGATCGTTTATGCCAGAGTACCCGGCCGATCACAACAAAATGGCGTCCCATTCACATGCAAAAGAAAACGCGTCCAAGCTCTTAAAAAGCAGTATCAACCAATAGTTGCACTTCCTCTGCACTAAGGACGCGCGAAAACATCAGCAGCTCGTCGATGCTCCCGGTCAGAGCTTGGCTTAAGTTAAAACCACCGCCAACACTATCTTGCTCCTGTCCCAGCACCCAGTTGCCGCCGGTAGGCAAGTCATCACCAGACAAGGTGCCGTTGAATTCCTCCTGACCGTCGAGATAAACAAGCAAGGCGTTGCTACCGCTATCCCATGTAACCGCAAGATGCACCCATTGATCCCTGGGCAAAACCAGGTTGGTGTTGATCGAACCATCACGAAAAACAAGAAGGCTATCATTGTTATAAAAAAGCAAGAACGCGTTGTCTTTGTTTGCCACCGCGTAGGATACCAATGAAGCACTGCCGCTATCTTCACTTGCAAGATAAACCCAGAACGCAAGGCTCAGAGACGCCGTGCTCGGACTGTCATTCTTATCGAAGGGATCACCAAGGTTTGCAAAGCTCAGCAGACTGTCTTCTGTGAAACCAACTGCGGTATCGTCATCCGCACTTACGCCTTCGACGCCGAGCTGCACATCATCGCCATAAATCCC
>CAYWAT010000124.1:0-7339 GCA_964456305.1 uncultured Polyangiales bacterium | reverse complement strand
GTATACAAACGAAGCACATGCAGTCTGATTCACTACATTTGGGATTTTTTTCTAATTAAATGCACGGGCCGATGAAACCATTGAGTTTTTTCTTCCGCATATCGTGCCGCTAAGCTTCATTAATGCGTCCTGAAGCTTCGCACAGTCGCCAGGAAGTTTCGCACAACGTAGAAATTGCTTCGCACAGGCAGCTTTAAGCTCCGCGCAAGCAGGGGCAAATCACGCGCATCCGCGAGAAAGCTCCGTGCAGGCAACCAGGAAGCCTCTCCACCGAACTCTGGGGTTCCCTACCCGGGATGGAGAGTCCCGCGCAAGAGAGCCATATGCTTCGATTTACAATTTTGAAGCATCTTTACACCCCAAAATCGCCCCACTCCAGGGTGTGCGAAGCCAATTCCAAGTTGTGCGAAGCTTCCGCCAGGGTGTGCGAAGCTTTCTGGTGGTTGCGCGAAGCTCTCTGGCGAGTGCGCAGAACTTCTTGGCCAGTGTGTGGAGCCAGTATATCACCCCAGAAGGCAAAGGGTGCATTGAGCGTCTCCTTGTCGATCTTGCTTAATTATGTCAAATCCTGCTGAGATTAGCTGCTTAGCAGCGGCATTGTTAGTCAACTTACTACTGCTTATTACCAAGGAAGTCTTATGAAATACTCTATTCGTCTTAACCTTCTTTTATTGAGCTTGACAGCTTTGATCGCGCAGGGCTGTGCCCCATCCGACAGTGCCGAAGCCACCTCAAGCGATAAGGTTGCCCCGGTTGCTGTGTTTGGCGTCGTTCTGACAAAAGAGGCGATTGGGCTTGCGGCAATTGCGACAGTGGGCCTCTACACGATCATCGAGGGCACACGAGATAGTAATGGTCACATTACCTATGATGCCCCAGTTCCTGACGGCACAACTGCCTATCCAAGTGTGGCTGCAGCGAGAGAAGTCGCTGAGGAGTTAACTGTCGCTGCTGACCTACTCAATGATTTTACCGACGAGCTTGGTCTTTTTAAGGGTCGTGATGCTGTTTACGACCTTCGCCGACTTAGATCGGTGGGACTGCTTGGCGGCGCGGATGGAACCTATGGTGAGATTGTCGTACCTAATATCCCCGGGTACTATAGATGCCAAGCTATAATGGCGATTTTAGCTACTAAACCTACTCCAAAGCCTTGTAAGGTTACAGGACTTAAGGATCTAGGCACGACGTCGGTAAGTAACTTGCTAGTTCGTCGCTTGTCGAAAGATTCAACTTCCGAGCGTAGCCTAGACGGTGCCTGTTTTTGTGTGCCTCCTGAGTATAGAACCATCGAGCAACACGAAACTATGGGAAGTCGCTAGCGGTTACCCAGTATTACCTTGTTTACTGATTGGTTCTGCTAAGAAAATATCGTTATGAGCAGGTTAGCTTTGTATCACAGAATGACCTGCTCATTATAAGCATCGGTTAACCCAGGCTCCGCTTATGATGGGTGAGGCTACAATTTGCTTTGCCCGTCACGAGAGGTCTGCGATTGGCGCTCTTAACTCGATGTGAATGGTTTTATGAAAGCGATGCGCTGAATTATGTTAGGGCGCTTCGCTACACTCTACGAACTTACTAAGAAAATAGGCGCAAAGTCAGGGACAGGGGTTGGGGACGTCGCGATGGATGTCGTTGATCGCGTCGATTACCTCTTGCGAGAGGCTTAGCTCGGCGCTGGCGATGTTTTCTTCCAGCTGCTCTAGGTTTGTAGCGCCGATGATCGTGCTGGTGACAAAGCTGCGCTGGTTAACGAAGGCCAGGGCCATCTGTGTCATCGTCAGTCCAAAGCGCTCTGCGACATCGGCATAACGCGCCGAGACCGCGTGAGCCTTGGCGGAGGTGTAGCGGCTCATTTGCTTGAAGCGGGTGAGACGTGCGCCTTCGGGTTGCTGACCTTTGAGGTACTTGCCCGTAAGCATGCCCATCGCCAGAGGCGAATAGGCGAGCAGGCCGCATTGCTCGCGGATCGCCACTTCGGCTAAACCTACCTCGAAGCTGCGGTTGAGCAGGGAGTAGGGGTTTTGAATGCTCTGCACTCGCGGGAGTCCTTGGGTCTGCGCCAGTTGCAGGCAGCGCATGGTGCCCCATGGGGTTTCGTTGGAGAGGCCCACGTGGCGGATCTTGCCGGCTTTGACCAGCGCCTGCAGGGCTTCGAGAGTGTGCTCAAGGCTTGCCGCCTCGTGGCGCTCTTCGTGGGTGTAGTCCAGTTCGCCGAAGTTGTTGACGCGCCGGTCCGGCCAATGCAGCTGATAGAGGTCGATGTAGTCGGTGTTGAGCCGTTTGAGGCTGCTTTCGACCGCCGCGTTGATGTGTTCACGCGTCAGACCGCCGCCATTGCGTATCCACTTGAGTCCTTGCGAACGCCCGATGACCTTGGTGGCCAGAATGATGCGATCGCGCCCACCCCGTTGGGCAAGCCAACTGCCCAGGTAACGCTCGGTGAGGCCCTGCGTTTCCTCACGTGGTGGGACGGCGTAAAGTTCGGCGGTATCGATGAAGTTGAGACCGCGCTCCAGGGCGAGGTCAAGCTGAGCGTGGGCTTCACGCTCGCTGTTTTGTTCGCCCCAGGTCATGGTACCGAGGCAGATCAGGCTTACATTAAGGCCGCTTTGGCCAAGTTTGCGGTAGATCATAATACTAGGCGGGTATTGGGTGCCCTACCATGCGCGGAACAGGCCGCAGGGCAAGGACGAAGCTTACCAGTCGTCGTTGTTGCGCCTTGAGCCACCGCCGCGCCTTGAGCCACCGCCGCCACGTCGGTCTCGGCCGCCGCCACCGCCGCCGTAACCACCGCCGCCACCGCCGTAGCCGCCACCACCGCCACCGAAGTCGCGGTTGTTGGAACGTGGAGGTCGGTCAGTTGCTTCTTTGACTCGAATGTTGCGCCCATCGAGTTCGCTCCCGTCGAGATTCTGCATGGCTTGGGAGCCGTCTTCTGCGTTCGCAAACGTAACAAAGCCGAAGCCCCGGGAACGTCCTGTATATCGATCAGTGACGATCTTGCATTCCGTGAGCTCTCCGTATGACTGGAATGCATTACGCATGCTGTCTTCGGAGGTATCCCAGCTGAGTCCGCCTACAAATAGTTTAAATGACATCGTTGTGCGCCTTTCATGGATTGGTATCTATATATATCGACGATGAGCGCACAGGTGTGACGCCTTCCGACTGGGGACAAAACCGAGGTTGGATGCATGTTTACTCATACACTCATCATATGCACCCAGGACAGCAGTTAGGCCCACCCACCCAAGGTCAAACAGAGCTTAACCGTGGGAGAATTAGGATAGCGCTTCACTCTTTTCCTAGATAACACCCCGAGTATAATACTAAATCTGGAGTGGGGCCAGCTCTCTCTTGCCACGATGGGCTTTGGCATGTCATGGACGCAGCCATGTCTGTGGATACTCGGCCTTTATACCTCACTACGCCTATCTATTATGTGAATGATCGACCTCATATCGGTCATGCCTATTCCACCATTGTTGCCGATTTGCTGAAGCGTTACGCGCAGCTGCAGGGGCGCTTGGCCTTTATGCTTACAGGCACCGATGAGCACGGCCAGAAGATCGAGCGCCGCGCCACCGAGGAGCAGCTCAGTCCGCAGGAGTTTGTCGATCGCATGGCGCCCCCCTTCCGCGACATGTGTACGGTGCTGCATTGCCAGCCCGGCCACTTCATCCGCACCACCGATGCGCGCCACATCATGCATGCCAAGAGGCTGTGGCAACGCTTGGTGGAGCGCGGCGATATCTACATGGGCGAATACGAAGGCTGGTACTCGGTATCCGAGGAGATGTTCTACACCGAAAAAGAACTGCTGGAGGGCAATCTCAGCCCGGTGACCAAAAAGCCGGTCGAGAAAGTCCGCGAATCCAGCTACTTCTTCCGGTTAAGCAACTATACCGACACGCTTTTGGCCTTCTATGAAGAACATCCGGACTTTGTTCAGCCCCAGGGACGCTTTAATGAGGTCAAACAATTCGTGCGCGAGGGCCTGCGCGACTTGTCCATCTCCCGCACCACCTTCCGTTGGGGGGTGCCGATTCCCGAGAACCCCGAGCATGTGATGTATGTGTGGCTCGACGCCTTGGCGAACTACCTCAGCGCCTTGGATGCCCCCGCTACATCGTCAGAGGCCCAGCCGGCAGAGGCCTCGGCACGCATGAATTGCTTTTGGCCCCCCCATGCCGAGCTCAAGCATATCGTCGGCAAGGATATACTGCGCTTTCATGCGGTCTACTGGCCGGCCTTTTTGATGAGCGCGGCGATCCCGTTGCCTACTCAGGTGTGGGCGCATGGCTGGTTGACCGTTAATGGCGAGAAGATGTCGAAGAGCTCGGGCAATTTCATTCCGCCGGAGCCCATCTGCGAAGCGGTGGGCACCGATGTGCTGCGTTATTATCTCATGCGCGACATTGCTCTGGGACAGGATGGTGATTTTAGCCACAGCGCCTTGTTGGCGCGTTATCACGGCGACTTGGGCAACGGTCTGGGCAATCTGCTCAACCGCATCGTGAGCAGTATCGCCATGCGTCATTGTGAGGGCAAGGTCCCAGCCATCGATCTCGAGACGAATGCGCAGGAAGACACGGACTTGGTGGCCTTGGCCAAGCGGGTTGCGCGCCAAAGTGCCCAACATCTCGAGGACACGGCGCCGCAAAAAGCCCTGGATGCTATTTGGGAGCTGGTGAGCGCCACCAACCGCTATGTTGATCAGACCGCGCCTTGGAAGCTGGCCAAAGAGGGCGCGGCCGCTCGCTTGAATCAGGTGGTGTACCACGTGCTGGAGTCGCTGCGCTGGCTGAGCCTGATGCTTTGGCCCTTCATGCCGCAGAAGTGTGATGCCCTGCGGCAGCAAATTGGTCTTCAACCTCTGATGCCTGTGGAGCTTTTGAGCTTGTGGCCCTCGGTATGGGGAGGATTGCGTGCGGGGCTTCCGCTGCAACCGGGCGAGGCTCTCTTTCCTCGCTTTGACGAGACCCAAGAACGCGCCCTCTTAGAGCGCTTTGGGGTTCATACAAGCCCTGCGGCAGCACATACATCCACACAACCTACTTCGAAAGACCCTTCTGCCATGACCAAGACCCAGCAAGACGCCCCCAAAGATGCATTTATCGCCTTTGATGACTTTTGCCGTGTTGATCTGCGCCTTGGGCGTATCGAAAGTGCGGAGCCGGTGCCTAAGAGCGACAAGCTTCTGCGCTTGATGGTGCAGCTACAGGACGATGCGCCGCGGCAGATTCTAGCCGGATTGGGGCAAGACTATCAGCCTGAGCAGTTGGTGGGCCGGGTGGTCACCGTGGTGACTAATCTTAAGCCGCGCAAGATGATGGGTTTGGAATCGCAGGGGATGATCCTCGCCGTGCGTGACAATGAGGGCTTGAGCGTGCTTTCACCGGAGCGCACGATGGCGCCCGGCCTCAAGGTTTCATAGTTCTGAGTCAAAGCATGCGTGCATCGCCTTGATCATGGGTTCTACGTCGCAGGTTGCAGCCATCTCGCGGCATGAATGCATTGCTAGCATGGGGTTGCCCACATCCACACAGCGGATGCCAAGGCGTGCGGCACTGATCGGGCCGATGGTGCTGCCGCAGCCGGTATCGTTGCGGGAGACAAAATGCTGCGTCTGCACCTTCGCTTTACGGCAGGCGGCTTGAAACAAGGCCTGTGTCTCGGCATCGGTGGCATAGGCTTGGTTGACGTTGGTCTTGATCACCGGTCCTAGGCCTAGCTTGGGTCGATGTTGGGCGTCGTGACGCTCGGGATAGTTAGGATGCAGGGCGTGGGCCATATCAGCGGAAATCATCCAAGAGCGCGCCATCGCTTGGTAATGCCCTTGAGGGTTATCGGGACTGTAAGCCTCGCTTAAACGACGCAGGGTGTGCTGCAGAAAAGCCGACTGAGCGCCGGCATGGCTCCGGCTCCCGCACTCCTCGTGATCGTAGAGAACAATACCGCAGCTTTGAGCGGGTGCGTCTTGCAACCGCAGCAGTGCGCAAAGACCCGCATGGCAGCTGGCTAGGTTGTCGAGACGTCCCGCACTTATCAGGGTCTCGGCATGGCCTACATAACTCGCCGGCTGACTGTCGTAGAGGGCCAAATCCCAGCTGGTGATCGCCGTTGCTGCAACATTAATGCCCTGCTGGGTTAGTGCATCGGCCAACAAGCTGCGCAGATCGGGCGTATCGCCTCCCGCTAGGGCATAGAGGGGCACCATGTGCTGCTGCGGATTGAGTTGAAGCCCTTGTTGATTGACCTGACGGTTGAGATGAATCGCGAGATTGGGAATGCGCAGCAGAGCTTGGTTGATATTGACTAGGGCTTGTGTGGGCCCTTGCTTGCTATGCCAATAAACTCGGCCGGCGAGGGCGAGATCGCGGTCAAGCCAGGTGCTGAGCAAGACGCCGCCGTAAATCTCCACCCCCAGTTGTCGCACGCCGTGCGTTTGCATGTCGGCCTGGGGCTTGATGCGCAGGTTGGGGGAGTCGGTATGGGCGCCGATGAGGCAAAATCCAGTTTCGCAAGGCGCCTTTGAGCCTAACCAAAAGGCAGCGAGGGTGCCATCGCCTTGGCTGAGGTAGATCTTATCGCCAGGGTTGATCTGCCAGGGCTGCGCTGCGTCCAAGCGACGGTAGCCCTTGGCCTCTAAACGTTGCTGTACGCTCTGGACAGCGTGGTAAGGGGTGGGGGAGGCGTTGATGAAGGCGATTAAGTCATCGCTGGCCGCAGATCTGTCGGATAGGGTCGATTGCATAGAAAGCAGGGTAACAATTGTTGCTCTTTTCGCCTAGCATAGGAAGAAGTCATGTCTGCAGTGTCGACCACGTCATCGACGCACGTATCGATTTACGAAGTCTCCATGCGCGATGGGTTGCAAAGCGAAGCCTGCACCCTGCCTACGCATACCAAGCAACAGATGATCGAGGCCTTGGTTAACGCGGGATTGAAGCGCATTGAGGCTACCAGCTTTGTATCGACGACGCGCGTTCCTCAACTCGCCGATGCCGATGCGCTCATGGCTCAACTGCGTCCGCATGCAGGGGTGCGTTATTCGGCGCTCTGTGCGACGGGATGGGGCTTTGAGCGTGCGGTTAAGGCCGGAGCGCGTGAAATCGCTGTCTTCATCAGTGCTTGTGAGACCCACAATCGCAATAATATAGGTAGGGATATCGCGTCTGCCCTCAAGAGTTTCGATGCGGTGATCGAACCTGCCCTAGCGCGAGACATGCCTGTGCGTGCCTATGTGTCCATGGCTTGGGGGAGTCCTTTCGAGGGACGCATCGAGACCAGCAAGGAGAGCGATCTGGTGAACACCTTGCAGGGACGAGGC
>CAYWAT010000123.1:0-7437 GCA_964456305.1 uncultured Polyangiales bacterium | reverse complement strand
AGGCAGCCTGGTCTTCGGGGCGAGCGTAGTTAATGCCCACGCGTGGGCCACAAAGGATAGCCTTGGGCGAATCACCTGCGTGCAGCTCGAGACCACCGGGCTCGTAAAGACAATGGCCATCCCAACTGCGATCCAGGCCTAAGGCCGCGCCCACACATCCCGGTCCGCGCAGGGTGGCATGTCCGCGTGCCTTTGGACGTCGTGCGGCAATGGTCGCATGACCACTGAGAGGCTCACAGGCACGGATCAAGACCGCTGCCCCCTCGCCTTCACGGTTGCTCACCACGTTGAGCATAAAATGAATGCCGTAGCAGAGGTACACATAAGCATGCCCAGGCGCTCCCCACATGCTGGCATTGCGCTTGGTCTTGCCGCGGTAGCAATGGTTGGCCGAGTCACCTGGAAACCAGTAGGCCTCGGTTTCGGCGATGCGCAAACGCAAGCCATCGCACTGCAGCACCTGGCCCAATAGCGATACCGCAAGCTCACGGGCATCGCGGGCATAGAAATGAGAGGATAAACGCATGGTCATGCATTCCCTGTGCTAAGCTCATCCACTCGCAACAATCCGCCCAAGCGTCTACCCCATGGCTTCTTTTTCATCATTGCCGCGTTCACCTTTAGCGCCATCGCATATGGCTGACCTTAAGCCCATTTCTGGCCTCACTCTGGCAGGTGTTGCGACCGGACTCAAAGCGGAGGGAGAGCGCGATCTTTGCCTGGTGAGTTTGCCGCCCCAAACAACCATGGCGGGCACCTTCACCCAATCGCAATGCCCGGCTGCTCCCGTGCAATGGTGCCGCCACATCCTTGGTCAAGGTGAGGCACGCGGCATCGTCATCAACGCCGGCAATGCCAACGCTTTCACGGGCCCAGACGGCGACGCGCTGGTGCAGGCCACCGCAACAGGGGCAGCCGAGCTCCTAGACTGCCAGGCCGAGCAGATTTTTATCGCATCCACCGGGGTGATTGGGGTGCCTATGGCAGCTCAAAGCATCGCCGAGCGTCTTGCCCAAGCGCACCAAGCGTTGCGCGCGGATGCCTGGCACGAGGCCGCCGATGCCATTCGCACCACCGATACCTACGCCAAGCTCGCCACAACCCAAGTGACCATTAATGGCCAGAAGGTGACCATCCAGGGTTTTGCCAAGGGCTCGGGGATGATCGCACCCAACATGGCCACCATGTTGGCTTTTGTCTTCACCGATGCAGCGATTCCACAGGCATCCTTGCAGGCCATGTTGCGCCGTGGCGTAGACCTGTCCTTTAACAGCATCACCGTCGACAGCGACACCTCCACCAACGACACAGTGCTACTTGCCGCGACCGGGGAAAAAGACCTCGCCACCGAAGATGATCAGCAGCGCTTTGAAGTCACGCTCATCGACGTACTGCAAGACCTGGCCAAACAAATCGTCTGCGATGGCGAAGGAGCGCAGAAGCTCATCGAGGTGCAGGTCCAGTCGACCAAAAGCGAGCAGGAGGCACGCTGCGTTGCGCAAAGCGTCGCCAACTCTCCCTTGGTCAAAACCGCCATTGCCGGCAGCGATGCCAACTGGGGACGTATCGTCATGGCCATCGGCAAAGCGCCTGTCAGCTTCGATGTCAACACGGTCTCCATCTTCATCAACGACCACTGTGTCGCTAAAAAGGGCAGCCCGCAGGCCTATGATGAACCCGAGCTTGAGCAAAGCATGCAAGGCACGCACATCATATTGCGTATCGACCTTGCACAAGGACAGCAGCAAGCCAGGGTGTGGACCTGTGATCTCACGCATCAATACATCGCGATCAATGCGGACTATCGCAGCTAAAGCGCGTCTCCTGCCAGTGGCTATACACGGGCTCGTTTTCATGAGCGTCTTGCTGTTGAGTCAGGCTACACAGGCTCAACTCGGCACACCACGCGCGCCTAGACCCATGCCCAATTTGGATCAGCGCGTGGGCGTCGAAGAAAAACTCGAAGCCCAGATCCCCCTAGACCTTCCTCTCACAAACCACCTAGGCAAAGGCGCGCGTCTGCGTAACTACCTCGATAAGCGCAAGCCCACCATTTTGATCTTCGCCTATTATACCTGCCCGGTGCTGTGTAACCTGGTGATGGAAAGCACGACTCGGGCCCTCAACAAGATCGATTGGACCCTCGGGGAAGACTTCAATGTGGTGACCATCAGCATCGACCCCAAGGAAAAACCTGCCCAGGCCAAAAACAAACGCCAGTCGGTTTTATCGGCGTACACCCAAACCAAACTCAGCGACCAGCAGTGGCCCTTTTTACTTGGCAATGCCGACACCATCACAGCGATGACCAAGACAGCAGGCTTTCGTTACTTCTACGATCAGGCCCAGGAGCAATACGCGCACAACGCCGTGCTCATTCTGCTCACCCCCGACGCCAAAATCGCGCGCTACCTTTACGGCATCGACTTCGCACCCAATGATCTCAAGCTCGCACTGCTCGAAGCATCGAAGCGCGAATACATCTCCACCACCGATAAAATCTTGCTCTACTGCTATCGTTACGATGGCTCTGCATCCAAATACGTACTTTTCGCCGAAAGCCTGATGAAGATCGGTGGTGCGCTCATAGCGGGCATGCTAGCCATGCTCCTCGGATGGTTTTGGTGGCGTGAACGGCGTCAACGTCCGCCAAATCAAGAGCGATTAGCGATCTAAGCGCGGTAACGGAGTAAAGATACATGAAGGTCAAGGGCGCAACCTTTCAACTTCCAGAACAAGCATCAACCCTCGCAAGCGAGGTGGACTGGCTTTACTATTTCTTATTCTGGAGCAGCGTCATTTTCTCAATCGCGATCATGGGCGTGATGATTTACTTCATCGTGAAGTACCGACGCAAAGCCTATAACGATCGTCCTGGCGTCTGGGGCAACCACATCAAGCTAGAGCTGTTCTGGACCTTCTCGCCGCTGATCTTCTTGTTCGCCCTCTTTTTATGGGGCTTTGAAGGTTATATTAAGAGCGCAGTGGTGCCCGCCAATGCCATCGACGTGCGTGTTCGCGGCATGCAGTGGAACTGGGAGTTCGAGCACAGCAACGGCATGGTGGAAAAACTCAACCACCTCACTGTACCCGTGGGCGAACCTGTACGCCTCATCATGTCATCAAGCGACGTGCTGCACAGTTTCTTCGTGCCCGCCTTTCGCGTGAAGCGCGATGTAGTGCCTGGCATGTACACCACGCTCTGGTTCGAAGCGAAAAAGAAAGGCGACTACCAGGTTTACTGCACCGAGTACTGCGGCGCTCCTCCCGGCATTGAGGGCAATGTCGGTCACTCGAATATGCTCGCCACTATCCACGTCGTGGGACGCGAAGCTTACAACAAGCTACTCAAAGAGGGCCCCGCGATGCCAGAGGGGCTGACCCCCGCGCAATGGGGTGCTCTCTTGTACAAAGAATACAGCTGCACCACCTGTCACCATGTCGACGGCAAATCCATGCAGCCAGCGCCCAACTTCAAGGGTTTGTGGGGCCGCAAAGAGGTCTTCACCGACGGCAGTTCGTTGATCGCCGACGAAAACTACATCAAGGAATCGATCCTCCAGCCTCAAGCCAAAATCGTGAAGGGCTACAACAAAGTCATCATGCCCCCTTTCCGCATGCCGGATAAACAAATCGATGCCATCATCGCCTACATTCGATCACTCGGAGAAACGAAGTGAGCACGACTCCCAACGTCCCTACTGCACCTACTGAAGGCCAACCCGTGTCCAGCGAATCCTCAGCTCAAAGCGACCACCCCAACTACCTCAATGCACAACGCGGCCTTAAGTCCTGGCTGATCACGGTGGACCATAAGCGCATTGGCATCATGTATCTTATTTCCATTCTTATTGCCTTCTTGATTGGTGGCATCTTCGCGCTTCTCGTGCGCACCGAGCTGCTCACGCCAGGGCAAACCATCATGACAGCCGAAAGCTATAACCAAGTGTTTACGCTGCACGGCGCCATCATGGTCTTTTTGTTTATCATCCCCTCTATCCCGGCAGCCTTAGGCAACTTCTTTTTGCCCATCATGCTAGGCGCCAAAGACGTAGCCTTTCCCAGACTCAACCTAGCTAGTTTTTACATCTATGTCGTAGGGTCAGTCTTCAGTGTCGTCGCTATTGTCAGTGGTTCGGTGGATACTGGTTGGACCTTTTATACACCCTACAGCACCCGGGCCGATGCCTCGATCATCTGGATGACCTTAGGTGTGTTTATCTTGGGCTTCTCATCGATTCTGACCGGGCTCAACTTCATCGCGACCACGCACAAGATGCGTGCGCCTGGGCTTACGTGGCGCAAGATGCCTCTCTTCATTTGGGGCGCTTATGCCACTTCGGTGATTCAAGTATTAGCCACGCCTGTACTGGCCATCACCCTACTGCTGCTCACCATGGAGAAAGCGCTTGGCTTGGGTATCTTCGATCCCAAACTGGGCGGTGACCCAGTGCTCTTCCAGCACTTCTTCTGGTTTTATTCGCACCCTGCGGTGTACATCATGATCTTGCCAGGCATGGCGATTATCAGTGAGCTTGTCGGCACCTTCTCAAGGCGCGAGCCCTTTGGCTACACCTTTATCGCGATGAGTTCAGTGTCTCTAGCACTGCTGGGCTTCATCGTCTGGGGGCATCATATGTTCACCTCGGGCATGAGCGAATACGCCACGATGGTTTTCTCAGCGCTTACCTTCTTGGTGGCTATTCCCTCCGGCGTAAAGATATTCAACTGGGTGGCGACCCTGTATCAAGGCTCTATCAGCCTCGCCTCACCCATGCTTTACGCCCTAGCCTTCATCGCTCTCTTTACCATTGGTGGCCTCACGGGCCTCTTCCTTGGTGTGCTCTCCGTCGATGTGCACTTGCACGATACCTATTTCGTCGTGGCCCATTTTCATTACGTGATGGTAGGCGGCACCGTCATCGCCTTTCTTGGCGGCCTGCATTATTGGTGGCCTAAAATGACGGGTAGAATGTACAACGAAACCTTGGCACGCATTTCCTGGCTGCTGATCTTTGTGGGCTTCAACATGACCTTCTTCACCCAGTTCATCCTGGGGTCACGCGGTATGCCTCGGCGCTATTACGACTACCTCGATCAATTCCAGCCCCTGCACGGCTTCTCGTCTGTAGGCTCATACATTCTGGGCCTGGGCTTTGTGGTGATGCTGGTCATGTTCATCCAATCATTGCGACGCGGAGCCATTGCCAGTGACAATCCCTGGGGGTCGGCAAGCTACGAATGGATGACCACCTCGCCGCCCGACGTGCACAACTTTGCCGAGCCTCTGAATATCACTCGAGGACCTTACGATTACCATCTCATGAGCGACGACGAACTACGCGCATCTGCCTAACCCCTTTCAGCAGCGTCATCCATTATGGACTCTTCATCCTCGCATTCGCATCCCTCTTATCTGCAGCATCATTTTGATACGCCAGCGCAGCAATTCAGCGCTGCCAAGCTCGGCATGTGGCTCTTCCTAGCCCAAGAAGTGCTCTTCTTTAGCGGACTTTTTGTCGCCTACGGAATCTTTCGCAGCTGGTATCCAGAAGCCTTTTCGGTAGGTTCGCACCTTCTGGATTGGCGGATGGGAGCCATCAACACCATTGTCCTGCTCTTCTCAAGCTTAACCGCAGCCCTTGCTGTGCGTTCGTCTCAAGTGGGCAATCGCAAACAAACCAACGTCTATATCATCTTGACCATTGTTTGCGCCTTTGTGTTCATGATTATTAAGTACTTCGAGTACAGCCATAAGATTCACATCGGTCTTTTGCCAGGCGAGTTCTTTAAAGAAGCTGGCGCTATCGAAGAAATGGGCGGCGGCGCTACGACAGTGCCCTATCACTTGCGTTCATTCTTTGGCATTTACTTCATGATGACCGGTGTACACGGGCTACACGTCTTGATCGGCATAGGCGTCTTTATTTGGCTCCTTGTACGCAACCAAAAAGGTGCGTTCGGCCCAGATTACTACACCCCCGTCGATGCAGCAGCACTGTACTGGCATTTGGTCGACCTGATCTGGATTTATCTCTTTCCCTTGTTGTACCTCATTGACTAGGAAGCCCCAATCATGGCCTCTCATTCCAACACACCCCACATCACGCCTGTCGCAACGTACATCAAGGTCTTCTCCGCGTTGGTAGTACTCACCCTACTTACGGTTGCGGCATATCAGGTGCATTTGGGAACCTGGAACCTCGTTGTGGCGATTATTATCGCGAGTATCAAAGCCGCTCTAGTGGTGTTGATTTTCATGCACATGACCCATGAAGCCAAGTTCAACGCCTTGGTTTTTGTCGGCGCACTGCTCTTTAGTGGAGTCTTCTTAGCCTACACCATTAACGATACAGACCAACGCGCTCAACTCGACGAGTACCATGGTGCACGCATCGATCCCGCCAACGGTAGGCCGGCTTACGGCACATCACCACGGCTGGAAGAGACCATCATCAACGCCAATAAAGAAGATGATCCACCAGCTAGCGAGTAAGGCTCGCCTTTAGATACTTGCCAAGGTATCTAAGACGCGACGCATATCCTCAGGAAGTGGGCTCTCGAAGATACGCACGGGACAATCGGAAGGATAAGCAAATCCCAAGCGTCCCGCGTGCAAAGCCTGGCGCCCCAGCTGTTGCGCTAAGCTTCGCAGTCTTGAATCACGAGGTGAGCGGCCGTAGACGGTGTCCCCAAGCAGAGGATTTCCTCGATCCGCAAGATGCACACGGATTTGATGGGTGCGTCCTGTCTCAAGTCGGCATTCGATCACGCTCGCACCTGCAAAGCGCTTCACCACGTGTACGTGCGTCACGGCTTTTTTGCCCTCGGTGACCTTTGAGCTAAAGCGCTTGCGGTCCTTGGGATGCCTGCCATGCAGGGTGGCAATCGTCTGCCGGTCGGGAAGCTCACCCACCGCAATGGCGGTGTACACACGCTCAATCGTATGCGCTTGAAATTGCTCCACCAACGCATCGCGCGATTGCGGATGCTTGGCGATAACCATCACACCACTGGTATCGCGATCGAGACGATGCACAATGCCCGGACGCAGGCATTCGCTGGGCTCGCGATAGCCCAGATGATAAAGCACCGCGTTGACGAGGGTGCCCGAGGGATGCCCGCAGGCTGGGTGTACCACCATCCCAGCAGCCTTGTTCACCACCAGCACATCATCGTCTTCAAACACGATATCGATAGGAATGGCTTCAGGCAGGGCTTGTGACAAAGGCGCCGGCGCCGGATCGAGAAGCAACTCCTGGCCCGCGATCGCTTTACTACGACGCAATACAGGTTGGCCCGCGAGAGTAATGCGCTGCTCGGCAAACCAACGCTGCAAGGTTGCACGCGACTGACCCAACTCGGGACGTGCCGCGAGCACACGATCTAAGCGCTGACCCTGCTGATGGTCGGCGATGACAATGCGGATACGCTGGG
>CAYWAT010000122.1:0-7781 GCA_964456305.1 uncultured Polyangiales bacterium | reverse complement strand
AGCGAACGCCTGCGAAGCAGGTAGCAGCACCTGGCAATCATAGAGTTTCTGTTTATACATTATCGCTCCTGCGGTCCGGGCGCACTCAGGCTCAAATCAAATCGAGAACGGTCTAGTTTCCTGAGCGTGTTTGTCGGCAAAACTCGCGCACGGCAAGACAGCCCTGCTCGTGAAAATTGGCGTAGGGTTTAACAAAGGCAGGGAGGTTTTTGTTGAGCCCAAGCAGATCGTAACATACGAGCACCTGACCCTTGCATTGATCGCCTGCAGCGATGCCAATGGTTGGAATGCTGAGGGCATTGGTGATTTCTCCTGCGAGGGCATCGGGCACGGCTTCTACCACTAACGCAAAGGCCCCTGCGACTTCAAGTTTGCGCGCTGCGTCGAGAATGTACTCGGCCTCTTGGCTGCTCTTGCCTTGCTGGCGAAATCCGCCCAGCTGATGCACGTGCTGAGGTAGGAGACCGACATGTCCCATAACGGGGATGCCTGCCTGCGTGAGTTGCTCGACAATCGCGATGCGCGTTGCATCCATCCCCTCGAGCTTGATCGCCTGGGCCTGACCCTCTTGCATCAGTCGTGTGGCATGTTGTGCAGCCTCGCCGGGTGTACATGCAGTCATAAAAGGCATGTCTGCAACGACCAATGCTTGTTTTGTATGACGACGCACAGCTTGGCAGTGATAAATCATAGCCTCGAGGGTAACCGGCACGGTGCTGTCATGTCCTTGCACCAGCATGCCCAGAGAGTCTCCCACCAAGATGATATCCACCCCCGCTTCATCGATAAGCTGGGCAAAGGTGGCGTCATAAGCGGTTACCATCACAACGCGCTGCTCCTGTGATGGCATCGCCCGTATGTGGGGCACCGTGATGGGCTTGGGCTGATTCGTCGAGGCGCTCATTATATAAGGTAGTGCCTAGGATGCTTTTGCTGACTCAAGACGATTGGTGTGAATCGCTTGGGCTTTGTCCTCATCGCTCAAGTCGCTGTGACAACTAGCTTTCTGGCCCGACGAAGGTTTGACTGCATCTTGAGTTTTAGCGGCTAGCTTGTGGATGTCTTCTGGAGGTAGATAGCCCCGTTGCTCGAGGATGTTTTGCTGCTCCTGGGTGAGGGCAGGGGACTTGAGCACCTTGAGTCGCACGAACTCATCGTCTTTGCCGGAGCTGAACTCCTGAATCTCTTTGGAAATGCGCACCGAGCACCAATCGTGACCGCACATGGCACAAAAGTCGGTATCAACGTCCAAGTCTTCGTCGTGCAGGGCCCGTGCGGTGTCGGAGTCAAAGGCCAGGTCAAAATGCTTTTCCCAGTTAAGTGCGGCGCGGGCTTTGGTGAGCTTGTCGTCCCAGTCACGACTGCCCGGAATACCCAGGGCAACATCGGCTGCGTGGGCTGCGATTTTATAAGCGATGCATCCTTGTTTAACGTCATCGCGCTTGGGTAGGCCGAGATGCTCCTTGGGTGTCACATAACAGAGCATGCTGGCTCCGTGATAGGCAGCAGCTGTTGCGCCAATGCTGCTGGTGATGTGGTCGTAGCCGGGAAATACATCGGTCACCAACGGACCAAGCACATAAAAAGGAGCGCCATGACAGACCTGCCGTTGGTACTTCATGTTGTATTCGATCTGATCAAAAGAAACATGACCTGGTCCCTCTACCATCACCTGACAGCCGCGTGCCCAGGCGCGTTCGGTAAGCTCGCCCAGGGTTTCTAGCTCGCGCAGTTGCGCCTCGTCGGTAGCATCCGCAAGACCTCCTGGACGTAACCCATCACCTAGTGAGAAAGACACATCGTACTCGCGCATGATGTCGCAAATCTCGTCGAAGTGTGTGTACATCGGGTTTTGCCGATTGTGCACGAGCATCCATTTGGCTAATAACGACCCGCCGCGCGAGACAATGCCGATGAGACGATCTTTAACTAAGGGCAGGTGCTCACGCAGCACGCCAGCATGGATGGTAAAGTAATCCACTCCTTGCTGCGCTTGCTTAAGCAGGGTGTCCATGATGACCTTTTCGTTGAGGTCTTCTAACTTGCGACCGATGATCATCGAGTAGATCGGCACGGTGCCGATGGGCACGGTGGAGTTTTGGATGATAGCTTCACGGCATGCGTCTAGATCGCCGCCGGTGGAGAGGTCCATCACCGTGTCAGCGCCCCAGCGAACAGCCCAGCATAGCTTTTCTACCTCTTCGTCAGTGCCTGACGATACTGGCGATGCACCCAGGTTGGCGTTGACTTTTGTCAAGCTCGCTCTGCCAATCGCCATCGGATCCAGCTGATAGTTGAGATGCACGCGGTTCGCTGGGATGATCATGCGTCCCGCAGCTACCTCGTGGCGTACCTGTTCGGCAGTGAGATGTTTTTCCCGCTCAGCAACCCGTTGCATTTGCGCGGTAACTTGCCCTAAACGAGCGAACTCGAGCTGAGTGCGTGGTGAAAAGGACGCGGGGGCTGTGACGTCTTTGGCATCGCGTCGCCATGTCTGCGGCAAGAAGTCCCACGCGCTGCGTTGACTGGGGAGGGGCATCTGCGTGGAGTCAGGCGAAGAAAAGCTACGGCCCCCGCCTATATCAGGCGCGAGTGCAAAGGAACCCGGTGACGTTCCCTCCCTGCGGCTTGATGGGTTGGCTGCGCCGTGAAGGGGCAAGTGAGTGCTGCTCATGAGTCGAGCCATACCATTGCAAGGATGGGCTGCCAATTCATTTGACTAATCACATGAACATGCAAAGTTCGGCTCCAACTCGAAACGTACCTGCCCAAATATCGGAGGAAACAGTGACCCATTTGCGATCAGCATCGCAGGCTTTTAACGCCCTAATGCTTTTACGTTCTTCGAAGTATTCAGTTCTGTTGTTCTTGTTCACGAGCGTTTTTGCTGCGGAGTTTATGCCTGGTTCAGCTCATGCGCAGATTGAAGGCGGCGTGAATCTTGATGCATTCCGCTCTGCCGAAACTCCTGAGGATGGGTTTGCGTTATCGCGCCCCAACGACCTCGGTCACCTCCGTTTCGGAGTGCTTGCTACCTTGGATTACGCCAACGACCCCTTAGTCTTGGAGATCAATGGCGATGAAGCAGGTCGTATTGTCGAGCATCATCTTGTCGGCACCTTGGGTCTTTCCTTTGGTCTTTTTGATCGTTTAGTGCTCTTCGCCGGTTTGCAAAGCACCTTTGTGATGGAAGGCGATAACGATCCAAATATCTTACTCAACGCACCCGATGCCGATGGTAGTGGCTACCTCTTAGGCGATGTCTATTTCGGTGCTCGTTTACGGATCTTTGGTGAGAATGACGATCTCTTTGGCTTAGGTGTTCAGGTCACAGGTACTGCGCCTACCGCTGATGCTGTGGATGACGAGCAAGATTATGTGGGTGACGATAACTTCACCGTTACACCTGAGATTTTGCTTGAGCTGCGTCCCAGTGTGTTTCGCATCACCGCAAACGTGGGTGCGCGCATCCGAGACGGTGTTGACTTTGCTGATGTCGACATCGGTCACGAGTTGGTGTGGGGACTTGGCGTCACTGCTACGTTAATCGATGATCTGCTCGATGCTCATGTAGAGAGTTACGGTACAACCGTGTTTGAAGATTTTTCCAAGCGACGTGTTTCACCTGTTGAGGTGATTGGTGGTCTTAAACTCCATGTTGCTGGATTTGCTCTAGGTGCTGCTGCCGGTGCAGGGTTGCAACGTGGTTATGGTTCTCCTGATGTGCGCGGTATTCTTTCACTGGGTTACGCAACGCCGAAGGATGAGCCCGAAGAAAAGAAGGTTGTGCGCCAAGCTGCATTGGCTGAGCCTGTATCGCAAGATCGCGATAACGATGGTTTGCTTGATGAAGAAGACGATTGTCCTCTTGATCCCGAAGACGTTGATGGCTTCGAGGATGCAGACGGTTGTCCCGATCCCGACAACGACAAAGACGGCGTTCTTGACGTCGATGACGGTGCGCCACTCAATCCTGAAGATATCGATGAGTTTGAAGATCAAGACGGTGTGCCTGATCCTGATAACGACGAAGACGGTCTGATGGATGAGCAGGATAGGTGCCCACTCGCTGCAGAAGATATCGACGGCTTCCAGGATGAAGACGGTTGTCCCGATTCCGATAACGATGGTGACACCATTTTGGATGCAGACGACGAGTGTCCTCTTGCACCTGGAAAACCTGAAGACAAAGGCTGCCCAAAGAGCGTGCGTGTTGATACCGAGAAGGGTCTGATTGTGATCCTTGAACGTGTTGAGTTCGCAACAAACAAAGATCGCATTCTCAAGCGCAGCGAACCGATCCTGGAAGAGGTCTACGCAACCATTGCAGCCAATCCTCAGATCAAAAAGATGCGCGTAGAAGGTCATACAGACAGTCGCGGTTCAAACAAATACAACACCAAGCTCTCTAGTCGTCGTGCACGGAGCGTGATTCGCTGGTTGCGTGGTAGAGGCATCGATGCAGAGCGTCTTGAGGCAACTGGATGCGGTGAGAGCCTGCCTATCGATAACAACAAGACGCGTGCAGGTCGCCAAAACAATCGACGCGTGGAATTCCACATTGTCGATCCTGCTCCACCTGCTGGTGCAGAGCGAAGCGGTGAGGAGTGTCAATTGATCGCTATCGATTAACACTGACGAACCTAAAAAAATAACACTCAACCACGCTCCAAAAGGCTAGTTCGGTCTTTTGGAGCGTCTTTGTTCAGAGAAAAGCTTATGATAAGACGCTGGATTAAATCTCAACTGTTTCTGGGAACTCTTTCGTTTCTGGTAGTGGTTACGTCTAAGGCTTGGGCGGACCCTGGTGATGATGGAACGATTTCGATCTCTTCACTTAACCAAGAGGTGAACTCCTATGCGTTCTTATTGGATGATGTTGATTCTGGCGAAGTGGCGTTGACCGTTAGCAATCTCGCTAGTCTTGGGCTTACGGATGGCATCACCGATGCAGGTGTTTTGCTCCTGATCATCCAAATGCAGGGCGCCGATATCGTGTCCGAGAATACGAGTAACTACGGGAATATATCTAGTCTGAACGGAGCGGGTAACTATGAGTTTGCTCGGGTGGAAAGCGTCGATAGTGCTAGCAACACAGTCAATTTACAACTCCCACTGAGGAATACCTACACCTTTGATGGTCATACGCAGGTAGTGCGTGTCCCAGAGTATCAGGATCTAACGGTCACTAGCTTTGGAAGTATTCGCGCAAGAAACTGGGACGGTCAGATAGGCGGTGTCGTGGCTTTTAGTGTCCAGGGAACCCTGATCCTAGATGGCTCTGTTGATGCTAAAGGGCGGTGTTTTCGTGGCGGACAATCAGATATGGTTAGCTCTCCGGTAACCACCGACAGTTCACTTTTCGTTTCCGATCAGGTGGGCGAAGGCGGCGGTCTTAAGGGAGAGAGCGTTGCCGGTTCTGAAGTCGAATACAGCGCTTTAGGCGGACAATACGGTCGTGGTGCGCCTGCAAACGGTGGTGGTGGCGGAAATTCATTCAAAGCTGGTGGTGGCGGTGGCGCCAACGGTAACAACGGCTCGGTATGGAATGGTCAAGGTGTTATGGATGCAAACGATCAAACGTTTTGGTCGTTGGATTCTTTTGTCGTGGATGTGAATGGTAATCAACTTAGCAACAGTTCAGGTGGTGGTCGTGGCGGATATACCGCGTCTTCCATGGATCAAGATGCCAATATGGTACCGCCGGGTGATGCATCGTGGGGCGCCAACCAGCGCCGTGAACGAGGCGGCTGGGGTGGACGGCCTTTTGCTGGCAATACGTCACCTGAGCCACTTTCCCGTGTTTTTTGTGGCGGTGGAGGTGGTAGCGGTGCTAGCGATGACGCTTCTTCTGGAGCGGGTGGTCGTGGCGGCGGTATCGTTATCATTGTTGCCCGTGATATCCAAAGTTCTGCCGCCGATATGCCAGGCAGGATCGAAATAGGCGGTAACGATGGAGAGGATGCTTCTGGAAGTGCAGGTGCTGGTGGTGGCGGTGCTGGCGGAACCGCAGTTGTGATTGCTGGTATTATGGATGGTTTTGAAGTGCTTGCCGGTGGTGGCGCTGGTGGTGATCAGACGAGTGCAGCTGCAGATGGCACAGGTCCTGGCGGCGGCGGCGGTGGCGGCTTTGTTGCCCTGTCGACTGAAAATAACCAATCCATCACGGTTTCTTTTGCCGGTGCACTAGGTGGCGAAAGCGATCAACCCGATATCGCGGAATGGCCTGAAAACGGTGCCTCAAATGGCGCTTCCGGTGAGCTATTTGCCTCAAGCTTTGTATGTGAGGATTTCCCTTTTGATTGCCCTGTCGATCTCATCACGGAGGTTGCTATTACCGCACCTGCGAATAATGCGACGATTGCAGATGCGAGTCCCTTAGTAACCGGCACTGCTGAGCCCGGGGCAATGGTTGAAGTTATCGTGGATGGTGGCGCTCCCTTGGGCCCTGTTACTGTCGATGCCAATGGTGATTGGCAGTTGCAGATAACAACGGTTCTCGCTGAGGGTGCCCATACCATCGAGGCCCGTGCCATGGACAGCCAAGGTAACCAAGCAAGCGTGCAAAGTATGTTCACGGTTGATTCTCTCGGAACTAATACCGATACCGATGGTGATGGCCTGACGGATAACGAAGAGCGTCCAGGCGGGCAAGACCAAGATACCGATGGTGATAATACGCCTAACCATCTTGATAACGATGACGATGGTGATGATATACTTACCTCTGATGAGCGTCCAAACGGGCAGAATCGAGACACTGATAACGACGGTTTCCCTGATCATCTCGATAATGACGACGACGATGATGGACTCCTAACCGCAGACGAACGTCCCGATAATCAAGACCAAGATACCGATGGTGATAATACGCCTAATCATCTTGATAACGACGACGACGGTGACGGCTTGTTGACAATGTTAGAGCGTCCTGACGGTCAAAACATCGACATCAACACCAATGGTATTCCTGATCATTTGGATGCAACCGCTCCCTTTGGAGGTAACGGTGGGCCTCGTGGAGGTGCTTTATGCAGTAGCGGTACCTTTCAGGGAGCTATCCCTACATGGATACTTGCTTTGATGGGGCTTTTATTTTGGCTTAGAAGACGCCGTCACTGCAGTGTTGTTTAGAGCTCGAGTTCGATCTGGCGCTTTATTGATGCTGCTAGTCGTTGCAAACGCTTTTCTTTGCTACGCAGTAAGCTTCCTCGATGCTCGTTCAAGAACTGCTGAGTTGCTTTTAATGCAAAGGGTGGTGCATACATAATACGAACTGCACGAGCTGCGCGTCGTCCTTCACGGCGATCCCCTGCCATGGTCAGCAGATTTTCTAACGTGAGAGGTTCTCCTGATGCGCCAGCGTTTGTTTTATACGCTTCCAAATAATATTCCACAGCTTGTCTGTAGCGTTTTCGTAAGAAGGCATCGTGGCCCAAGAGCAATGCAGGTCTCGGGTCTTTGCCACGTTTATCTGCGTAATTGCCGAGACGTCGACGAACCCTAGAGCTTAATGCGCGTTTCCGTTGAACACTTTCCCAAGCGCGTTGCAGATGCTTAGGGATCTTTTGGTCAAAGGGATTTTCGTACTCAGGCTTGAGGTTGGCGCTATCTGAAGTTTGGTTTTCGCCTGGGCTACCAGGATCCCACCATATCGCTGGTGGGCGCGGTGGTGGATGCCGGGAGAAAACTGTTTGAGCCTGCTGTGATGGCGCTGCTCTTTCGTCAGATTGATGGCGTTGATCTGGCCCTTGGTTTGTGGGCTGATCTGATTGTGCGTT
>CAYWAT010000121.1:0-7785 GCA_964456305.1 uncultured Polyangiales bacterium | reverse complement strand
CATCTGTGCGCCCATGTTTTCGAACTTGTCCTTGAGTTCGATTTCCTTAGCAACCGTCACACCGTCTTTGGTGCTGGTGGGGGCGCCAAAGCTTTTCTCGATCACCACATTGCGACCTTTGGGGCCCAGGGTGACTTTGACGGCGTTCGCAAGGGCGTTAACACCCTGCAGAATGCGCTCACGGGCATTGCTGTCGTAAATGATTTCTTTTGCTGACATAGTAAATCTCCTCTTTTGTTAAATCTCGACTCTTATTCAACGACTCCAAGGATGTCATCCTCGCGAAGGATCAGGTGCTCTTCACCCTCGATTTTGACTTCGGTGCCGCTGTACTTGCCAAAAAGCACACGGTCGCCTTTTTTCACCTCGAGCGGACGCGACTCACCATTATCCAACACCTTGCCATTACCCACAGCCACCACTTTAGCTTCGATGGGCTTCTCTTTGGCGGTGTCGGGAATGATAATTCCGCCTTTGGTCTTCTCTTCTTCTTTAACGCGCTTCACAAGGACGCGATCTTGTAGTGGACGAATCATATCATCCCCCTTTCTATTGAAAATTAGACGTGATTTCCATGACTGTTAGCACTCTAATAGGGGAGGGTGCCAACAATCGCTGCGCAATCTAATACAGGGTTTAGGCGGGTCAAGACCTGCTCTAGAAAAAAAGGTCCTTCGATGATAAAGAGCCCATGTGTTACAATAAACACATAAAACTTGGATTATAAAGGAAGGAGAAACCCATGACGATCGAGACCTACAGCAGCACGAGTGACTTTTTTCACCAACAACTCGACCAGTTAATGGAGGAGCATCAGGTCAATACCCGGGAGGAGATCAAGTTCTACCTGGTCAATCTACTCGATGACCACACCTCGATCGATGGCGACTCCATGTTGCATGTGCCTCTTGCCCAACGCCTGATGGAAGCGCTCGAGACCGCCAGCGATCTCGATAAGCTGCGTAAATATCGTCAGTTGGGGGACACCGCTCTTTACGCCAGTGGCTTTTTAAGCGCTTACCTAGACAATAAAGGCATCTCACAGCGCTACGTCGCTAATGTGGGTGAGCGCGCGTATGCCTCGGCCAGCGATCTTGCCGGACGCACCTTCGCCGCTACCGAGACCGATCCTGCTTCTATTTACGCCGAGTTGGCCGAACGCTTCCGGGACCTGGCCAGTGTGCTGGATGACCTGCGCGAACACACCGCTTGTCTGCGCACGCCTCAGGACATTATCAAGCTCTACGATCGCTGGCGTCGTACCAAATCACCTATCCTCGCCAAACGCCTGTGTGCCCAAGGGGTTTTTCCGGCCATCAGCGCGCATCACCAGCTCCACTAAGCGTGGACGCCCTCCAAACACTTCAAACCCTCTTCGCCGACGTCTATGACCTGCACATCGAGCATGACGTGCGCGACTTCCTCTGTGCTGAGCATGTCGCCCAGGCGCTTAAAGCAGACAGCAGCCATCGCGGCGAGAGTCTACTGCTTGTAGAGAAAGGCGACGATATCGAGTTAGGGCTCTACCTTGCTCCCGAGGTGCTCGCCCACCTCGCCGCCCTCACGAGAAAGCCACCCCGACAGCTGTCCCTTAAGGATTTGCAATGCTGGTGGCTCGCCATCGAGGGACTCAGTCACTTTAACTACCTCATGCACCGGCATCGCTACGCCCTGGGTATTTCTCAGTTGGAGCTAGAGCTCCAAGGAGAGGTGGATAAATACGCTCTATCACTATGCGCATGGCAACGGATGGGCAATACCGCTACCTGGCGAGCCTTCAGCATGGATCTGCGCGAGTGGCTCTACGAACGGGTGCGCTTCATCGACGCGTCCAGCAGCATACGCGGTCAACGGTATCGCTTTGCCAATCAACTGGCCCTTCATTATAGCGCCTGGTTAGAAAAACAGCAGCAGCGCGCCATGGGTTGGGCCGAATTGCAGCGCGAGCTACGCCGTTTTTACCGTATGAATCTGCAGGCCAAAGCCCATCGTATTCGCATGCAGGTAGGCCGCCCCCTATACGCAACCTGAGCTAAGGCTCATCGCATTCAGGCATTTCACCGACTTGTTTAGAGCGCTTCGGATCGTAAACAAAGACCCCATCGCGGCGTTTGAAGTGTTCATGCCGACTATCGCAGCCGCAATCTTGGCAGTCTTCGGTGAGAATCACAAAGTCATCCTCGCCAAGCTTATGAAGGGTTGCCTCGCCTTCAAGGGGCGCGGGCATCACGGCAATACGCCCCTGGTGATAGGTGAAAACCAGATCAAGGAACTGACGAATCATGCGCCGACCTGTGGTGGACGATGCATCTTGGCGATAAAAGCTCAGCGTATGCAAGGCCACCCTGCCCTCAAACAAAGCTAGATTCACATCATCGATGGCCTCGCAACGCACTTGGGCCGCGGGCACTTGAGAATCAATCTGAGAGGCATGCACACGCAAGGTCTGCGCTAAGATATCGTCACCGCTGCAATCGAGGGCATCCCAATCAACCTTGCGAAAATCAAAGGCCACTGCGTTAGACGAAGAAGATGTGCTGTCTTTTGCTTGCTTAGGGTCTTCCTTGCTGTGTTGAACTTTGGCGTGCGTGGATTGGGTCGTGCAGCGTGAGCTTCCCCCGCAGGACATCAGCAGCAACACAGCGGCATAACGACAGGCAAGAACAAAAGGAAAGACGCGAGAAGGCTTCAACATGCACGCTTAGGATTCCATCAATGCGATGGGCTGATCAATCAAGATCGGCTGCGCCCCAATCCGGTGAGGGGCCCGTGCATAAAGGTCCTGCGTGATACGCTGCAGTTGCGCTGGGGCATCACCCTGTTGAGACGCAAATAAAAGCAGGTCGCGATGCGGTAAAGCGCACCAAAAAGACGGTCCCAGCTGTTGCCGAGCCTGCTGATAACAGGACTCGAGCAATACACGCGCCGCATCAAAGCCATCGCCCAAACGCAACTGCATCAACGCAGGAGCCTGGGGGTAAGGTCTAAGCTGCATGCCCTCAGAACGCTGGCGCAAGTTGTCCAACGCAACACGCATCAGCTCAGGAAGCGAAGGCTTTAGCGATTCGCACTCGCTCAAGCGCAAAAAGCGATTGCGCCCTGGGTGCGCTGCCACCAGGGCCACTTTAAGACGAGCGGTATCGGGCCACGGCAGATAGCAAAGGTCCACATCACCACGCGTTGTCTTGAGCTCGTCGATAAAGGTATCCCCAATAACTCGGGGCATGAGCTGCTGCATGAGCTCGCTGTGATTATCACCGGGCGTCTTCATGCTACCAGGCAGCATGGCAATGAGCTTACGCAAGGCCATCTGCTGCGCAGCACTGGATTGGCCACGGGTCGCATCAGCTACACGCGCCAAATCCACCTCGGTGCCATCGCGCAAATACAGTGTCCACTCAAAGCTATCCACCACCGCTAAATCGGGACGGGCACGGGCGAGCTCCGCCACAAAACAGCTAAGCAAGCTCGACACCTCCCCCTGCTGACAACACTCGCGCTCTACCCTCCGCAAGCCCTGCAAGACATCGCGCTTGGGCGACTCACTCGCGATGGCCTGCTCGACAATGGCAAAGGGATTGATGCAACCGTAGTTGCCCAGCTTGAGACGATGACGATGGTCGCGCCCCACATAGCTCGCGTTCTCAAAGGCATGCAGCACCAGCAGCGCAAAAAAAGCCCCGGCCCCATCGATAAAGGCCTCTTCGCTCAGCTCAATCGCACTGTCCGCGTAGCTATATTCATCCACCACCTGCGCCAACCAACACCAGCCCTCGGTATCGCTGGCGGGAGCGGATTCAGACTCGTGCAGCTGCTGCCAAAAGCGCCAGCCTGCCTTGCCCAAAGGACCACTGCGGGCGGCAAGGGCGTCGATCCAGGTGGCCTCAGGCATCCACGAGCTCCGCAACAGAAGACCAACGCGGCTTGGCAGCAAAGCAGTGTGCCACCTGCTGGACGCAAGCCTGCATCACCTCAGCGAAAGAGGGCGAGGCATCAGCACCCAGTTCGGCGCTCAAGGAGGTCACGCTTTTATCGTGAATGCCGCAGGGCACAATGGCATCGAAGGCCTGCAAATCCGTATGCACATTGAGCGCAAAGCCATGCATGGTCACCCAATGACGAATGCGCACCCCCACCGCACCGATTTTACGCGCCTCAACCCAGGCCCCATTGAGCCCTTGGATGCGTTGGGCTTCAATACCAAAGACGCCTGCCGTGCGAATCATCACCTCTTCCAAATCACGCACATAACGCCGTACATCCTGACGGTCGGGCTTGAGATCAAAGATGGGGTAACACACCAATTGCCCGGGACCGTGATAGGTGATGTCGCCGCCTCGACCGATTTCTACCAGCTCAATCCCCTGCTGCGCCAAGTAGGCCTGACTTACCCGCAGGTGCTCGGCTTTGGCCGAACGCCCCAGGGTAATCACCGGGGGGTGCTCAACGATGAGCAGCGTATCGGCAATCTCGTCGGCAATGCGTGCCTCGAGCAAACGCTCTTGCAGCGCATGCATGGGCGCATAGTCACGCCGGCCACAGTCATAAACGTCAAAGATGCGCTGCACTGGAACTTCTACATCTAGATCGCTCTCACTTCACTCTGATCCCGGTTTTCGTCCGGTCCTCACGATGCGTGCGAGCGGAGCGAGCGCCTGCGGAAGCAGGGTAGCAGAGTGCGGCGGAGCCGGAGCTCGACGTATCTTTAATACGCCTTCGTCGCTGTGGTCCGGGCGCGCTCAGGATCAAAGCAAATTGAGAGCGATCTAGGCAACACAAGAGTGAAGAGTGGGCCACCATAATCACCGGAGCGGCACAAACGATCAGCGATTCATGACGTGCACGGCCTCGCCCAAGGCATGCTTGAAGGACTCCATCACGCCCTCGCCCAAGGTGGGATGAGGATGGATGGTAAGGGCCACGTCTTCGGCGAAAGCACACATCTCAATCGCCAGTGCCGCCTCACTGATAAGGTCGCTTGCATCCGGACCCACAATGCCGACGCCTAAAACCTCATGGCTCTCGGCATCGATAATGGTTTTGATAAAGCCCTGGGTTTCGCTAACCGCCATTGCTCGCCCGGAGGCTGCAAAGGGGAACTTGCCCACCTTGATTTTACGCCCCTGCCGTTTGGCTTCGCTTTCGGAAATGCCCGCCGTAGCAATCTCAGGGTCGGTAAAGATGGCAGCTGCCATGCCGCGCCAGTCGCGCTCAGAGGCATGACCTGCAATCACCTCGGCTGCGATTTCACCCTCTTTCGAGGCCTTATGCGCTAGGTACGGCATGCCGCAGACATCGCCGATGGCATAGATACCTGGCACGCTGCTTTCGAACTTGCTGTTTACCTGCACGTGGCCGCGCTCGTCGCACTTAACGCCGAGCTTATCGAGGCCTAGGCCCTTGGTATTGGGACGAAAGCCCACGGCCACGAGAACATTGTCAGCCTTTAATGTCTTGGTGCTACCGCCGTGCTCTACTTCCACAGTGGCTTTGCCCGCCTTGACGGTGCAGCTTTTTGCTTTGGCCTTGAGCAAAATCTCGGCGCCCTGCGCTTTGAGTTCTTTTTCCACTACCTTAACTAGGTCAGGGTCGACGCCGGGCAAAAGCTGATCGGTCATCTCTACCACCGTCACCTGGGTACCCAGCTTCTGGTAGACCATGCCCAGTTCCAAGCCGATGACACCGCCGCCCACCAGCACCATGCTCTTGGGGGCTTTGCTCAAACTCACCGCCTCACGCGCGGTGATAACCACTTTTCCGTCGGGCTCAAAGCCGGGGATCTGAATCACCGAGGTACCCGTGGCCACCACAATGGCTTTGCTGGCTTTCACAGTCTGGGTTTTGCCTTTGCTGTCTTTGACGCTCAAGGTTTGCGCGTCCACAAAGCTGGCTTCACCCAGCATGATGTCGCCGCCGCTGCCCTTCACTAAGGATCCGACGCCGCCGGTGAGCTTTTTAACGATGCCGTCCTTCCAGCTCTGCATCTTGGCGACATCCACATTGAGGCCACTTACCGAAATCCCCATGGCATCGGCGTGCTTAACCTTGTCCAGCAAGCTTGTTGCGGCGATGAGGGCTTTGGATGGAATGCAGCCCCAGTTAAGGCAAATACCCCCCATCGACTCTTTTTCCACCACCAGGGTCTTTAGACCGAGTTGCCCCATCCGAATGGCGGCGACATAACCGCCGGGTCCACCACCAATCACAATGACATCATAGTTGTTCGTAGCCATACTGCGCCCAGACATGACCGAGGGAACCTGGCAATGCAAGCCCCAAACATCATCCCCTGCACCCTACACGACAGCCTTTCTCTAAGCCCCAGCGTACGCGAGCTACAGCTACAGCGCAGCGATGGCAAACCCTGGTCCTATGCCGCGGGGCAGTGGTTTAATGTGCACCTGCAGCTCAACAATGAAAGGCACACCCGCTCCTATTCCGTCGCCACCGCCCCGGCAGAATCCTCAGCCGAATGCATCCGCATGGCGATTACCCGCGTCGACGACGGCATCGTCTCCAAAACCCTGCATCATCTCGAACCGGGCACCCCATTGGAGCTCGACGGCCCTTGGGGGGTCTTCACGCAGAAAAGCCGTCAGCCCGAACGCCCCGCGGTCTACATCGCCACCGGCAGTGGTCTCTCGCCCATCCGGGCCATGCTGCACGAAGAACTGCACCAGGGGTCAAGCACAGCGCCCGTGCTGCTGCTCATGGGTTGCCGCAACGCCGATGAGCGCCTGTGGCACGCCGAACTCCAGAGCTGGACAGAGCGCTTTCCCCGCTTCCGCTACGAGGTCACCCTATCGCGTCCCGATACCCAGTGGCAGGGGCATCGCGGCTATGTGCAAGCGCATGTGCAGGAACTCTGTGCCTCAATTGAAGGCGCCCAGTATTTCATCTGCGGTCGCAGCGCCATGATTCGCGACGTGCGCCGCCTGCTCAAAGAAGAGATGGGTATTGACCGGAGTGCCATTCGTACCGAGCGTTTTGACTGACTCGCATCTGTACATCCACGGCTTTACCGGCTCTCCTGCCAGCTGGGATGTATTGCAGCAAGCCCAGGCTTTTTCAGTGGATGCCCTCAAGCATCGGCTGACCTTGCCCGGGCACGCGGGGTCCAAGGCACAAAGCCTGGCTGAGCCATCATTAGAGGGTTTTGACCAGGCCATCGACTATCTTGTGCGGCACGCTCAGCAGCAATGCCCGCCCCCTTGGTCTTTGGTGGGTTATTCGATGGGAGCTCGCCTTGCTTTAGGACTGGCCCTTGCTCAGCCGCAGTGGATTCGCGAGCTGTGGCTCATCGGCGTGCATCCTGGCCTCACCACAGACGCCGACCGCAGTGCCCGCGCTGAACAAGAGGAGCAATGGATCGCTCAGCTCGAGGAGCAGGGTATCGAAAGCTTTGTGCATCGCTGGCAACAACATCCCAGTCTTCAGCCTTTTACAGTCCTACCCGCGCAACGCATCGGAGCACAACGCCGCATTCGCTTGAGCCATCATCCGCAGGGACTGGCGATGGCGCTGCGCTGCATGGGATTAGCCCAGATGCCGAACTATCGGCCTCAATTGCATCGCTTAGGCATGCCCGTGCATCTGGTGGTGGGCGAGGCCGATGCACGCTTTGTCGAGCTGGCCCAGGCAATGCTTCCTTTATTGCCACAGGGTCGTCTGCATCAGGTTGCCGGCTGCGCTCACAATGTGCCCCTCGAGCGCCCCGAAGCCCTTGCAGCCCTACTCAAGCACGCCTAGGTTGCAGCCGCATGACCGCTGCTTCAACGCCAGAAT
>CAYWAT010000120.1:0-8187 GCA_964456305.1 uncultured Polyangiales bacterium | reverse complement strand
TAGCTCAGCTGGATAGAGCGTTGGCCTCCGGAGCCAAAGGTCACAGGTTCGAATCCTGTAGTGTCCGCTTGTGAAAATCGTGTTCGTTGGCTTTTGTTACTGATGTTTTACCGGCTTCGTTCGTTGCGTTTATTTCGTTTGGAATTTATAATATCTTCTGAACATTGAGGAATACGATGTCAGTATTTGCTTTGTCTACCCCGGAATCTGCCAGGCAAGCTCAGGAGGCCTTGCGGACTTTGCGTGACGTGAAAACGCATGAGCGTGATGCCAATCTCATTCAAGTTACCGCGGGTGGAGGAACTACCAAGATTTCAGTCACAGTGCCTCGGGAGGCCTTTGAGCTCTTTATACAGGCCTTGGTAGAAATAGCGAATGGCAATGCGGTAACCCTGATGCCCATGAGTGCAGAGCTTACGACGCAACAGGCTGCCGAGCTGTTGAATGTTTCCCGACCTTTTTTAGTCAAGTTATTGGACGAGCAAGGGATTCCCTACCGTATGGTGGGCACACATCGACGAATCCGAGCCGAAGATATCTTGAGGTATCGACACGTAACCCAAGCGCGAAGCAAAAAGGCTCTCGCAGAGCTTGCAGAGCTCGCCCAAGAACACGACCTTGGCTACTGAATACTGATCCTTTGTGACTACCGTTGTTTACGACGCTTGTGTGCTCTACCCCGCAGCGTTGCTGGATATGCTGATGCGTGTGTCCTTAGCTGGACTTGTGCGCGCTCGATGGACAGATGCGATTCTGGATGAGTGTTTTGCTGCAATCCTGAAGACAAGACCCTCCATGAATGTTGTTGCGCTGAAGCGCACTCGTTTGCTTATGAACAAGGCGGTGCTTGATTGCCAAGTTACTGACTACGAGTCTCTTATTCCTAACTTGAACCTTCCGGATCCGGGTGATCGACATGTCTTAGCAGCAGCTCTGAGGTGCAAAGCCCAGTTCATCGTGACATTTAATCTGAAGGATTTTCCTAAAGAGGCATTGAATCCCTTTGGACTCGAAGCGCTTGATCCGGATAGTTATATGCTCAAGCTTATCGAGCTCGCACCTATCCGAATGGCTTCGGTTATTTCTGAACAAGCCGAGGATTTGAGGAATCCGCCGATTTCCATCGGTGAACTGCTTGAAACCCTCAAGCAGCAAGGATTAACACAGTCAGTTGCTCAGCTGCGTGGACTTCTTTCCTACAAAGAGCAGCGCTAATTAGGCTTTGAGTCTCCGCACCTGTTTGCCATCAAGCCCACTGTGCCTGACAGTGATTGAGCAGGGTTGTGCCCAGTTCTGCGACGTGCTGGCTATGGTCGTCAAGGGTATGCAGCAGGGTGTGGGCATCGCCCAGGCGTAGGGTTTGGGCGATGGCCTCTTGGTGCATGGCGATGAGGGTGTCTTGCTGTGCTTGGCTGCGCGCGTGCAGTTGGTGGCGGATGCTGCAGAGCAGTCCTTCGCTATGGCTGAGTAGGTATTGCTGATCTTCGTCGAGTGGGAGGTCGGGGAAGAGGCTGCGTAACTCGCTGATCATCGTCACATCGGCCAGTGTACCCGCCGTGTGCTGCAGATGAGGTGCTACATTGCTGATCTGGTGCTGTCTTTGTGTTTGCCGGCGTTTTTGGTGCGTGTGTAGGTAGTGTTGGATGTGGGCGCGACTTATCTCTGCATGCATGGGCAGGGGTTGTAGTTGCTCTTGGAGCGCGGAAAGCACGCTGGGGTCTCCGGCAATGGTATGCGCTCGCCGCCATTGCAACGAAAGGCTAGGCCTGTGCTCTGCGTCGGTAATGAGACGATCGCAGGCGATGATACAAGGCTTTGTCCACCAAGGGAGCTGTTGCAGGGGTTTAAAGAAAGCCTCGCAATAAGCGGCTGCAGGTGGATTTGCTGCAAAAGGATGGAGGAGCGCTAGGGTGATTGGGTCGTAGGCGCTGAGTTGCTGCTTGCTTGCCGGTTGAAAGACCACCACTGCAATCGTCGTCTCGCTGGGCACTGATGCGTGGGCAATGCAATGTAGCGTGCGCAGTAACCCCTCGGTGTAGGCCATGACCTGGGTGCTGAGCGTCGTCGCGTCTAGTTGGCGTAGGACGTTGTCGCGATAGATGTGCTGATGGCGCTGCAGGTACTCGCAGCAATCGCGCAGGAGATGGTTGCCGCAACTCACGGGTTAACTCGAGGTGGGCGTGATTCCGCTAAGGCCTAGTTTAAGTCGACGCATGACGGCAATGCGTTGACGTTCTTTGTAGGCGTCATGACTCGCATCGCCTTTTTCGTTACCGCGTTCGGTTTCTTGATCGGTGATTTGAAACTCGGTCTGAACGAAGATCACTCGACCTAAGGCCACTGCTTCTTGAGGGGCATGTAGGAGCGAGCGCTCGGGCAAACGCACGGGCATGTCGACCACAAAGTGAACGATGCGATACGCCGATGAGGTAAAGCGATTATCGACGGTGGTGGGCTGGCGATCCACATCGGGACTGAGCTGTAGCTGAGGCACGAGTTGACGCAGTCGAGGATGATCCTCGCAGTAGCGATGAAAATCGAAGAGGGTGTTTTTCGATTCGCCGGGCACCACATAGTTAAAGGGAAAGAGGTGCTTCATAAGGTAAGCCAGAGCTGGAAAAACATCGTCCTTGCTGCGCATCACCACGCGAAAGCGCAGTTTGTCATAGATTTGCACCGCGGTGGTTTCGGGCTTGGAAAGGAGCTTGGTGTAGAGTGAATCTTTGTTTTTACGACCGCCAATAAAGCCCGCCACAGGGTAGCCCGCGGAGAGCATAGTGCCCATCGTGCGGTATACCTTTTCTTCCACCCAGTGAAAGACCTGTTGGTCTGAAGCGGGCAGCATGAAGAGCAACTCGCGTGCCTCGAGATGATGGATGATGTGCATGACCTTGAGGATGCTGCAGGCACAGAGTTGGCGGTGACCTTTGCTGGAGGCCACCATAAGCAGCTCGATAATCCCAGCGTGCTCGATGGGCTTGGGAATGGGAAATTCGAAGTTGCGGCGCAGGTAATCAACAGCCGTGCGCTGCAACGTAATCAGGCGTTGGTGATCCACCGGGTGATTGAGATCAAATTCCTGCGCGTTGATCAGCGCATGCGCTTCTTGCTCGTTGGCCAGGTTGAGACGATGCCAGTCGATCACCGATCCCCCTCGCAGCACCAAGCGAATAGCCTCGAGCTGGGCAAGACCTAGGCTATCCACCGTGCGCTTAGGCATGAGGAGAGACAGCAGTGGAGTGAGAGCCGGGATCCGCGTCGGATGCGTGTGATTGGCCCGGGCTGCGCTGCATCAGTTCGGCGATGAGCCACCCAAGAAAAGCGTGCTGAGGAAAATACCCATCGCAACGCTCATGGTGAGTGCGTTGATCCAGTGGGCCACACTGCAGCCACTCATGAATAGACAACCAACGATAAAAACCAAACGGGCTAGAAGCCACACACTGTAACGCATAACGAACCTGAGAGAGATACATCCAGGAGGGGGAGAAGGGGACCCGGAATGGCCAGGAGTTTATCAGATTTCTTCATAAGGGCCAGTCTTGTGCATGGTCGAGCATAGCAATGCCTAAAAGCCGATTCTAAATACGATTGCCGATTCTGTTCCCTGCTGACAACACTTTTCCGCATGGGAGCATGGATGAGCGTGATTAAGGCGCGATGTGCGCAGTGGGGCTGGTTTAGCTGTGTTGCGACGCTGCTAAGTGGTCTTCTGGCCCTGGCCTTGACGCAATCGCCTCTATTAGGCGTGCTGGGTATTGAGAATGCCTTTGTTTTAGGTCTTGTCGTACCTTTATTGGCGTTGTTTTTAGCGTTTGATAGGGTGATTTTTGCCGCGGCAACAAAAAACGCTGATGCAACTGCGTGGCTTGCCATCGCCAAAGCACTGGGGCTGCGTGCCTTGGTCATGGGCGCCTTGCCTTTGCTGCTGCTGATGCTGAATGCCTTGTGGGTGCCTTGGTGTTCGCCGGGGCAGGGCCTTGCGATGGCGCTGCTTGGGCCTGGGATGGGTATCGTGCTGGCTGCGTCGCTGGGCGCTCTTGTGTATGCCTATGTGCCGCAACGAGGCTGGGCACTCGCACTTGTGCTGAGCCTTTGGTTAGGCAGTGGATTGTTACGCTTGGCCTTGTTTTGGGGGACGCCGGCGATTTTTTTGTATGACCACTTTTGGGGTTACTTTCCGGGCGCGCTTTATGACCGCGGTCGCTTGTTTCCGCTGCCTTTGTTGACCTTTCGTATGGGCACGCTGGCGTTGGTTGCCTTGAGTTGGCTTTGTTTAGCCCTGGGATGGGAACCTTCATCGGGACGCGCGCGTTGGTCTAAGCTTTGGCAAGGGCGTTATGCCTGTCTGCGTTGGACTGCCTTGCCTTTGGGTGTGTATGCCGCACTAAGTTTTTGGGGAAACGAGCTGGGGCATCGCCATTCGGCGGATTATATCGAGGCGTGCTTGGGGCAGAAGCATGTCAGTGAGCGCTGCCTTGTGATTGGGCCGGAGAGTGTGACGCCGCGGGACATGCGTTGGCTGGGTCGCGATTGCGATGTGCGGGTGAAGCAGATGGAGGAGGCGATGCAAACCCGCCATCCTCAGCGGGTGCGGGTCTTTTTGTTTCGCGATGCCGCCCATAAAGCAGAGCTGATGGGGGCGAGTAACACCTATATTGCCAAACCGTGGCGGCATGAGGTGTACATTCAGCAGCGTCATTGGCCGCATCCGGTGCTGGGGCATGAAATCGCGCATGTGGTGGCGGGAGCTTTTGGTCGCGGACCTTTTCGCATTGCTGGGGCGTGGGGCGGGCTTGTGCCGAACCCCTTGTGGATTGAGGGGATTGCTGTGGCCGCGGCCTGGGAGGCTGTGGGTGGCATGGATCCGCATCAATGGGCGCGCGCGCTGATGGAACTCGACAGTCTGCCGGCGCTTAATGATCTTTTGGGCCTGCGTTTCATGACCCAAGCATCGAGGCAGGCTTATACTGTCGCGGGTTCCTTGATTCGTTACCTGCGCAAGGTTCACGGAGCCGCTGCGGTGCAGCGTTTGTACCGCGGCGATGCCCTCAAGCGTATTACGGGGCGCTCGCTTTCCCAGTTTGAGAAGGCTTGGCATGCCTTTTTGCGTCAGCAGGTGCGTATTCCCCCTAAGGCACTCGCTCAAGCAAGGCGTCGCTTTGCGCAGCGCAGTGTGTTTCGCTCGCCTTGTCCGCATCGCAGTGCGTTGATGCTGGATGCCATTGCTGAGGCGCATCGGGCAGGGCGTTGGTCCTTGATGGGGAGCCGTTGTCAGGCGCTTTTGTCCACCGATCCAGCGATGCACGCTGCTCGACTGCGTTATATCGACGCGCTTGTGCGTCAGGGAAAGATGCAGCGCGCGTCTGAATGGGCGCATGCTTTCAAGCGTTGGAAGATGCTGGCTTATGATGAGCAGGCGAAGGAGTTGCGTGCGGATGCCTTATGGCGTCGGGGGCAAGGGAGAGAGGCGGCGCAGCTTTACGGTGGCATTTTGGAGCGCGATCGCATCGATGACGCGACTTTTCGGCGTATCGAGCTGAAACATTTGGCTGTGCATGCTGCCCCAGCGCAACAACAGCACTTGCGCCCCTTGTTGATGTATCTTTCGCCACATGCGAACCGTCCTTTTCGCATGGCCTATCATCTCAATGCACTGGCTGAGCATCGCCATGATGGTTTGGCCTTTTATCTGCACGCGAAGCATGTGTTTGCCGAGCAGCAGTACGCTCAGGCCGATGTGTTGCTGACGAAAGCGCATGAAAAGGGGCTGCCAACCCGCGCGCTAAAAGCTGAGGCGCTGCGTTTGCAGGCGATCGCGGCTGTGGCCTTAGGGGATAAAAAGCGCGCTAAAGCGTTATGGTGGCAATTGAGTCGCGATTACGCCGATATGGTGCACTCGGCTGAGGTGGGGGACTGGCTAGCTCGCCTGCAACTTAGCTAGATTGCTTTTGAGAGCGGTCTACTGGATGTAGATAACTAGTTAGCGGGGCCTTTTTTGTTCACCACGAAGCGAAGTTTGCTGAATTCGGACTGACCGAGGGTGTAGATCACTTCGGAAAGGGTTCGGTAGGGGGTTCGTTGGTCGGCAACGATGAGTACTTCGCCCTTGAAGGGGCGCTGGGTATTCTTTTTGGCGATGAGCTTCTTTTTTTCGGCTTCTCGCTTCATGCGCTTGAGAAGGGGAGAGATGACAAAGCCGTTACCGCCGCCACGCTTTTGGCTGGGGTCCACCTGGCCGTCGCGCAGAGACAAGACCTGCTCGCCTTCCACCGAGATCTCGTTGCGTGAGATTTGAATCGGCAGTGCTGCATCGGTTTGTGCCTCGGAGGTGGAGTAGGGGATCTTCATCTCCGGGCTCTCTTGAATGATCGAAGCCGACGAGGAGGCAAACTGCATGATCATGAACACCAAGATGATGGTCATGATGTCCATCATGGGGTAAATGTTGAGCCCCTCCTCGACATGCTCGCCATGGTGGCGCTTTTTGAGGCGAATGATTCGCTTCACATGCGTGATGGGCGCTTTTTCGACGCTTTCTGAAGATTGATGGGGGCTGCTCATCCTTAACGCACTCCAGCCGAAAGCAAAACATTGGGGAAGAGTTCTTTGTCTTCGTAGGACCGAACCGAGTCCATGGCGGCGACGATATGTTGATACTCGATCAGAGGGTCAGCGCTGACGATAACTTGGTCTTCGTCGGGGAATTCACGCTTCACGAGGCTGACGCAGTCGCTAAGAGCTTTCCAGTTATAGCTTTTGCCGCTGCGAGGGACTGTGATGACTCGCCCTGAGGCCGTGGTCTGACAACCAGGCGCGAGCTTGCCGTTGGAACCGCTGACGATGATGCCCGCCGAGGTGACAGTGAGATTGAGGTTGAGTGCGGCCTTTTTGTCCGCTGCGCGCTTGCCAACGCCACGATTATAGCCGGGCAGTTGCACTTCGATCTGCGCAAAGAAGGCGATCGATGCGGTGGTCATCAGCAAAAACATGATGAGGTTCACCACAATATCCAGGAAGGGAACAATGTTGAGCTCCCCGACACTCTCGGAAGGGTCGTGGTCATGCTCCTTGGAGTGCTTCCGGATATAATGACGTTGGCGTGGGGTTAGCTTTGCGGACATGGCTGATTAGATCGAAGCAATCGTCACCGAGGGACCCCTGGCGGGATAATCAAAGGGCCGACTTTAGCTCTTCTGACTGAGCGTCAAAAGGTTTTCGAGGTTCATGGAAGCGCGTTCGAGCTCCATTTTGTTGCGCTTCGCCATCCCATGAATCACAAGATGCGCGGCCATACAAACCACCGCGATGCCCAGCCCTAAAGCCGTGTTCCACATGGCCTCGGAGATACCGCGGGAGAGCATGGCTGTTTTCTGTGAAGGGTCACTCACCATACCCACCGCTGCGAAGGCGCGGATAAGACCGGAAATCGTTCCAAGCAGACCGATCAGCGTTGCGATGTTGGCCAAAGACCACAAGGAGGCGATGCGTTTTTCAAGCTCGGGCAAAACCTCGGCCATACGCTCTTCCATGGAGGCAACAATGACGTCTTCGCCGCGCTTGGCTTCGCTGAGTCCTGCTTTGATGACCTGTAAAAGGGGGAGGGGGGCGGCTTCGCACAGTTTGATAGCGCGATCGATATTACCTGCCTGCACCAACTTGCGGATCTGGGCCATAAACTCGCTCGCGTTGACGCGATACTTCGACAAAATGTACTGAACGCGTTCAGCGATGATGGCGAGTGCGAGGGCTAGCACAGCAATGTTGATGAAAGAAAAAGGCGCACCTTCGTTTAGGGCTTCCCAAATCTTTTCCATCTATCAGGCTCCTTAAAAATGCTCAGTGAAAGTGTGTTGTACAGCAGTTGAGAGCTCGACGTTATCGCAATGCTTCCGAGATTGTCAACGAAACAACGCGCAATCGAATGGCCCCAAAAGAAATGGTCGCGCATCGTCAATCCCGCGTAGGTTGGGTCTGGACCTGTGCACTCAGACCGAATACACGCGGCACAGATTAGGTATTGTGTTGCATTGCACCGAGGTTGAAGCCCATCGCGTCTAAATCGAGACCTCTTCTGCCGTGTTTGAACTCTCCAGGCTCAGTCACAGCGCTTCTGCCGCGCTGATATAACGCGTGAGCGCGGAATCTTCTACGCTTACCCCCCTGTTTTAGGCTGTTCACCGAAAT
>CAYWAT010000119.1:0-8195 GCA_964456305.1 uncultured Polyangiales bacterium | reverse complement strand
ATTCGCCAAAACCGCCCTGGACTAGGGCGCTGCTACAGCTTGGCGATTCGCAACATGGATACACCACCAACCGTGCGCATCGATGTGGATGTAGCCATTGGCGCCTCTGGTAAGGTAACCAAGGTTGGCGTTGCAGGAAGCGAAATCAATCAACTCAACGGCTGTTTGAAGGCACAAGTGCAACGCTGGCGCTTTCCCTCCTCCGAGGGTTCGAGTCGGGTCAGCTTTCCTCTCCTGTTCCAACCCGGCGCCTAACGTCTATGTCGATTCAGCATGCCGCTCAGCTTGCTTCTCAAGCATTGCTCCTTGCTTTGATACTCTCGGCGCCTTTGTTAATCGTCAGTTTGGTTGTGGGATTTGTGGTCGCTTTTCTACAAGCAGCCACTCAGATTCAAGAATATACGCTTAGCTTTGTTCCCAAACTTATTATTGTCACTCTAACATTGCTTGCGCTTTCAGGTTGGATGAGTGCCAAACTCACCGAATATATCGCGACCTTATGGGATTCCATTCCTACGCTGGTTCGTTAGACACTGCACCAAGCCTGTTTCTCCAGTAGTAGAGCAAAGCGATCGACAAGCTCTTAACCGCCTGATATGCGGAGCTTCATGATCGACCCCAGTTTAGTTGAATCACGCCTACGCGAAGGTCTCAATGAACTCAGCTATCTAGAGCTTCGTGATCTTACGGGTACACAAGATCATTACGAAGCGATCATTGTGGCAGGCGAGTTTGCAAGCAAAAGCCCCATTGAGCAACACCAGCGTGTTTATGCCGTTTTAGGCGAGCTTATGCATGGTCCAATTCACGCGCTTGCCCTGAAAACCTATAGCCCTGATGCTGCAAGCAAAGCAGGCATAGCTTCCGCCGTGTCAACCTAAAGCATTCAGATGTATCTCACCGACTTTGCAGCTGTCGGTAGAGGCTTTATAAACGCCCGCACTGCTATCGATTGCTTCGCAAGCGTTTACGATATCTGAACGCAGAGTCTTAAGGCTTTGCCATCAAGCTATTAACATCAATGTGTCGCCCACTTCGCGAGCCCTAGTCGCGAATGCAAGCAAAGCAAGAGCAACCTAGACGCGAATGCCGCGCCGGCGCATTGACGACAGGACTTTCTCGATGCCCAGTTTATCGATGCTGCGAATAGCCGAAGTGCTGAGGCGTAGTTTGACCCAGCGTTTTTCTGCAGGGACCCAGAACTTTTTGGTCTGTAGATTGGGCAGGCTGTGCTTGAGGGTTTTTATGTTGGAATGTGAAACCTTATTTCCCCGCATGCGGCCTTTTCCGGTCACTTGGCAAACTCGAGACATCGGTATTCCTCTTAGTTCTTCTTAGGGTTAGGCATTTTTGCCTCGTTAAACTCTACGTGCCGTCGCACGCGCGGATCGTACTTCTTGAGCTTAATCTTGTCGGGCGTCGTCCGTTTATTTTTCGAGGTGTAATAGGTGTACCCAGTGCCAGCACTAGAAATTAATCGGATCAAATCGCGCATAACATCGTCGCTTATAGCCTAAGCCCTTGCATAGGCAAGCGAAAGGCGTCAGAGTGCAGCCACTTTTCGTAAAGAGGAAGCATGGCAGGAAAAGCTAAAATCGCTACAAACGAACGTCGTCGCAAGCTGGTAAGCAAGTACGCCGAGCGTCGCCAAGAACTGAAAGCTATCGTCATTGACGCCAATCGTTCCATTGATGAGCGCATGGAGGCACAAGCTAAGTTGCAGGCCTTGCCTCGCAACTCGTGCCGCGTACGCATCCGCAATCGCTGCGTGGTTACCGGTCGTCCACGCGGTTATTATCGTAAGTTTGGCCTGTCGAGGATCTCGCTACGCGAGCTCGGCCTGCAAGGACAGGTACCGGGATTAGTCAAAAGCAGCTGGTAAGCAGAGCTCTCTGCGCCAACACACTCAACTCACGCCATGGTCGAGTTTATCGTATGCTCTACTCCTGCGTATCATGCCTGAGTTCCGTAAAGCGGCGGCTTTCGTCGTTTGTTTTCTCGTCTTATCTCAAGCTTGTGGGAAAAAACAGAAAACTCAGTCTGCGAATAAGTCCTCGCATAATTTCCAACTGACGAAGCATCAAAACCAGTTAAATACTCCGCCTGTAATCAAGTGCCCCAAAGACACCGGTGGGGACGTAGATGCTTATGAAAAAGGGATGTCTTTACTCGAAGCAGCTCGCATTGGGGAACACTATAAGAAAAACGAGTTCGAAAAGGCAAAAGGGTTGCTGCTATCGGCTGCTAAGTCTGGGCACTTGGATGCACAGTTTGCATACGGGAGACATGTATTTTCAACTCGAATTCAAAAGTCCGAGCCGAAGCAAACCAATGCATCGCAGCGTGAGGATTTTGTATCCTCAATAGCTTTCCTCAGGGTTTCCGCTCTTCGAGGACATAGACGTGCGAAGCACTTTTTTGACGGCGTAATGGCCCCTTCTCCCCAAACCGAAGAGCCACCGCTCTCGCTTGTTCCTAAAGCTTGGGTTCAGCAAGCATGGAATCGCTCGGATACGTTGATCACATGCTGGCATCAGTAAGGTGTCGGTCTGAGACAGAGCGATGAAGCTGTCGCGGTGAGTCTTAGCTTGAACCTAATCTGATTTATATAATCATCGCGTTAGTTACCAACGCTATCGACCGAACTCGGAGGGCCTCCGGCTCCGGATTTGCCCTCCATACGGTTATCGTAAAAACGATGGGTTGGATAGGCGTAATCTATCGTGCTTTCCTGCGCGAAATCGTGCAGTATCTGCTTCCATATGCGATCACTGCTTACGCGCCGATGCCTGGCCCCACAAAGATAACGCATCGTTAACTGGACTCCAAAGTCCACCACATCAACCCAAACGATGGGGGTTAGGTGTTGGTATGCGATCTCATACTCTGCAGCAACGCGACGCATTTGGGACTCGGCCGCACGTTGAACGCGCTTGCCCTCGTTTGTTGCAATCACATCGAGAATATCGCGAGCCTTTTCCCAATCGCTTTCAAAGGTCACCGTCACCGCGATTTCATTCCAGATAAACGCGAAGCTTTGGGTGTAGTTGGCGCAGCTCGTCGTAAAGACAAGGCTATTGGGGATATGAATGATACGCCCTGTGCTTTGGTCAGCTTTGATCCAGTTGCCCACTTCCAGCATTGAAAACATAAACATACGCATATCAATGACGTCGCCAATCTGCTCGCCTAACTGAATGCGATCCCCCACCTTAAAAGGCTGACGCCACATCAAAAAGAGCCATCCCGCCATATCGGTAATGGGATCCTTAAGCGCCACGGCCAATCCAGCAGACAAAAATCCCAGATAGGTCGTGAGATCAAAAGAATCGAGCAGCCAAATCTTTGCGATCAAAAAGAGGGCAACGATCCCTGTGCTGTACGTGATGGTTTTACCGATTTTATAGCGACGGGTTGCATCGCTAATCTTACGCAGCAGCAAGCGCCGCATGAGCTTGCGCAGGGTGAGGTAGACCGCCATAACGAGCAGCGTTTGCAGCGCTCGTGAAATGAGGGAGGCCTCGAGCCCGGTAAAATGACTCAGATGTTGGAAAAACTTACGCCAGCTACGCGCCTCGAAAAGCCAGTCCATCGTTGACTAGAGCTAGCTTTTAGAGCGTACTTCACCGCGACGCAGACTGCGGTAAAAGGCCAAGGACTCACGCAATACCTTAACCGCTTCGGTGTGCCCCAGAGGTTCATCCACCACAACTTCCTTGTGTTCGAGCGCTTTGTAGTCCTCAAAAAAGCGCCGCATCTCACGCAGTAGATGTCCGGGCAATTCAGAGTGCGTCTTGTACTCCGCAAAGGCAGGGTCATGCGCGTTCACGGCAATGATTTTGTCGTCGAGCCCCTGATCATCACGCATTCGCATTACACCAAGAGCCCGAGCTTCAACCATGGTAAGCGGATGCACCGGCTCGCGGCTCAATACCAGCGCATCGAGAGGATCACCGTCATCACAATAGCTACGTGGGACAAAGCCGTAGTTCGCCGGATAGTGCACCGCACTATAAAGCACCCGATCAAGGCGCAGAAAACCCGTCTCCTTATCTAACTCGTACTTGTTTTTACTTCCCATCGGCACTTCGATAACAACTGGGAAGGCTTGTTCGATGAGTTCTTCGTCGACGTAAATGTCGTGCCAGGCATGCATAGTCCCTAGATTTACCCTAAAACGTCGCGAATGTCAGCAGAAGGCTGCGCATTGGCACAAATCCTTGCTTAAGCCTTGGATCAAAGCTGGAGCAATTGACAAAACATGCCATACATCTGCTCTGTAGAAGCACTTTTGCGCTGACCTCTAGCAAGACAGAAAAGGACTGTCATGACAGGCATTACCATCGTGGGTTCAGGTCATTTTGCTCCCGGCAAACCGGTGAGCAATCAAGCTCTGGCTCGGGTCATGGATACCAACGATGATTGGATCTACCAACGCACCGGCATTCGCCAACGGCATTTTGCCGAGCATGGCCAAGGTGCCAGTGATTTAGCGGTCGAAGCAGCTCGACTGGCCATCGCTGATGCCAAGATTGAAGCAACGGATATCGACTACATTGTCTTCGCCACCATGACACCCGATTATCTTTTCCCCGGGTCGGGAGGATTGCTCGGTGCGAAGCTCGATATCCCAGGGGTTCCCGCATTGGATATTCGTCAGCAGTGTGCGGCGGTGCCTTTTGCACTTCAGGTCGCGAATGGACTAGTACGCTCCGGCGCAGCGAAAACATTATTACTGGTGGGCGCAGAAGCACACGCAGGCTTCATGCCCTGGTCCCACTGGGATACGCTGCGTGAGTTGCCTAATGCCGCCTCACCTGACGAAGATGCATGGGAGCGCGCCACGCGTCATCGCGGTATGGCGATTTTGTTTGGTGATGGCGCAGGTGCTTGGGTAATGCAGGCTGCATCTGCACCCTCAGCAGGCTTGATCGATGTATGCGTGCAGAGCGACGGGCGTCATTTCGACCAGATTTACATCGAAGAGGGAGGCTTTCGTCAGCTTCCTTATCTCAGCGAAACCATCCTCAATCAGGACGGTCATATCCCCAAAATGCAAGGGCGCGATCTCTTCAAACTAGCCGTCACCAAACTTCCCGAAGCAATTCGCAGCCTATGTGCGCGTCATAACCTCGACCTCGACAACATTGACTGGTTCATCGGCCATCAGGCCAACGACCGTATCAACCAAGCAGTTCGCAATGCATTGGGCGTCCCCACAGAGAAGGTTCCCTCTAATATCGAACGCTTCGGCAATACATCCGGGGCCACGATTCCCATCCTCACCGATGAGCTGCGACGCAGCGGGACGCTCAAAGAAGGTCAGCTTGTCTGCTTCTTTGCCCTTGGCGCTGGACTGCACTGGGGCGCGGCGCTGATGCGCATGTAACCAACCTCGGCACCACCCTTGTTATAATGGTAGCGTCGATGTCTAAAATCAGAACAGCGTAGCGTCTTAAACCAACCGAGGCCGTAGCTTGATCCCCATAAACTCGGCGATCTTCTGCGCCATCGGACGCGGAATATGCTCCAGGCGTTGCTCAACGACAGCACGTGCACGCGCATGCGGCTCGCCTTTGAGAGATGGCAAAATGGTCTCGGTCCAACGCAACAAGCCGCGCGGCTCTACCGTGGTCAGTGCAGTGGCAAGGATTTGCTCCAGACGCCTTTGGTACGCCACCGATGCAGCACATAAGGTCGCAAAGGTACGCACCAAGCCATCCTGACCGACCGACGATGCGGGCTCGAAGGCGACCTTGAGCTTGTCGAGCTGCTTAGCAACCCGTGCGGGGGCAACGCGCGCAACCTCAGGCAGTGCCTCTGCAGCAGCCTGAACGGTTTTGCGGTTTTTGGAAACCACCGCAACACTCAGCTTATCGACCAAGGGCACCAGTAGATCTGGATGCTCCTGCGCCATCACCGAGATCACCATGGCACTGTGACCTGCCGTTGCGCCCTTGCCATTGATCATCGTATCGATGTGCTGATCGATGGCTTCCGAAGGCTCAATACTTGCCGCGATCGCGGTTACGAGGGTCTGAGCACGCGCGTGCGCTTCGGCGGAGCTTTCTTTGGTCCTAGAAGTGGTTTTTTTTTTAGTTTTGGCGCTTGCCGTTGTTTTCTTTGCAGAGCTTTTGGTCACGGTTGTTTTCTTGGCTGTGGTTTTCTTGGTTGCAGCTTTGGCTTTGGCGCTGCTTTTTTTCGCGACGCTTTTCTTCGCACTTGGCTTCTTAGCAGCTGCTTTCTTGACGGCAGCTTTTTTTACCGTGCTTTTCTTCGCGACGGTCTTTTTGGGCGCAGCTTTTTTCGCCACCGTCTTCTTTGCGACGGCTTTCTTGGCCGTCGTGCTCTTCTTTACTGTGGTCTTTTTGGCAGCAGCCTTTTTAGGTGCCGCTTTCTTGGCGACGGTTTTCTTGGCGGGGGTCTTTTTCGCCACCGTCTTCTTTACAGCGCTTTTCTTTGCGACGGTCTTTTTAGGCGCAGCTTTTTTCGCCACCGTCTTCTTTGCGACGGCTTTCTTGGCCGTCGTGCTCTTCTTTACCGTGGTCTTTTTGGCAGCAACCTTTTTAGGTGCCGCTTTCTTGGCAACGGTTTTCTTGGCGGCAGTCTTCTTCGCCACCGTCTTCTTTACAGCGCTTTTCTTCGCGACAGTCTTTTTGGGCGCAGCCTTTTTAGCCACCGGCTTCTTCGCGACGGCTTTTTTAACCGTCGTGCTCTTCTTCACTGTCGCCTTTTTCGCGGTGACTTTCTTCGCAGCGGGCTTCGCAGCTTTCGCGGTCTTGCTCTTAGTGCTGCGCTGCGTGGATGCCGATCGTTTGCTGGTGGTTTTGCCTAGTGTTGTCGCCATAATGTCTATTTCCTTGAGATATGGATTCCCGAAGAGACCTCGCTTGCATTATGCCTGAGCAAGGGCATTGATGACCTTGGGCAAAGACACATCAAAGCGCCAACGTGTACCACGGTGGCTTCCCGAGAACGCTTCATGGTGGACTGCGATCCCTTCAGCCTGCATAACGTCCGCCATGCGACGCGCTGCAAATTGCAATCCGTATTCGTCTTGCTGACCGGCGTCGAGAAAGACAAGAGACATGGATTTGAGAGCGTCGAAAGCATGATACATGCGGTGAAGAGGATCGTGTTTAATCCAACGGTCCCATAATCCGTCGTTAATTTCTATCCTTTTACGACAAAAGGGTAATGAAATTAGGTCGCTGCTCGGAATCGCTTCATCGGCATAAGCGTAGACAGAGGCTAAAAGGAAGCAGGCTTCGTAGTCATGTTGAGATTTTGGCCCTTGAATTCGCAGTTGTTCGACAAAAGCGGAAATGCCTCCAGCGTCTTCAAAGGCAATCGCAGCAGGGACAAAGAGGGGCTTGAGACTGATTTCAAAAGCGGCATCACCCGCGTGACTTGCAATGGCTGCAATGCGGTCAGCGCGCTGCATCGCCATGCGTAGCGCGCCAAAACCGCCGGAGGAACGTCCCGCCACGGCGCGCGCATCGCGCTTGGGAATGCTGCGATAGTGCGCATCGACGTGATCGAAGACCTCGTCGGCTAAGAAGGTTTGGTAGCGGCCGCTCGCAGGGGCATCGATGAACTGACTGCCTCGCCAACGATTGCCGGCATCGGGCAAGACCAAAAGCGCGGGTGGGCACTCGCCGCGTTGAATCAAGCGATCAAAGCGCTGCACCACATTGGGATGCCAAAGGTCGACGTTTAAGAGAGAACGCGCGCTGCTACCAAAGGCGGGCAACAGCATGACCACGGGAAAACGCCGGTTGTTATCCTCATACTGCGGCGGCAGGTAGGTCCACACACTACGCTGAGCGGGATCCTGCAGCGGATTGTCGCGCAGGCAGAGGCTGTCAACGACCGTATGTTGAATCGAACCCGCGAGTGATAAGCCAGTCATGTCTGTTGCGCAGACTATCACGCCCACAACCAGTGCAGGCAAATCTTTGAACCGGGTTGTTTACAAAGACAGCGAGGTGACGTTGCATCCCTGCGAGTCAATTCTGTTCGCGCTTCTACGCCCTCGAATGTGTCGAGATGTGGATATGGCGTCCAACGCCAGTCATTAAGCTACGCACATCCTAGAGCTTTAGTTCCTAGACGTGCCAGGCGTTGGGGTATTTCCATTGTCACTACGCGCTACTACCTGCTTCGCAGGCGCTCTTATGGAAGGCTTCTTATGG
>CAYWAT010000118.1:0-8239 GCA_964456305.1 uncultured Polyangiales bacterium | reverse complement strand
CATGCTGCTCCCCGAATGCCTGCCCACCTTTTACGATGACCTCGCCGACAGCCGTTGCAGCAGCGCCATGGCCATCGTCCATCAACGTTTCAGTACCAACACCCTGCCCGATTGGCGCCGCGCCCATCCCTACCATTACATCGCCCACAACGGCGAGATCAACACCGTGCAGGGCAACCGTCTTTGGATGCAGGCGCGTTATGCCCAAGCGCGACGCATGCAACACAGCCATGCAGCACCCAGCTGGGTCGAGCATCTGCGCAATGATGCCCAGGGCAGCGACTCGGCGGCACTGGACCAGAGCTTGGCTTGTCTGCTGCGCACGGGTCGAAGCCTGCCCCAGGTGGTGCGCATGATGATTCCGCAGGCCTGGCAGCACGACATGCACCTCAGCGCCGAGCTGCGCGCCTTCTATGCCTACCAGGCTGGGCTGATGGAAGCCTGGGATGGCCCTGCGCTCATGCTCTTTAGCGACGGGCGTTATGTGGGCGCCACCCTCGATCGCAACGGGCTACGCCCTGCGCGTTACCTTATCACCGAGGATCAACGCCTGATTCTGGCCTCGGAGGCTGGCACCCTGGATTTGCCCCCCAGCGAGATTGCAAGTCGCGCGCGCTTAGCACCCGGGCACATACTGCTTGTGGACCTGGACGAAGGTCACTGCATCCCCGACCAGACCCTTATGCAGACAATGGCGCAGCAGCAGGACTACCAAGGCTGGCAAAGCCATCATCTCGTGCATGCCGCGGGACAAGACCCAGCACCCAGTCGCCATTCCTTGCCCCCCAAGCAGGTGCAGGATCCAGAGCAACGCCAGCAATCTCAACGCGCCTTCGGCTACACCCACGAACTATTGCATCAGGTCCTAGAGCCCATGGCCGCCCAAGCTCGCGAACCGGTGGGCTCGATGGGACGCGACACCCCCCTGGCCGTGCTGAGCGAGCGGCCGCAACGCCTGTTTAACTTTTTTCATCAGCGTTTTGCGCAAGTCACCAACCCGCCTATCGATCCTTTGCGCGAATCCCTGGCGATGAGTCTGCAGATGCTTCTGGGTCGTCGCGGACCATGGTGGACGCCCGACCTCAACAGCCATCCGCGCCTGCAGATCGACGCGCCTTTGTTAAGCCCTCATGCCTGGCAAAGGCTACACAAAGAAACACCTGTGGGCATCAAGCTGGCTCGCGTATCCACCTGCATCGATCCCGAGACTGACTGGCAGCAAGGCCTTGACGCGCTCTGTGCACAGGCTCGCGCCCATGCCGAAGGCGATACGACCCTGCTGCTGCTTTGCGATGACGATCACAGTCGCGAGCGCATGCCCCTACCCGCTCTCTTGGCCTTGAGCGCGGTGCACCAAGACCTCCTTCGCAAGGGACTGCGCCTCGAACTTAGCGTGCTGGTGGCAAGCGGCGAAGCGCTCACAGTGATGCAGCAGGCACTGCTCTTAGGCTACGGCGCCGAGGCCCTCTACCCCTACTTGGCCTATGCCAGCTTGCCCGAACAACCCGAGGCCGAGAATAACTACCGTCACGCGGTGCACCAAGGTCTGCTGAAAATCATGAGCAAGATGGGCATCGCCACCCTGCAAAGCTATTGCGGCGCGCAGATGTTCGAAAGCATCGGACTCGATCAGGCGCTCGTCGAGGCCTACTTTCCTGGCACCGCAGCACCCGTGGGGGGATACGGTCTAAACGAACTCGCCTCTCTTTACCGCGAGCAGCACCACGCGGCCTATGCCCAGCACGCGCCGCTGCCTAACGAAGGCCTGTATCGTTGGCGCCGCGATGGCGAACGACACATGTACACGCCGCACGCGGTGGGTTTGCTGCAGCACGCGGTGCGCTCCGCCAATCGCAAGGTGTTCCGCCGCTATATGAGCGTGGTGGATGCCGAAACGAAGCGCTGCACTCTACGCGGCTTGCTGCGCTGTCGCCCTGCAGAGCCAGTGCCCCTCGATGACGTCGAACCTGCAAGCGCTATCGTCAGGCGCTTCAAGACCAGCGCGATGTCGATGGGCTCGTTGTCCAAAGAGGCCCACGAAAACCTCGCCATTGCGATGAACCGTCTCGGGGGTCGCTCCAATAGCGGCGAAGGTGGAGAGGATCAGGCGCGGTATCACTTGGGCACCCGCTGGAACAACCGACGCAGCGCGATCAAGCAGGTGGCTTCGGGGCGCTTTGGCGTCAGCTTAGACTACCTTTGCCACGCCGACGAGATTCAAATCAAAATGGCACAAGGCGCCAAACCCGGCGAAGGAGGGCAGTTGCCCGGGCATAAGGTCAACGTCGAGATTGCCCAAATCCGCTTTGCCACACCAGGCGTAGGCCTTATCTCGCCACCACCACACCACGACATTTACTCCATCGAAGACCTGGCGCAGCTCATCAACGACCTCAAAGCCCTCAACCCCAAAGCGCGCATCTCGGTCAAGCTGGTGAGTAGCTCGGGGGTGGGCACCATCGCCGCAGGGGTAGCCAAAGCCCAAGCGGATGTGATTTTGATCAGCGGCTATTCCGGCGGGACCGGCGCATCGCCTCTGGGCTCGATTCATGGAGCCGGACTGCCTTGGGAAATCGGTCTCAGCGAAACTCAGCGGGTGCTCTGCGAGCAAGGTCTACGCGAGCGGGTGCGTCTAGAGGTGGACGGCCATCTTAAAAGCGCCCGCGATATCGCAATCGCAGCTCTGATGGGCGCGGAGGAGTTCGGCTTTGGCACCTCGGCACTGATCGCCAGTGGTTGTGTGCTGATGCGGGTGTGTCACCTAAACACCTGCCCGGTGGGCGTGGCCACCCAAGACCCAGAGCTGCGCCGTCACTTTCAAGGCCAGCCTGAGCATGTGATCACCTTCATGACCTTTCTAGCCGAGGAGCTGCGATTGCTGATGGCCGAGCTGGGCTTTCGCAATGTCGAAGCGATGGTAGGCCAGAGTGAACGTCTAGAGCAGGTGCCAGAGCAGCCTGAGGGAGCCGTGACCGTCAACCTGCATCACCTCATCCAAGCACCCCTCGAGACGGGTCTCTCTAGGCATGGATTGAGCCATGCCCCTCACCTGCCCAGCTATCACCGCGACGATGCCTGGATCGCCAGCCTTGAACGGGACCTCGCCGAGGGCAAAACGCCCACCCTGGAGCATGATGGCAAGGTGCACAATACCGACCGCAATGTGGGTACCAAGCTCTCGGGCTGGCTGGCACAAAACGACGCCGAATGCGCGCCGCATCGTTTGCAACTCTCCCTGCATGGCTCAGCGGGACAAAGCTTTGGTGCCTGGTTACACCGCGCGGTAGTGCTTCACCTTGAAGGCGAGGCCAATGATGGCGTGGGCAAAGGACTCTCGGGCGGCACGCTGATCATTCATCCCTCACAGCAACGCAACCCAGAACAAGCCCTCGTCGGCAATGACGCAGCGCCGGTCATTGTCGGCAACGCAGCGCTATATGGCGCCGTTGCTGGTCAAGCCTGGATTGCGGGCAGTGCCGGCGAGCGCTTCGCGGTGCGCAACAGCGGTGTCACCGCCGTGGTTGAAGGGGTGGGCGATCATGGCTGCGAATACATGACCAAAGGCACGGTGGTCGTGTTAGGCCGGGTGGGACGCAACTTTGCCGCGGGAATGAGCGGCGGCATCGCCTATGTGCTGGACGCGCACGCTGCCTTTGCCGAGCGTTGTAACAGACACATGGTGGAGCTGGAAGAGCTGGACGACAACGACCAAGCACGTCTGCACAGCCTTATCAAACAACACGTCACCCACACCCAAAGTGCCCGCGCATGGCACTTGCTCTGCAACTGGGAGCTGTGGTGGCAACGCTTCGTCAAGGTGATGCCGCGCGAGTACAAAGCAGCGCTGCAACGTTACCCGCATCTACAAGCCCAATTGGAGGCCAGCTGATGGCGGATCCGCAGGGCTTTCTCAAAGCGGGACGGCAGGCGCCAGCCAAGCGCCCTGTGGAAACGCGGGTGTGCGACTTTGACGAGTTCGAGGAAAAACTATCGGCGTCCGAGCTCAGCACCCAAGCATCGCGCTGTATGCAGTGCGGCATTCCTTACTGTCATCAGGGCTGTCCCTTGGGCAACTACATTCCCGACTGGAATCACCACAGCCACGCCTGGCATATGCGCGACGCCATTAATGCCCTGCACGCTACCAATAACTTTCCCGAGTTCACCGGCCGGGTCTGTCCGGCGCCTTGCGAGCAAGCTTGTGTGCTCGACCTGCACGGTGCTGCGGTCACGATCAAAAGCATCGAAAAGCATATTATCGATCACGCCTGGGAGCAGGGATGGGTGCTGCCTGAGCCACCCGATAAGCGTACAGGAAAGCGGGTCGCGGTGGTGGGGTCGGGCCCAGCCGGGCTCACCGTCGCGCAGCAACTCGCCCGCATGGGTCATGACGTGCATGTGTTTGAACGCGACGCCCGCTGCGGCGGCTTGCTTCGTTATGGCATTCCCGACTTTAAGCTCAACAAGCAGCTCATCGATCGACGGCTTACCCAAATGCAGGTCGAGGGGGTTCACTTTCATACCCAAAGCCCCATCGATGCCGATGCCTTTGCCGAACTGCAGCGCGATTTCGATGCCCTCTGTCTAAGCACTGGCGCGCTGCGTCCACGCGATCTCGATATCCCTGGACGACACCTTGGCGGCGTTCATCTCGCCATGGATTTTCTCAAGGCGCAAAATCAAGTGGTGGCCAAAGAAATCAGTGCACCCGCACCCTTGTCTGCAGCCGGCAAACGCGTGGTTATCCTGGGCGGAGGCGATACCGGCGCTGACTGTGTGGGCACCTCGCATCGGCAGGGAGCCGCCAAGGTTTATCACATCCACTACAAGCCCGAGCCCCCCAAAACACGCAACGCACACATGCCTTGGCCCTGGTGGCCCGCCATTGCCCATCCCTCCAGTTCTCACGAAGAGGGCGGCGCACGCGGTTGGAACCTGGTGGCCCGCGCCTTTATCGGCAATGCCGATCAGCAACTGGCCCATATCGAATGCGATGAGTTGAGCTGGGACGATGTCGAGGGTCGCTTGCAGATGGGCGATAAGGTGGGCGCGCCCAGGCGCATCCCTGTGGACATGGCTCTCATAGCCATCGGTTTTTCGGGCAGCGATTTCGCAGGTGTCCCTTATACCCAGCAAGGCACCATTGCGGTTGATGCCAGCTATCGCACCTCGCTGCCTAAGGTCTACGCCTGCGGCGATGCAACGCGCGGAGCCTCACTGGTAGTCTGGGCGATTTGGGAAGGCCGTGCTGTGGCTCACCAAATCGACCTTGCCCTAAGCGGCCGCAGCGCCCTACCCGTGGTTCCTAACGAACGTGTTTTTGACGATAGCGACCTGCGCTAGCCCGCCCTCACTTCACTCTGATCCTGGCTTACGGCCGGTCCTCGTCTCTCAAGGTATCTATACATACATCATCGTTCCTGCGGTCCGGGCGCGCTCAGCCTCAAAGCAAATTGAGGGCGGGCTAGATTTAGCTTGCTCTTGATTTAAAGGTTGGAATGGTCGCTAATCCCGAACAAACTATTGTCGAAACGCGGTGTCTTGAGCAAAGCTCCGTCTTTGGCATCACGACGAACCACGAGGGTTTTACGTGTCACCACATCCTCGCTCTCGCGGGCAAAAACGGTGACGTAGTTGATGCCGCCACGCAGGGGCAAATCAGCCTTAAAGGACAAGGTCTTCGCCGCGCGATGATGCAGATTTGAGGTGTAGAAGACCTTCTGTGAACCCACATAGATGTAAAGATCACGGATGCGTCGGTCATCCTTGGCCTGCCCTCTAATGGTTAGCTTCGCGTCACGCGTTACCAAGGTATGCCCGTAATCGAGGCTGAGACTGGGAGGCGCATGGTCAAAAAGCAGAGCGTACTGAGAGGCTGTACAGCTGGCTTTCTTGCCTTGAGCGCGGGTGATCTGCTTGCTCTCCACCCAGCCCGGACTGCCATCGCTAAGTTTCACCCGAGTAAACCCATTGCTCTGCGCCTCGCTAACAAGAGAACACCCCCGCTTCATCAACGCGACTTGGCGCGCATGCGTGGAAGGAGACTGATAAATGAGGGCTTGGGTATCGCGTAAACTCACCAGGCCGCTCTGAGCGACCACCTTGAGCGGTGCATGCGACGTCGGAAGATGAATCTTTTCCTCGGTGTTTTGCCGCAGTTTTTGATCCGAAATCGAGACCTGCAAATCAGCGGCCTCGTCTTTGAAATCCTTGAGCACGCGGAAGGTAAAGTGCACCAGATGACTCTGACCGGGTGCGAGAGGATCGAGCTCAAAACGCGCATCCCGCAAGAGCACGCCACGCCCACTAAGATTGCGCAGGTTCGCCTGGGGTTTCTGCGAACTCCCCTTGCCGATGTTTTTGATGCGCATGTACATCGACACCTGCTCCCCCGGCTGCACATAACCATCGCCATTGCCCTGACCGTCGTCAGCCACGTGCAAGGAATAGGCAAACTGAGGTCGTTCTAAGGCGCGAATACGCGTGCGCACCTCGGCGGTAGGCGGCGCATGACCATGCGCCTCGCTGAACGTGATGCGAATGGCATCGGCACGCTCGGGAAGATGGGCTGGCAAGTCACACACCCGTTTGCCTTCTTCCTTCTCTTCGCAGTTGCCTAGCGTAGTGGACCAAGAGCGCGTTTGCCCGGGCTCCAGCTTGCCGAAAACCAGCTCGCGCGAATCAAACAAAGGAAAGTCGCTCTCCGTGCTGGCTTGCAACTGATACAAGTTATGCTGCCCCGTATTGGTCACCTTAACCTCGAGAGCGAAAGGCTGACCGGACTCCACCGTGTCGTCTTTGGCACTGGTCGTAGCCTCAACGCGTACACTAGACGCCCCCTCGTCGCTGCCCTGGCTCCAATCAATCCCCAGGCGGGCCAGCTCTTGTTCGGCGCGCTTCATTTCCTCTCGCTGAATCTGCGCGATGACTTTATCGGAATCGTCGAGTAGCTTGCGACGATTGGTATGTTTTGCTTGGGCGATCAGCAAGCGTGAGAAACGCGTGAGAAACTCTTCTTCTTCTTTGTTCTCTGGATCATCCTCGGGCTCGGCGGAACGCAGTTCGGTGCGGGTGTCCACAGGCAAGTAATAGCGCATCACGGTGCGAGGCTGCTCGCTCGTGCGTGCCCGCGAATGCGTCAAATGCGCGCTGAGATCGCTCTCGCGCAAGAAGTCACGATCAACCGCCAGATCCATGTCCTCTTTATCGACGGTCATGGGATCGATGGCGATGTCGGGAACAATGCCCACCCCCTGAATGGAAATATCCCCCGGTGTCAGGTACTGAGCCACGGTGAGTTTAAGCGCCGCGCCATCTTCGAAGTCGCTGTAAAGCATCTGCACCGAGCCTTTGCCAAAGGTGCGCTGTCCCACAACGATGGCTCGGTCGTGGTTTTTGAGTGCACCCGCAACGATCTCACTGGCCGACGCACTGCCGCCGTTAACCAGCACTACCAGCGGATAGTCCGGCTCTGTGCCTTTTTGAGTCGCGTTCTTTTCGTCGCGCTGATTGGGGTCGTTCGATGAGGTGGTAACGATGGTCCCGCTGGGCAAGAAGCTATCGGTCACACGCACGGCCTGATCCAAGAGCCCACCGGGGTTGTTGCGCAAGTCGAGCACCAGGCCCTTCATGCCTTGGCTATGCAAGGATTTGAGCTCACTGCGCATGGTTGACCAGGTGTTGACCTGGAAACTCTGCACTTTGATGTAACCCACTCCGCCCTCGAGCATGCGCGCCTCGACAGGATTGATATGAATCACAGCGCGCACCAGATTGACCCGCTTGGGCTTAAGCCAGCTGCTCTTCTCCTTGCGTGCAATCCACACGCTTACCGAGGAACCAGGCGTACCGCGCAAGCGATCCACCGCTTCGGTGAGAGGCATATTTAAAGTGGACTCGTCGTCGATTTTGACGATGCGATCCATCCGGCGCAGTCCAGCACGCGACGCTGGTGTACCTGGCATAGGACGCAGCACCGTGAGATGCCCATCGCGAATGGAGATCACAATGCCCAAACCGCCAAACTTGCCCCGCGTACTCATCTGCATCTCTTTGTACACATCGGGTGTGAGCAACACGCTATGCGGATCGAGGGTGCGCAACATGCCATTAACCGTGGCGTACTCGATATCGCGCAGCTCGACTTCGGCGTCTTTGAGGTAGCGCTGCAAGAAGGCAAAGACCTCACGCAAACGCGCCGCAAGCTGCCAAGGACTGCGCACATCGGCAAAGGCAAAAG
>CAYWAT010000117.1:0-8490 GCA_964456305.1 uncultured Polyangiales bacterium | reverse complement strand
TGTATTCAGCGATGGTTCGTTTGTCTATATTCCGAAGGGCGTTCGTTGCCCGATGGAGCTCTCGACCTACTTCCGCATTAACGCCATGAACACAGGTCAGTTTGAGCGCACGCTGATCATCGCCGAAGAGCACAGCTATGTGAGCTACCTCGAGGGCTGCACCGCACCGATGCGCGACGAAAACCAGCTGCATGCGGCGGTGGTTGAGTTGGTGACGCACGAGCAGGCCGAAATCAAATACTCCACTGTGCAAAACTGGTATCCCGGTGACGCCGAAGGAAAAGGCGGCATCTACAACTTTGTCACTAAGCGCGGCCATTGCCGTGGCGCACACAGCAAAATCTCATGGACGCAGGTAGAAACCGGCTCGGCGATTACCTGGAAGTACCCCAGCTGTGTACTCGAAGGAGACCATTCTGTGGGCGAGTTCTACTCGGTGGCCCTCAGCAACCTGCGGCAGCAAGCCGACACCGGGACCAAGATGGTGCACATCGGCAAGCATACCCGCAGTCGTATCGTGTCGAAGGGCATCAGTGCCGGCCAAGGTCAGCAGAGCTATCGTGGCCTGGTCAAAATCGAAAAAAACGCCGAGCAGGCACGTAATCACACCCAATGCGACTCCCTGCTCATCGGCAATCAATGCGGCGCTCACACCGTGCCCTATATCGAAACCCGTAACCCCACGGCGATCACCGAACACGAGGCCACCACCTCGCGTATCGGCGAAGACCAGCTCTTCTACTGCCTGCAACGCGGCATCAGCGAAGAAGAGGCCGTGGGCCTTATCGTCAATGGCTTCTGCAAAGAGGTACTACGCGAGCTGCCTATGGAGTTTGCGGTGGAAGCCCAAAAGTTACTTGGCATCAGCCTCGAAGGAGCGGTGGGTTAAAGCGTTCCCTGCCCAAGCAACGAAAGAGTGATTCTATGACCCTACGTATTCGCGATCTTCACGCCTCCATCGACGGCAAACAGGTGCTGCGCGGCGTTAACTTGGATATCAAAGCCGGAGAGGTGCACGCCATTATGGGCCCTAACGGCTCGGGCAAAAGTACCTTATCCTATGTATTGGCTGGGCGACCTGGTTACACCGTCGAGCAAGGCAGCGTTCATTTCGAGGGGCAGGACCTGCTCGCATTAGCCCCCGAAGAGCGGGCACGCCGTGGCTTGTTCTTAGGGTTTCAATATCCCGTTGAGCTCCCTGGGGTGAACAACCTGCAGTTTCTACGTGCCGCCCTTAATGCCGCGCGCGAAGAACGCCAAGAGCCTGTCCTGGATACCGTTGCCTTTATGAAACTGGCACGCGAAAAAGCGCAACTGGTGCAACTCGATCCCTCTCTACTCAAGCGAGGGGTCAACGAAGGTTTCAGTGGCGGCGAAAAAAAGCGCAACGAGATTTTCCAGATGGCCGTGCTCGAACCCACGTTGGCCGTGCTCGATGAAACCGACTCGGGCCTCGACATCGACGCGCTGCGTACGGTCTCAGAAGGGGTCAACGCGCTGCGATCACCTCAGCGTTCAGTGTTGCTGATCACCCACTATCAACGCCTGCTCGATTATATTCAGCCCGATGTGGTGCATGTCTTCGTCGATGGCGTGATCGTCGAATCCGGCGATGCCTCCCTCGCCAAGTCACTGGAGGCCAAAGGTTATCGACAGTTTGATTCCACACGCCCTGCACAGGCAACACCATGAGTGCGACCTCTACCGAGCTACTCAAAGCCATCGTTGAGGGGCCCGTTACACTCGACGGCCCTACCTGGCTCAACGATCGACGTCAGCATGCCCTGCATAAGCTCAAGCAAGAAGGACTGCCCAGCGTCAAAGACGAAGCATGGCGTTTTACGTCGGTCAAAGCCATCGCACAAAAAGCATTTGCGCATACGCCACCATCGCATCCGTCCATCGACCTCGACGCAATTCATCGCAGGCTTGATGAACGCATTGGCGACGCGCCAAGGCTCCTGATCGTCAACGGCATTCCACAGCTGCAAGAGTTGCGGTTACCTACCGGTCTCGTGCTGCAATCCTTGCAAGACATGCCTGATAACACTGCAAGATCTGCACGCGACTTAGCCACAATCAGTCCCAATCAGCACTTTGTGGCTCTCAACACAGCGATGTTCAAAGCAGCCTTGCTCCTCGAGGTCCAGCCTCAACACCGCATTCGTGAACCCTTGCACTTGGTCTACCTCAATCACCGAAGCAGTCCTTTACAGGCTACGTACCCACGGCTTTTCTTACGCGTAGGCGAGCATAGTCAGCTAAGCCTTGTCGAACACGAGCTTTCCGACCTTGGTGTCGACTCAAAGACCCCAAACTCAGAATCCACCACCCTCAATAATGCGGTAAGTGAGATCATCCTCGCGGAAGGCGCTGAACTGCAGCACATACGTGCGGTCGAACCCAACCAACAGAACTACAGCATTGCCGCAATCGACGTGCAGCAGGAAAAAAGCAGTACCTATACCCACCACGCCTTTAGTTTTGGCGGCCCCCTCACACGCAGCGATTTGCGCATCGCACTCAATGCACCCGGTGCCCAGTGCGATGTACGGGCTCTTTACCTCGCGAACCAAAACGAGCTTGTGGATCATCACACCCATATCACCCACAGCGCTGCGCATACCTCCAGTCGCAAAAACTACCGAGGCATTGCCGGCGCCCAAGGGAAAGTCATCTTTGACGGGATTGCCGTTATCGATGCCGGTGCCGATCACTGCAGTGCGCATCAACATAATCGCAATCTCATGTTGGCCGACAATGCCGTCGTACACAGCAAGCCTCATCTTGAAATCAACACCGACGAGGTTCAGTGCAGCCACGGTTCGACTATCGGCGCGCTCGACGAAAACCAGGTCTTCTATCTGCGTTCACGCGGCATCCCCGAAGCCACGGCGCGCAACATGCTCACCCATGCTTTCGCGCAGGCGCACCTGGACGCCATCACTCAGCCCAAGCTGCATCACGCACTCACAGAGAGGGTGCACAGCATGCTTGATGCGCAAGGGAAGCAGGTACGATGAACGCTCCTGCTACCGTCTTGCCCACCTCTACAGATCGTCGCCAAGAGCAAACGCAACCCTGGGATCATTGGCGTGCGCACTTTCCGGCGCTGCATCAAAAGGTACACAACAAGCCCTTGGTTTACCTCGACAGCGCAGCAACCGCGCTCAAACCGCAATGCGTCATCGATGCCATACAGCAGGTCTATGCGCAGGACTGCAGCAATGTGCATCGCGGCGCGCACACCTTATCGCAACGCGCGACTGCCGCATACGAGCAAGCGCGAGTGGATATCCAGCATTTCATCAACGCAGCGCAGCAGGAGGAAGTGGTTTTCACCCGAGGCACCACGGAGAGTATCAACCTGGTCGCACAATCTTTTCTGCGCCCCAGACTGCAAGCGGGCGATGAGATTTTAGTTACCGCTTTAGAGCACCACGCCAACATCGTGCCTTGGCAGCTGCTAAGCGAGTCGTGTGGAGCCAAGCTGGTTGTGCTGCCCATCAGCGATAGCGGTCAGGTCTGCGATGAGGTGCTCGAAAAGCACATCAGCCCCCGCACGCGTCTTCTAGCCATCAGTCACATCTCCAATGTGCTTGGCACCATCACACCGGTTCAAGCGATGGTGCGCGTTGCGCATGCACATGGGGTTCCGGTGTTGGTCGATGGTGCGCAGGCGGTGCCGCATATTCCCGTCGATGTGCAAGCGCTGGGCTGTGACTTTTACGCCTTTAGCGGCCACAAGATGTACGGCCCCACAGGCATCGGCGTGCTCTATGGCAAGCGACATCACCTCGCGGCGATGCCGCCTTATCAAGGAGGCGGGGATATGATTCGCAGCGTGAGCTTCGCAGGGACTCAGTATGCAGAGCCGCCGCTGCGTTTCGAAGCCGGTACACCCAATATCGCTGGGGCAGTTGGCCTGGGCGCAGCGGTGCGTTTCTTGGGCAAGGTGGGCATGGAGGCGATTCGCGCTCATGAGCAAGAGCTCGTAACCTACGCGTCGCAAGCCTTAGAGCAGGTGCCGGGTCTGCGTTTGCTTGGCACAGCATTGCCTAAAATAGGCGTATTTTCCTTTGTCATCGATGGACTGCATGCCAGTGACTTAGGCACGCTGGTTGACCTTGAGGGGGTGGCCATTCGTGTGGGCCATCACTGCGCCGAGCCCCTGATGCATCGTTTTGAGGTGAATGCAACAGCGCGCGCCTCCTTTGGCCTGTACACTCAACCCCAAGATATCGATGCCCTTATTGCCGCCATCCATCAAGCGCGTCATCTCCTCAGTTAAACGCATGGGCAACAAGCTTCACCTACCTCAGCTCAAGACCGTCAAAGGCGGTATTCAAGCCCCAGCGCCCCCATTGACATCGCCCATCGACAGCACGCTCATCGCCGAATCCGGCAGCGGGATTTACCCCACCGAGCCCATCGACCCAGAGCCTTTGCGCGAGCTGGTGATCAGCACCCTGCGCGACATCTACGACCCCGAAATCCCGGTCAACCTTTACGACCTCGGCCTGATCTACACCATCGATATCAGCGAACGCGCCGAGGTCAGAATCCAAATGACCCTCACCGCACCGGCCTGTCCCGTTGCAGGCGATATCGTCAACGAAGTCGTCACCCGCATCGGCGAACTAAGCGCTGTCGCCAAATGCTACACCGAACTGGTTTGGGACCCGCCTTGGAGCAAAGAGCGGATGAGCGAAGAAGCACAATTCGAGCTGGGGTTGTTTTAGAGACAATCTCAATATCCGGTCATGCCACCTGGTCTGCCACGCAGCAATTTGAAGCGGCTAAAACCAAGACGGATGAGACGCGGGATATCGAAGTCGATCATCCCACGCTGCTCACGCCATTTGACCGTCTGCGAACACTTGAAGGTCGCGTTGGCTTCCCCTTTGTTAATCTTCGAAATCGAGCGATAACAAATCTTCGCCGGACAGGTCAATGCACAACCAGCGTTGCAAAACAGACGGATCTTGTCTTTGCATGGAAGGGAGTTGAGGAACTCGTCCTTGTCGTTGAGCTCCATGGGCAAGACCAGCATGTCGTAGAGATCCGTATCCAGCGCGCGCTCGATTTTTTCCGACGTGTTTAGGTTTTGAATGACACTGGCCTCTAACCCATAGTCTGGAAAGTCGTTCTTGATCCACTGCGCCAACTCTGGGTTCGTCACAATGATGGAGTTGAGTGGGCAGTAGTACTTTCGCAACAGGGGCTCGTAGCGCTTGTACTCGTCGTAACTGGTAAAATGGTTTGTCATGGGAATGCGAATTCCGATGCCCGAATTCATGAGCTGTGCACAGTCACGGTCGGAAAGTTGTCGACCCTCAAAAATGCGTCCCCCATAAAGGGTCGATGGCTCAACAAAACCAAAGACGCTATCAATCTCAGCCAGCGGAGTCGTGCCAAACTCGTCGCGCAAGAATCTAAAGATCGGAGTGGAAAGCTCTTTGCCTCGCGCAGAAATAGCAAAGGAAATAGTCATGAAACACCCTGTGTCGCAAATGTGCGGATTTCGGCGTAGTCGATGCGGTACTTATCCTGCACGGTAACAAGCTCTTGTTCGTCTCTTCTCCACTTGTCCAGATGTGGTGCATCCAAGGTGTGGCGTGAGTGAGGTAGCGTGCGGCTAGAAATGGCTCGCATCCGCTCTCCATATGGAACCTGGCAAAACGCGCACAAGCGTTTGAGCACAGTGGACGTGTCCTCAAGAAATTCCTCGTAGCTAACCGAAGACCATGTATCTCTGGGCAATGTCTGCAGGTCACACATGATATGCCGATGCATGCTGACCCATTGTGTATAGGCAATCTCGACCAGCTCCGCGTTGTTCAACGACTGCCAATCCGGTATCAGCGCCAACGACCAATCGCGACGCGACCATCCCGGCAAGTCACGATAGGTAACAAACCGACCCGAGCGCCAGGCCTGCATAATGCTCGCAATGTTGCCCTCAGGCTGGCGATAAAGGTAAATAAAGCGGCAATCGGGAAAAATCTGCTTGAAGAAGCCAATCCGCAGCGCGTTCTTGGGTGTCTTTTCAAGCAAACGAATGCGAGCACCGGATGCGATTCCAGCACTGCAATCAACCTGTCTGCCGTCACTACTTGTTAGACTTTGATTAAAGTTGCGACGAATTTGCTGAGCAATCGCAGGCGTAGCATCTTCCGCCGACAGAAGGTTGGACGCGTGCTTCTTTGATGCCGGACGAAGTGCAGCAATGCTCTCGATCTGCCTGTGCGATTCTCCGCCTAGCGTACAAAAGGCGCGGTTGCGGGCCAAGGTTTCAAAGAGCAGCGTGCTGCCCGAACGCGGCGCGGCCACAATGAAAATCGGCTGATGGTAGAGCATGGTCGTTATCGTAGAGCGCTTTCATCGATGGATAAGGAACGGCGAATCTCTTCGCTTTGAAATCCGAGTCCAGCCGGGCGCCGCGCATCGGGAATCAATGCAACATCGTACAATTCACTGACTATACCCTTGATCTGGAGCGAGTGAACCAGATCCCCCCGCTCTAAATCAATGACCGCCAACCCACACCAAGGCTCGGTGCGCTGCTTCGCTAGCATCGTGTCGAGCTCAAGCCCTGTAAAGCTCGCATCACCACGCGGACGCGACAATCCCACGATGGCGTACTTGCCACGGAAAGCCAGTCCTCGCATGTAACCTGGGCAGAGGGCAACCGTTTCAAAGCGCCCGGCCTTGAGATCCACATAACCGAAACGCCCGCGACCCGAATCCAGCAGCCAAAGCTTATCCTGATACAGACGCGGCGAGTGCGGCATCGAAAGCCCGCGCAACACAATCTCGTTACTCGAAACATCGATGAGCACACCGCCCTCGGAGCGATGGTCTCGCCAACTGTTCGCCATGTCGGTATCCGAAACCGCGGTCGCGTAGCGCGGCACACCATTTTCGGTGGCCATGCCGTTCAAGTGACACCGATCTTCGGCGGCAAGCTTGCTGATAAAGGGGGGCTTCCATAGTGGCGTAAAACTGTGCGTAGTGCTCACCTTAGCGATGCACGAAAACAGGGCACTCACGAAGATGGCATTGCCCTCGGCATCCTCGGCGATGTCATGTACATCGATGTCACCAGTGGTGTACCCAACCTGGGGCACAAAGAGCCGGTCATACGCAATGTTCTTGCTCTGATAGGTTTGCGAACCCACCAGCGCATTTTGAAACTTCCAGATTTGATACAGAGAACTGGTGTATAGCGCGTCACCCTGGGCATACAGGCCCATACAGCGTGCAAACGTGCGTTCGAAAATCGAAAGTTGCCCATCGTCCTTCAACCCGACGAAGAAGAGTTTGCTCGCTTGGTAGGTAGTGAAGGCCAAACTGGTTTTGACCTCCGCCATCCAGCTACCTAACTGCCGCGAAGCCATGATTTGCAGCTGCTGATCATTCCCAGAGGGCTTAGGAGCGTTGTTGTAAAGTAGGTTACTGTGCTTGGGAAGCGTTCCGTTGTGTTCGGTCATCGCCCCACAATTATCTCGACTTCAGAACGAAGCAAGGTTAAGACGCGGGCCATGACGAAGCGACACATCCTTTGGTTCGGCGGTTGGTGTTTAGCCAGCCTCATCATTCAAAGCTGCAGCGGCGGCGCACTGAGCTTGCTCACACTTCCGATGCTCATCGTGAGCCTCGTCTTCTTCGCCCTCGGCTGCAGTAACTCCAGTGGGAGCAACCCTGGAGGAGGAGACGCCGGTGGCGATGCGGGGGGCGACGCCGGTGGCGATGCGGGAGGCAATCCCGTGGAACCTGGCTGGCAGGATGTAGAGGGCACAACGATCGACGTTACTAATCTGCCCGCTTCGCGGAGAGTAACGTTTGAGAGCGCTAACCAATTAAGCTCTCGAATAGTCAGCGTTGGCGATGTCGACGGCGACGGTATCGATGATTTTCTGACACGTAGCTTTGGGGTTAGCTATGGCGACAAGTCAACCAACCTCGTTTTTGGTAGGGATAATTGGCCAACCGATGGCACGCCAATTGACGTCAGCACAGAGAGCATTTCTTTCATGGGAGACACCTCGTATGTTGGTGGCTTTAGCTCGTTTAGCGGTAATAGCGACATCAATGGCGACGGTGTAAACGACCTCGTATTCGAAGACTACGGTGCACTTGTTTTCTTTGGGCGAGACCAAGCAACCTGGGCTTCCAGTGATACCTCAGAGCAAGGCGCCGATGCTTTTATTGACCAGGACGACCATAGAATTAGAAGCACAGATTCCCGAGGTGATATCAACGGCGATGGCCTCGGTGACATTGTCATTGAAACGTACAATAATGCCAATACGCCCTTGGTAGCCATAGTCCTAGGCAACGCGAGTCTATCTGGAAATACTTCAGTAACGGAGATAAGCGGAATCGACCATGCGCACCAATACGCTGTCATTACAGCCGATGGAGATTTTGACGGCGATGGCATCGATGACGTGCTGGTGACCAACCGCAAGGCATCATCAGGGGATG
>CAYWAT010000116.1:0-8541 GCA_964456305.1 uncultured Polyangiales bacterium | reverse complement strand
AGCGGTCTAACGCGACGGTACTGCTATAAACCCGGACACGAAAAACGCCCCAGCTTGATGTTGAACAGTCAGGCCGGGGCGTTTTGCTTTTGGTGAGATGCTGCGAGAGTTATGCAGCAATAAGACAAGCGAGCTACTTCGCCTCTGTGATTGGCCCTGCGTATCCTACCCCTATGCTGGGAATTTCAGCATTATCGGACTTGCCAACGTAGATGCCAAGTACCGGAATCTTGGAAGACAGTGGTGCATCTTGCTTAGGCGTAGAAAGAAAGATACCGCAGCTATAGCCAGCTGGTGGGGCATTGTTTCCCCCTCCATAGCCGATCAATGCTGCCTTCCCTTGTTGAGCAACACCAAGCACCCGAGCATTATGAAACTTTCTCTTTTGTATAAGATGGTTTCGGCTTGCTAGAGTTACTTCCTGGTCGCGTTCAAAACCTTGGAGTGAAACGGCCTTGAATTCGTAATGGCGCGGCTCAAGCACAGTTTTTGTAGTGCCATCATCTTTCCATGTCCGAGATATCAGCAACTCGACCACCGATTCATCCAGTACATTGTAGTTCGCGATATCGTCTGGGCCCTCAGCTTTAAAACCGAGGATAGCTGGCGCATCTTGCTTCAAGAGAACGTTGAAAGGCTTTTTGGATAAGTCGAAGGCTTGCGCTGATAAATCAAAAAAAGGTTGCTCAAAATCTAATGCATCACTTGAGGTATCAACGCTTAGGTCAACTAAGTGTGCGCAGGTCAACATATAAGGTTGATCGTCTTGATTGCCGTGCACTAGGGTTGCATTGCCACAACGTGCCATGTTACGGGGACGGTCGTTAACACAGACCGTGAAAAGACCCATGGGGCTATCACCCTTAATGTAGTAGCCCGTGTTAACAGGCTCTGTTTGCTTGGTTGTTGTGACGCTTTCTGCGGCGGGTGAACAGGCCGCTGCGCCCATGGCCAAACACAGCCCAAGATAACCATAAAACATTGATTTTTTCATAGGATAACCCTTTCTAAAGACATATAAGTGCTCACGCCCAATAGCGATTGAGCGCCCCGAGCCTAATGCGACTTCCCTGGCCACGCAATCGCGCTCAACAAAGCGCATTGCGGGTGAAATCAAGCAAACTTTCGCGTCGGTGCGCTAGACGCTGCCTATGTTCAGCTACTGTTGTGCCTCAACACGCCCCAGTGTGGTTGATGAAGCCATGTTGGGGCGTTTTGTTTTAGCGACGACACCATGCTATGCTGCGCAGCGCTAAATTTCATTCTTTTTACTGAGGTTATTCATGAAACAGTCTGTATCGTTTCTTCTTATCGCTTTGTTGGGCTTTGGCTGTGCGCCGTCGTCAAGCAATGACACTCCCCAATCCAAGATTTCTGCTGCCGATCCGCTTACGGAGGACGAGAAAAAAGCCCTTGTGGGCATTATGTTCTTTGAAGAATCCTGTGCTGATCCAAATCAGCGGGCGATTTACACCTGCGGCGGCGTGCGCATCGGTGAGCGCGTGGTGATGACGGCGGCTCATTGCTCCCAATGGGACAAACAGTACCCCGTCGCGAACGCCATTCTCTTTAACGACCTAGATGCGATGCAACGCATTCGCCCCAAGCGCTCTTTAGACTGCGAAGACCCTACACCGACCCGTCAAGCCATCGCAAACTTGCCAGCTGGCACAACGGTGGATCCGGAGAAGACATTTTTGCCCAACGAGTGGCAAGGCATGGTATTCGGCAGTAGTCACATCGGTCGTGCAAGCCCCGATGTGGCGTTGCTCACCGTAGCGAAAGCCGATGTTGATTTGCTTGACTCAACGGTATTGACGATTGCCGAGCAGAGAACCTACGATGACGATGACATTTGGCTTCTCGGCGCAGGGACCACGGATGTTTTTACTACAAGCAATAGCGGTCGCCGTATCGAGAACACCAATGCGGTCAACTACGGCTATGGCAAAGCCAAGCTGAGGCTGCCCACTGACGATGAGCACTTTGAGGCGCTACCTCACACATCCAACAGATTTCCTAGTGTGCCAGAGTATATCTTCAGCTTCGTCAACCCCCTTCAGGGTATCGGCAACGGTGATAGCGGCAGTCCGGTTGTACGACGTAATGGTTCAGAGCTTGAAGTCCTTGGCGTAGCCACAGATGGTAAGTTCTTTTTTCGTCGAAATCCTATCACAGGGGACATTGAAGACGATGAAACTATGATGATATCGCCATCTTTACGCACCAAGGCTATCTGCGAGCTTTTTTCCCGTACCTTTGAATATGTCGAGCAGCGTGTCCCTAGCGCAATGCAGGATGCATGTCGTCTCCCCTACGCAACTTACAGTCCTGCGATTACGATTAAGGGTCGTACCGCGCCGTATCGATTTGCAGATGTCTTTAATGAGAGCACCTTTCCAGGCTGGACACTTATCAATGTAGATTCGACTGACCTCATCATACTCGGAAATGACGATCGTTCCGTTTTTGACTTCGATTGGGACAATGAAGAGTTCTTCCCGAAAGAAGGCCTCCAACCTATCGTCGGCACCTACTTTGCTGGGGTTTATACGGCGCTTGATCCCTTTGGCGTTACGCACTCAGGCCGCGTTATGATCGAAGTTAAGTAAGCAACTGCTTAGCTTTAGCCGTGGCGTCCTCGAGTTGCCCGTCACAAGGGCGCGAGGCGCTGCGCGTGCATCTCAAAACGCCCCAGTGTGGTCGATAAAGCCATGTTGGGGCGTTGGTTTTTGGCGTTAGAGGCTACGGTGTATCCGCCACCGACGCCGAATGATGTCGCGAGAGGATCGGTTAGCGCAGGAGATTGTCCAGGCGCGTGTGATTAGCTTGAAATTGCGTGTGGTGAGCTTCCCGGCATCTGTGATCGATTCCAAGAGGGTGGTTGGGCGCTGTCTCGATGGATCCTAAGCGAGCTGATGTCGGATGCTGTCGCTGAGTGACCTTAGTTCGGCACTGATGTTGGCCCAGTTGGGCTGGCGCATGTCGATATGGTGCTGGATCTGGGTGTGATTCGAGCCGTCGGGGCGCGCTGCGTAAACAAACATATGCAGCTCTTGCTGCTGCCACCAGGCATGCACGCCGATAGGACTGTGACAGTTGCCCTGCAAGGCGTTGACCAGCTGGCGCTCAACCCTGACCGCCTCCGCCGTGGGGTGGTGATGCAGCGGGGCGAGCAGATCCAGAAGATCCGCGCGTGTTTGATGTAGCTCGATGGCTAAAGCCCCTTGGCCCGCGGCGGGCACGCATTGATGAGGCGCCAGAGCTGTGAGGCAAAGACCGGTTGTGTCTACCTGCAGACGATTCAGGCCCGCGGCAGCAAGCACGATGGCGTCATACTGCCCATCGCGAAGCTTGCGAAGACGGGTATCGATATTGCCTCGCAGGGGAAGCATCTGGAGATCGGGACGGTGGGCTTGTAGCTGATACTGGCGTCGTGGTGAGCAGGTTCCCACCCGTGCCTGTGGCGGCAGTGCGTCTAAGGAGCTGCTCTCGGGAGCAATGATGACATCCTGCGCATCTTCGCGTGGCGGAATGCATCCTATCGTCAGTCCCTCGGCCAGCGCTTCGTCGTTGGGAATGTCTTTGAGGGAATGCACGGCGATATCGGCATCGCCTTGGATGAGGGCGCGCTCCACCTCGCGGATAAACAGGCCTTTGCCACCGATATCGGCCAAGGGCATGTGCTGCACCTGGTCGCCACGGGTGGTCACCAAGTGCATGTCTATCTTGATGCCGGGGTGATTCGCTTCGATTTGCTGAGCCACCCAATGGGATTGCGCACGTGCCAGCGCGCTACGGCGCGTGGCTAGACGCAGCCTCATGCTTTGACCTTGCGTGTGAAAGGCACACTGGCCGCGGGTTGGCATCTCTCCTCGCTTTGATCCTGAGAGGGTTGCAGATCAAAAAGCTGATGCACGGCAGAGACAAGCGCGGCTTGCTCAACATTGGATTCGGTGCCGCGCAGGGCGGTGAGAGGCTGATGAAGCAGCTTATTCGCCATGCTACGCGACATGGTTTTGAGCAATGCCTGCTGCCTCGCGTCAAAATGCCGATTGCTGCTTAGGATACGCTGTACTTCCTGGTCCAGCGTGTCACGCACGTGTTCGCGCAGCGCGATGACCGTCGGTGTAAGGTGCTGACTGTCGCACCATTGCTGAAAACGAGATACTTCTTCGTCGACAATGCCTTCAGCCTGGTTTGCCTCAGCTTGGCGTTGGGCCAGATTATCGTCTGCCACTTTCTGCAGGTCATCCATATCGTATAAGAATACATTATCGATACTGCGCGCTTGGGGATCAACATCGCGAGGCAGCACCAAATCGATAAAAAACAAGGGTCGATGCCGGCGGGCTGGCATCGAGCGACGCACTTGCTCGGTGCTGACCACGATATCTGGGTGATTGGTGGAGGTGATCACCACATCGGCTTGGAGCAGGGCTTGGTCAAGCTCGCCGGCATTGTGAATGGGCCGATGACTTGCTTTTTGCAGCCGGTCGATATGCCCCGCATGGCGCTGAATAACCGCAAGGTGCGCCCCGCTATCCGCAAGCTTGCGTGCCGAGGCTTCACCCATTTTGCCAACTCCCAAAAGTAGCACTTGCTTGTCTTTGAGGGTGCCGAAGATCTTCATGCTTAAGTCACAGGCCACCGAACTCATGCTCACCGAACCGACGCTGATGCGGGTTTCGCGCCGCACGCGCTTGGCAACTGCCAATGCATGGGTGAACCAGCGCTGAACCGCGGCGCCGGCACTACCCCAATCGATGCTGCGTTTGAGTGCCTCCTTGACCTGGCCGATGATTTGAGGCTCGCCCACCACCAAGGAATCCAAGCTGGCACTCACGCGAAAGGCATGACGAATCGCTTGGCGTTGCCAAAAGGTATAAAGGGCTTCGCCCAAGAGCACGCCGGTATGATGTTCGAATCGGGTGCGCAACGCGGTATCAAGTTCCTGCGGCTGTGATGATAAGCCGTAAAATTCGACTCGATTGCAAGTGGAAAGCCATAGTACTTCCGACGCAAGCCCGGTGTTCCTAAGCGTGTGCGCAGTTTCGGAGCAGAGCTCTGGACTCATCGTCAGCTTTTCTCGCAAGCTCAGCGAAGCGCTATGATGCGAGGCGCCGATGGCAAAAAAGCGCGCTGATGTGTCCCCGTGATTATGAAAGCTCATAGGCTCGCACCCAATACGCGCCCACACCTACCAAGGCGCATAAGAAACCAACAACCGTGCCAAGGGCCGCGCGCCTTCCTCGCCATCCCCATGCTAAGCGCAGTGCCAATACAGAGGCGTAAACCACCCACGATGCAATGGCGAAACTGTGCCCTAGGCGCATTGGAGATGCCGTGGAGTGACCGTTGAGAATCCACGCGATGCCAAGAAGAATGCCCATGGTAAGTGAAATGAATCCGGCGCCAACGCAGTAGAGGCCAACACGATCCAGTGTTTCCAGCGGGGGCAAGTGCTGAAACATGCCGCCCAACTGACGGCGACGCAGGAGTTTCTCTTGAAGGATGTAGGCAAGGGCAATCGCAAAGGCGAGCGCCAAAAGCGCAATGCCTACGATGTTCAGGCCTACATGGATGCTGAGGACCAGGCGCGACGCGGGAAAAGACGTTGGATCGGGGTCGAGACCAATCGCTGCGCCCGCGAGAAATACCAGCGACAAAGGCACCACAAAGGCTCCGAGCGTATGCATGTGGTGCCTCGTCGAAGCCAGAACGTAACCAACCACCATCAGCAGCGATGTCCACGCTAAGGCGTGGTGGATATGTAACGCAGGGCGGTGCAAGGGCGACCAGTAGTCACTGGCCAGGAAAACAACGTGAGCGATGAGGGCGATTAACAGGGCACGGTGTGCCCAAGTGCCTAGGTGAGTTTTGCCCCACAAGAGGAGGGCGCCAAAACAGGTGCTTGCAACGCCGTAGCCTGCCATGGCAACCCCCAGTGCAGCGGAGCTTGCGATCATGACTCGCCCTTCGTGGTGTTGAGGAGCCTCGCGAGCAAGTCGATGTCCTTGTCGTGCTCGGGCTGGGATCCTTTGACCGTGGGAATATCCTCATCGGGCGTGACTGCTGTGGCGGCGAGCCAACCTTCTTGAAGATCGTAGGCGGTTTCTCCCATTAGCACGGAGTTGGCGTAGCGATCCCCACCTAGAGCGTCGATTTGAGCGCCGGATTTGACTTTGCCCACGAGCTGCTGTTCATCGTTGCCGCTAACGGTGCGAAGAAACTTAAATGCAGGCTCGATAGTGAGACGCAGCGTGGTGTTGAAGTGCTCTCCCTTATTGACCTTGAGATAGGTGTCCTCAAGGTGGGCGCGTCCTTCGTCAATCCAGCGATCGAGAGTCGATTGAGTAAAAAAAATGCGGGTGGGCTTGGTCATCCCAAAACCATGGTTAGGGTAGCAGAGAGTGTGGTCATCCTAGGCGATGAAGTTGCACGGACACCACGGAATTTCGGTGGTAGTGTGTCGCTTCGCTGACTAGAATGCAACGCTGCAAATCACACCTTTGGTCTATACGAAAGGAGACATCATGGCTGGAAACTCTGTTTTATCGATTAACGATCTCAACTTTGAAGACGAGGTGGTGAAATCCAATATCCCCGTTTTGGTTGACTTTAGTGCAACCTGGTGCGGCCCTTGCCGTCAAATCGCACCCATCGTCGAGCAACTTGCCCAGGAATATGACGGCCGGGTCAAGGTGGCTAACGTCGATGTCGATGAAAGCCCCGCCACCGCACAAAGATACGGCGTGCGCGGAGTTCCCTCGCTTTTTGTGTTCAAGCAGGGCGAAGTGGTGGCTCAGCAAGTGGGTGCTGTCGCCAAAAAAACCTTGAGCGATATGCTCGACGGCGCTCTCTAAATTTGACCTTAACCGCCCCCCTGTGAAAAGTCTGCGCGTATGACAACAGAGACTCCACAGGTAGGGGTGGTCATGGGCTCTCGCTCCGATTGGCCAACCATGGAGCATGCCGTCGCGGTTCTGGAACATATGAGCATTGCCCACGAGGTATCCATCGTTTCGGCACATCGAACGCCAGATCGCCTCTTCACCTATGCTGAAAAGGCTGAGCGCCGCGGTCTAAAGGCGATTATTGCCGGTGCGGGTGGTGCGGCCCATTTGCCCGGTATGCTAGCGGCCAAAACCTCTGTCCCCGTGTTGGGTGTTCCCATAAAGTCGCGTGCGCTTAGTGGCATGGACTCGCTCTTGTCTATCGTACAGATGCCAGCAGGTATTCCTGTGGCAACCTTCGCGATTGGAGATGCCGGTGCACGCAATGCTGCTCTTTTTGCTGCACATATGCTTGCTCACCATGATGCTGCGGTTGCGTCTGCTTTAGAGCGGTTTCGCGATCATCAAACGGCGTCGGTGCTAGCGCATCTGGATCCGCGGGTGGAAACTCCCGCACTAGAGTCTTAAGTTTATGCGCATCGGTGTGTTTGGCACTGGCCAGCTTGCTCGCATGATGGCCTTGGTCGCACCCCGTTTGGGGATGCGTTGTGAGGTGTTTGGTCCCGATGAATCTCCCTGTGCCGCCGATGTTGCGCTGCATGTAAAAGGGGACTTAGCTGATGATGCTGCCCTTGAGAACTTCGCATCGCGCTGCGATGTGCTGACCTATGAGTTGGAACATCTTCCAGTCGATGCACTGCGTGCTGCTTGTACAACTACATCGATATATCCTTCCCTCGATGCATTGGCTGTGGCTCAAGATCGCTTGCTTGAAAAAGAGCTATTTCAAGAACTTCAGATCCCCACCATGCGTTTTCATGCGCTTGATGAAAAAGAACCTAAGCCTGAAATTGAACCTTCATTTTATCCTGCGCGTCTTAAAACGCGGCACTGTGGCTACGACGGCAAAGGTCAACATCAGGTAACACATGCAGGGAATTTGGAGCGTGCATGGGCAGCGCTTGAGCGAGCCCCCAGCATTCTAGAGCAGCAGTGTGATTTTGAACGCGAGCTATCGTTGATTGCCGTGCGTGATCGCAAGGGGACGATCGCTTGCTATCCCTTGGTCGAAAACCAGCATCAGGAAGGCATCTTGCGAGTCACTACAGCGCCTGCTCCTGCACTTTCTGAGGAGTTGCAAAAGCAAGCGGAGAGCTACGCTCGCCGTATTTTGGAGCGCTTCGATTATGTTGGCGTTCTTGCGGTTGAATTTTTCTGGGATGGCTCACAACTGATTGCGAATGAGCTCGCCCCGCGGGTTCATAACTCAGGGCATTGGTCGATGGATGGGGCTTACTGTTGTCAGTTCGAGCAACATCTACGGGCAATCACAGGACTGCCTTTGGGGTCGGTCAGTACGCGAGGTGTCACCACCATGACGAATCTGATTGGCGTGCTACCCGACCTAAACGAGCTTGCGGTGCAGCCCCGTTCCATCATTCATCTTTACGGCAAAGCAGCACGTCCGGGTCGTAAGCTGGGGCATATTAATCAGCTAGTTTAGAGCGTGCTGGCATTCACCTCTCCCCTTGACGAGGTACTTCACAGGGGCTCTGTATCAGGCGCCCGGAGACCTTCTGCTTCT
>CAYWAT010000115.1:0-8546 GCA_964456305.1 uncultured Polyangiales bacterium | reverse complement strand
AGTCTGGCGTTTCACAGTCAGCATAACGATAACTGGCGCAGCCCACAGAGTCTGACGCTTCGCAGCCGTCGTTGTGCTTGGCAGCCGGACGAAAACCAGGATCAGAGTGAAGTGAGAGCGATCTAGACTCTCTGCGAACAGCGTTCATTGATAGAGCCTTATTTATTACATTACTTAGTAACTATAAGCGCGTATGCGGTTTCGATTTTGGCCAGGCGCAGGGCTGAGATTTTCCATGATGATCGCCGTGTTATTCGACAGCGTAAGATCCGCGCCAAAGTTTCTCAAGCCAGCAGGTTCTGGTGAGTTTAGTGAGTGTGTCCTCGACCACCTATCATTAGTACGCTTATATAGCGATACTTCACCATAAGGTGCGAGTTCAGGTGGGGTTTGATCATAATCCAGCTCTATGCTCGATGTAAGAATTGCATCTGCGTGTAGTTCAACGTTGCTTTGCCAGCTAGTTTGGGCTGTTTTATCACGGGTGTTTATATCGAATTGATCCTGCTCGACCCATTCAGTGCCATTATTTTTATATACCAATAGTTTTTCGGCATTTATTGTGGCATTTTTTTCATATACTACGCTGAAAATCAGGGTGTCATTATGTAGGTTGGTATTATTCCTGGTAATGTACCGAATATTTGCAACATTGACATCGCTTTCTTCAATGCGCTGTGTTTCGCTCCATGAGCTCCCATTACGGGTAGAGACGGATATGAAGCTTTGCTGATTAGAAGGGTCAACTCTGTGCGTGACCAGGGTGTTGCCGTCGAAACCAAAGTGGCCCCGGTCCAACATGTCTCCCACTTCATGCTCAAAAGACCATAGACCACTAACAGTATCCTTCTTAAGGATTCTTAGCTTGGCAGAAAATATACCTTTAGCAGCCATGTAATCTCCATCGATAGCAACTGTGTTGCCAAACCTACTTTCGTTGGCATCAGGACTTGCAATAACTTGAACTTCATTCCACGTACCGTTGGAGCGTTGAAACACATAAACTAAACCAGGGTTTAGGAGCGAAGGTCGGTTGATATCATCAGCATTAGGTGCGCCAACAACCATCGTGTCGCCATCGACAGCTAAGGACGACCCAAATAGCATGCTCATGCCTCCTGCTTGGCTGCGCGTGATCGTCTGCTCAAGGGACCATTCTCCGTTGCTATCGCGGACCAGCACATGCACGTTGCCGTCGCCATCACCAGCTGCCAAGGTATCTGCGTCGAGGTCTATTGCCGTCGTGTTGTCCAAATCCAAGTCCGGGAGCACTGTGCCTCCGGGTCCCGCAAGAGTTCCCTCTGGCGTAAGGGTCTCTCCAGGCGTACCGCGTGAGATCTGTACGTTATAAGTGCGGGTTTCGCTGCCTTCTTTGACCTCGATGGTGATGGTGTTGAGGCCGGTGAGATCTAGGGTGAATTCCTGTCCGGAAACCGAATCAACGGAGTTGATTTTGACCTCAAAGTTCTCACTAAAGGTCACGGTGAACATCACTTCGTTAAGGTTGTTAGAAACGATGGCGCTATAGTTGAAAGTATCGATATCGAATTCTGGATCGATGTCGATGTTTCTCTTTTCAAGTTCAAACATGATCTGCTCAGCAATATCAGTCGGTCCAGATGATGAATCTGAGCAAGATACTGATGATACCAACAAGCAGGTTAATAAAGATAAGATATGTAGAATTAAACAGTTTTGATGGATAAATTTCTTTATCATTTTTCTCTCCTATTATTTTAATAAAAGGGCCTTTGCAGGCCCGGCCAAGTCACGTCCGTAAGTTCTTTAGAAATAACGAACGAAATGCTTGTTATGCATGTTCTTTGCCAACTTCGTCGATGCTAAGGAAGTTGCCGTTATTCCTGTTAATTGGGGTGTCTATTGTGACTTTTAGATATTTAGAGAGAGAAAAATAGCTGTTTATCAGGACATGGATGTCATGTGCTGCGCGAGATTTAGATACCGTCAGGCCGATCGTTGGAGATCCGCTCGCCGGTAAAAGCGATTTGTCGTTGATAGGGCTCCAGCATGCTCCATTGCCCTTCGTCCAGACCCTTGGTTTGCATGGCGTTGCCGGGTGCGATGACGGGGATAGCAGAACCTGACTGGAACTTGAGGTGATTGATGTTCACTTGGTTCATCTGCCCTTCGATATGATCCACCACCTTGGTGACCACCGCATTGCAGGCAAAACGCATGGCTTTGTTCGGTACGTTGGTAGGGCTGCAAACGCGCTTGTCCACATACTCGCGCAACGAAGCAATGCCATTACCCGCGCTCAGGTCCTCACCGCCTTCGACTTCGGTGCCATTGAGGCCATTGACGATGCGCGCAACGGCAACATCCATGCACTGCGACAGGACTTCGCGGTAGGGCACGCTAACGTTGTGTGATCCCATCAAGAACTTACCTAGGCCCTTCTCGTAGTTTACCTGAAAAGTGGTGGATGCGAGGTGGGCCCCGGCAGTGTTGCCCACCGGGGTATCATGGCCCTGGTCCACATCGTATTTGCAATAGGCGCGGATGAACTTATGGTCGGCGATGTAGTCACCGCCGGCATTTTCGCGAATATTCAGATGCGTAATAAAAGTGTGCGAACCCGCTGCTTCTTCGAAAGCCGCGGCAATATCGCCCAAGTCCCAAACGAAGTTAGGAATGTTGCGGCGAATCACATCATCGATATGACCTCGGTCAATATTCAGTGCGACTTGAGCAATGGTCCAAAGGATCACCCCCAGAAAACCATTAAGGCCAAGCGCATCTAATACAAAGTCGATCAATCCCTGCGGTCCGTTGCTCAAATGCGAGAGAAAGTTGATGATACCTTTCACCACGCCGGGCAGCGAGTCGATGTAGCCCAGCTGGGTTTGAATCTCATAGAGTCCACGTAAGTTGGGCAAGCCTACCAAGACTTGATACACCACGGGTGTTCCCTCGGGCCCTTGGCAGCTCACCGAAAATTGGGTGGGCTCTGCGCCTGCGATAATGCGTGCTTGCAGTTGACCTGCACCGCCTTGCTCCATCTGTACCGAGCCACCATTTTCGCTGTTCGCAAGGATTGAGCCGGCGGCACTACCGCTGCTGATTTGGCAGTATACCTCGCCTAAAGCCTCGGCGTTGGATTCGTTGACGTACTGTGCGCGGATCCACGCGGTGCTGTTGATCGCCACCGATACGCGTGTTCCATCAACGGGTCGCAGAAACGAGTCTAAGGCTTGGGTGGGGCCCCCTGCGCGGTTGCCTAAAGCTGCTTTACTGCAGCCCATCAATGTCATGCCTAAGCTAAGAACGAGGCAGAGAACCAAAGAAAAAGGATTTCTCGTGCGAAACATGCTTACTCCTGTATTCACCCTAAGTGTAAAGAGCACATTTCAGGCCAAGTTGGTTGATAATTAATCCAATGATTCTAAGATGTAAGATGATGTAAGACAGGTTTGTTAGGGGGAGCTAAAAGCGCATCTTTGGGGACTTAAGACCACAGTTTTTCATATGTTCTCTTTGTTTTATTCGTGTGAGAACGAAATTAAGCGTCTAGCATGAGTGGCGATTTCTAGACATTTAGCCGCGCTCTTCGCGACCATAATGGTCATGGTAATTGTGATCTTAGGCATTGTGGCGCTGTTAGTGGCTCAGGACGTTCAGGAACTGCTGAACAGGCAACTGCGGTCTTCCTCCAAGTAGGCTTTCGTAAGGGCGAAGACGTGAAAGCGCTTGGGAGACTGTGGACTTTTTATGCCACCGCACTTGTATTGGGTGTGGTTCTGGCAGCGTTGTATCACACGGGGTGGTTGAGCTCTTTGGATTTCTTGCCGAGCTCGGTTAGGTCTTCCGATACTTCGCAGGCGTCAACGCATTCCCCGGCTTTGTGGGGGGTTGCCAAAGCTTACGCGCATCACGAAGCTCTCGATGCGGAGCCCCTTATCGTGCAGCTGCGTCGTGATGCCCTCGCATCGGGTGTCCAGCCGAGCATCGATATGTCGCGCGCTCTGGGCAAGCATCTACGCCAAGGTTTGGTGATGACTGGCGCAACGCCACATCGCTTGATTTTGTTTAGCTTTGACGATGGCCCCGATCGACATATCACCCCGAAGCTACTCGATCAGCTTGATCAGTACGGGATTCGTGCCCTCTTTTTTCTTACCGCCATGCGTATTCGTGGAGATACGCGGCGCAGTCGTGAGCAGGCGGAAATTGCGCGTGAAATTGTGCGGCGTGGTCATGTCATTGGCAATCATTCGGTGGACCATCCGCAGATGCCCACGCTGGGCAACCCTGATGTGCGTTATCAAATCGAGACGTCGACCCGTATTTTTGAACGGGTGCTGGGTGCACGACCGTGGCTCTTTCGTCCTCCAGGCGGTGCGCGTTCAGAGCGTGTTGACCGCATGATCGAAGAACGCGGCTATACCATCGCGATGTGGAATTTGGGGACTGGAGATACTCAGGTGCGTGATGCTCAGGGGGTGTTTGGCACATGGAAGCGGGTGTTATCGCGCCTTGAGCGGGAGGAAGGAAATCGAGGCGGGATTGTGCTTCTGCACGACATCCATCCCTGGAGCTTGGATGCCTTTCGACTGATCGTTGAAGAGCTGCGTCGTCGCAACTGCGCGCTGCTTAAAAAAGGCGAGGAGCTCTATGATATCCTCGATGACCCGCGCTTGTTTTTTATGCCGCGCACATTGCAAAAGCACGGCACATCAGCGTCGATGGCCTTGTTATCGGAGTCTCAATTAGCCCAGCGTCAGGCGGCGCTACGCAAGGACGTTAAGGCCTTGTGTGATGCGCGCTCCCAGCTGCAAAACTAAAGGCACCTTCCGAAGGGCCTTAGAGTAGCTTTTAAGGTGTTGGACACCAGTCGTTAGAAAACTGACTGCGCGCGCTGTGGTGTGCGTTGGCCATTTGGGCAGTACGGTAAAGATTTTGTGCTTCTGGGCAGCGACCTTGGCGTAGAAAAAAGCTCACCTTGGTTTTAACTGTACGTTGCAGTTGAGTGCGCACAGTACGTAGTGATGGGGCGTCTCCATAGGTCGCGGACGTGATTCTTAAGGTTTGAAGAGCCTGCTCGGTTTGATTGTTTTGCATGAGGCGCTGAATTGTTTGCACGCTCTGAGTCAATGCAGGTGTTGGTGCTGGTTCACGTTGTGGTGGGACTGGGACAAGTTTAGGTTTCGTTGGCTTAACGGCTTTGGTCTTGGCTTGTGTGGCGGACTTCTTTTTGCGACTGCGTGCTTTGCGTGTCGTTTTAGAGGGAGCGTTTGGTGGTGGCGTTGTGTCTTGGGTTTTGTGCTCTACCGCGTGATGGTCGCGTCCATCGGGGATCTGCATACTCGCATCAACAGGGGGATGCGCATCGAGGTCGGAAGGTGGCGTTGCCTGTGTTGGGTCGAGGGAGTCTGTCGTTTGGGCATCGCGCTGCAAAAACCAGGCAAGCATAGCAAGACCAATCATCGCACCGGCGACCAACACGGGATGGCGCCGCCACCACGGCGCTTGATACAAGAAAGATAGCTGTTCTGTGGTTGAAGCGCGTGTTGCCTCGGGCTGAACGTGCGAGGCATTTTCCGGGAGGGGCTGCGGGACTGAGTCTTGCGCAAAAGCCTGGTGAAACTGCAGTGCATCCGTATGTCGCTTCCCTCTGTCTTTGGCCAAGGCCTTATGTATTGCATCGCGACGTATTTCTGACAGAGGGGGCATCCCGGTATAGAGCTCATCGATGGGACGAGGCTTGCTAGTGAGATGCTGGGTTGCCCATTCCCATGCGGTGTTGGCTTCGAAAGGAAGTTGCTTGGTCAGCATTTCGTAGGTGAGCACGCCAAGGGCATAAACATCGCAACGTCGGTCCAAGTGCTCGCCTCGAAATTGCTCCGGGCTCATATAAGGAGGCGTGCCGAGCACCATATCGTGCGCGGTCAGGCGGCTGTTATGCGTCTCTTCGTCGCTATGCTTAGCGATCCCAAAGTCCAGCACTTTGACAAAGTCGTCTTGCCCGCCTCGTGTTGTGAGCAGGATATTTTCCGGCTTAAGGTCGCGATGGATGATGCCGTTGTCATGTGCTTCCTGTAAAGAGCCACAGATTTGCCCCAAAATAGCATCCACGCGTGGGAGGGGAAGGGCGCCTTCCTGGTGCAAGGTTTCCGCCAGTGAGTGGCCTTCGACATACTCCATCACGATGAGCAGCGTGCCATCGTCGAGCTCGCCAAAGTCATAAAACTGAATGGTATTCGGGTGACTCAGCTGAATCACCGTGGCGGATTCGCGGTGAAAGCGCGCTACAAGGCTGGGATCGGTGCCGGTGTGCAGGGTTTTTATGGCCACATGACGGGCGGCATTGCCCATTTTTTGTTCTGCTAGGTACACCTTGCCCATGCCCCCTTGGCCAATGGGTCTCACGATGCGATATCGTTCGAGCAGGGTGCGGCCTATCCACGAATCTCGATGCTCTGTATGCATGCCCTCGACTTCGCCAGACATAGCTCGAAAGCACAAAAACGCGAATCGGGGTGCGCCTAAGAAAACTCCCGCTACTATGTGCCTCGCCAATGGCGCCTTGGATTGTTCCAGTTTTAGCTATCCTCGTAGGTTTTGTTGCATTGCTGTGGTCCGCCGACCGTTTGGTGATAGGCGCATCGTCAACTGCGCGGGGTCTGGGTGTGTCGCCACGCATTATCGGGCTGACCATCGTTGCCTTTGGCACCTCAGCGCCCGAATTGGTGGTGTCTACGATTGCGGCTTTTGAAGGCAATATTGGTCTAAGCGTGGGCAATGCCATCGGTTCTAACATCATCAACGTTGCGTTGGTATTGGGTGTTGCCGCGTTGATTCAGCCTCTCACGGTTGCTCCCGATTTGCCGCGCCGTGATATTCCCATTTTGCTAATTGCTGTCATCGTGGCCTACGCCCTGATGTGGGATGGGCGTTTGGGGCGCTTCGATGGCATTGTGCTTTTCGCGGGGATGAGCTGGATGATTTACGATCAAGTTTCCAGCGGTTTGCGCGAGCGGCGTGAGTCCTTGCCTCCAGGTGCACAGTCGATTGCGCCCAGCTCGGTTAGTCTCGCCTCTGCCGTTGCACCGCGCATGGGGGTATCACGCGCGCTGGTATGGTTGATCGTGGGGTTGGTGGTGTTGACCCTGAGTTCGCGTTTGCTGGTGTGGGGTGCGGATCATTTAGCCAGGCTTTTTGAGGTTAGCGATCTGATTATCGGTCTCACCGTGGTAGCGCTCGGCACCAGTTTGCCCGAGTTGGCGGCCTCGGTTGCTTCGGCATTGCGCGGTGAGCACGACATCGCCTTGGGCAATGTGGTGGGGTCCAATATCTTTAATATTTTTGCCGTGCTTGGTGTCCCAGCTCTCTTTGCCCCGGGCCACTTTGACCGGATTTGCATACTGCGAGACTTTCCCGTGATGTTGGGATTAACCCTGATGCTGCTCGTTTTTACCTGGCGCCGTATGGATACTAAGGGTCAACTATCGCGCCGCAGCGCTTTAATCTTCTTGAGTTGTTTTCTGGCCTACACCGGTTTTTTGATGACGAATCCAAGTGTGAGTGTCGAGTTTGTGCAGGACTTGGGCTAGTTCGACTCAGGTGAAAGTCATTTCGAAGCAGCCTTAGCGGGTATTCCCTCATCGCGTGCTGCTTTGATTGAGATGAGTCGTTGTTGATTTATCTCAATATGCCTCGATCCCATCATGGTGCGGATAAAGCATCACATATTCATTGCGCATTTGCTTGTGCTCGAGTGTCTTATGTCCACGCCCTAGGTCAAAATCAGTATCTAAACCTTCATTAAAAAGGATGAACGACCTATGATTCTCACCCGCTTTTGCTCACTTTCGTCTACTCTTGATATCGTCTTAGCGACGCTGATCGTTCTGGTTGCATCGAGTTGTTCAAAGAAATCATCGTCTCAAGTTAGTGCATCAAACAAGATAAATCCGAGCTTCGTTCCTCCTGTGAATCCTAGATTGAACCCGAGTGAGTTTATTCCAGAGATGAGTAAAAAGGTTATGGGTTTATGCAGTAAATTTAATGAAAAAATAGTCTTTACAATCAAATAGCTAGTTGTTTGACTGAAGCAGGGCAGAAAATAAATTCCGATGATTCTCGATCTCTGAGTGCGTACCAACAAAAAGAAAGCCTCAGCGCTATGAGAGGATTGTTCGTTCTTGTAACAAGGCTTTGTAGAGATAGAGTAGGCATTCATGACTCTGATGTCAGCCTAATTAAGGATAGGAATAAGATTAAAGGGAATGGAGGTTGAAACATATGATGTCTATAGAAGGATTTTCGAATCAGTAAACGATCTAGGGTGTAATAGTCTGGAAAATCATCCTTGCAATCATCTGTTTAGCGACGATGTCTTTCGACAACTTGTTGCATATAACTCTTATTACCTCCAACATGCTCATTTTCACAAAAGAGACTATGTTTCTTTGCAGGAAGGGGTGGCTAATTCTCAGTCGACGTATTTACTGACAAAAGCCACGGAGACGTTGATCGAGTTTCTCAAAGCCATTCCGAAGCGGTGAGGTAAGGGGGCTACGGTC
>CAYWAT010000114.1:0-8632 GCA_964456305.1 uncultured Polyangiales bacterium | reverse complement strand
ATGCGCCCCTGTTCTTCCACGGGGACACAGCCGGTTTGTGCCGAGGCCATATTTTGGGCTGCGGCGGCGGCAGACTCGAGCTCTTTTTGGCGCGCCTTGGAGAGCGATTGCGAGGCCAGTTGCTCGATGAGCTGCCAAGCGCGGTTAACCTGGTTGTAGTACTCAAATAGCGTATCAACCGTCAGTGGTTTGAGCGCGCTGTAGCGTTTATGCGCAAAATCTTTGGCCGAGAGCGGCTGCTGCATCGCGCGCAGCGCCTTGATCGCGCTGACATTAACGCTGGGCGCCTTGCCTGCGCCGCCGCGGGCGCTTTTGAGCACCTCATCAATGTGCGTCGAGGCCTGCGCGGTCGCTTTGCCAGAGCTTTGCACCTTTTGGTAAATCGACTGGATGTCTTTGATGACCAAGTTGTAAAGATTGCGGTCGGCATTGGTGCTGCCGGTGCCGTAACCCACCACGATGCCGATCAGGGCACCCACCGCGATGATAATGATGTTGCGCAGGCGATTCTTTTTGCCGATTTCGGCGTCGTCGACACCGCTGTCGTCAATCACCAGACGCACTTCGTTGCTTGCAGGGGCCTGTGCTGCAGAACGTGAGAAGGGATCGCCCGAAGACGGTTGCGCGGGTTGCCCAAAAGGTGGGAAGGCGCCGCCCGCGGGTGCCGGAAAACCTGGCTGAGGCATGGGATTGCCTGGCATCGGAAAGGGTTGGCCTCCGGGTGCCGGCGCAAATCCACCTGCTGCGGGTGGTTGGGCGCCACCAAAGGGAGAAGGCGCGGGCGCTTGCGGCGCCGCTCCCTGCGGATTGGGTGCACGGCCAAGCCTGGCTTTGAGATCTTTGATATCGCGGGGTCGTTTATTTTGATCGGGCATAAAAGAAGTCGATGCGTTATGAATAGGATGCACGAGTCCGGGGGTATTCGCCTAGTTTTTTTGGGGTGACTGCGTGCGCTGGTTTTCACTGCTCATGATACGCATTCTGGTCGTCGATAACTACGATTCTTTTACGTATAACTTAGTTCAGTATCTGGCCGAGCTGGGTGCGTCGGTGGAGGTATACCGAAATGACGCCCTCAGTACTGAGCAACGCGAGCTTCATGAGGCAGATGGTCTCTTAATTAGCCCTGGCCCGGGACTTCCTGAGCATGCGGGACAAACACCTGCGTTGATCGCACGATGGACGGGGCATTTGCCCATTCTTGGCGTGTGTTTGGGGCATCAGGCCATCGGTAGCCACTTCGGTGCGCAGGTTGTGCAAGCCGATCGGCTCATGCACGGCCGTACCTCGCCTATTTATCACGAAGGCAAGGGCGTTTTTGCGGGATTGCCCAGTCCCTTGAACGCAACCCGCTATCATTCGCTGATTTTAGCGCCCTCGTCCATTCCCGACTGCCTGCAGGTGACCGCGCGCACGGCTGAGGGGGAAATCATGGGCATTCGTCATCCCGAGCTACCTCTTGAGGGCGTTCAATTCCATCCCGAGTCCTTCCTGACCGAGCATGGACACGCCTTGTTGCGCAATTGGCTTCAAGAGGTGGAGCACTGGCATGCACGTTGAGCTTTTTCGCAAGACCTTGCGCCGTCTTGCGGAGAATCAGCCCTTAAGTGCAGAGGATATGACCGCCTGCATGGAATCAATCCTGGCGGGCGAGGCCGATGTAACCCTTCTCGCCGCTTGGTTGACCGCGCTGCATTGCAAAGGCGAAAGCGCGGCCGAAATTACCGCGGCGGCGCGAGTATTAAGGCGTCACGCCGATCATTTTCAGTGGGACGGCCCTCTGCTTGATACCTGCGGCACGTGCGGAGATGGTTTAGGCAGCTTTAATGTGTCCACCGTCGCCGCCATCGTGGTTGCCGCCTGCGGTGTGACGGTGGCTAAGCATGGCAATCGCGCCGTATCGTCACGCTCTGGCAGTGCTGACCTCCTCGAAGGGTTGGGCGTGCAGCTCGAGCAGGACGATGCAGCTCTTACTGAGCAGTTGCGCGCCAATCACATCGCTTTTTTGTTTGCCCCCAAGCGTCATGCAGCAGTGCGTCATGCCTCTGAGGCCAGACGGGCTTTGCCTTTTCCCACACTCTTCAATCTGCTTGGTCCTTTATGTCATCCCGCTCAGGTGAGGCATCAATTGCTGGGCGTTTTTGATCCTGTTTACCTGATGCCATTGGCCGAAACTCTGCGCGACCTGGGATCACAGCGCGCGTGGGTGGTTCACGGCGAAGGCGGCATCGATGAACTATCACCTGCCGGTCCAAGTCAAATCGTTGAACTGCATGAAGGGCATTTAACCTTAATGACCCTGGGACCAGATGACTTTGGCCTGCCCATAACAGCGCTACACAGCGTACAAGGGGGCGACGTGGCCATGAATGTGCAGCTCGCCAAGAAACTTTTGTCGGGAGAGCAAGAGGGTCCCTACCATGCCGTCCTTCTTAATGCTGCCGCGGCGCTTTGTGTCGCCGATGCCAAGCTATCGCCCAAGGAAGCCGCCGCGCGTGCCGCTGAAGCCATTGCCTCCGGCGCTGCTGCACGCACTCTAAGCGCCTGGGTCCAAGACTCGACATCGTTGTCGCAACAAGGCTGATGTGATGAATACCCTGGATCGCATTCTTGCCCGCAAAGAGCTCGAGTTTAAGCGCCGGCAGCGTTATCGCGCGCTGCTGGAGCGTATGCTCGCGACGCAGCCACTGCCTATTCACGATCCCTTGCCTGTTCTAAGGCGTGGCTCTGGCGATTTGCCCCGTCTGATCGCAGAGCTGAAGTTTCGCAGTCCCAGTCGCGGCGAAATTCGCGCGCATACCCGTACAGAACTGCCAAGCCTCGTGCAAGCCTACCTTGAGGCCGATGCCCAGGCGCTGAGTACCTTGGCGGACTACCCCGGTTTTGGGGGGTCACCCCTGCATGTGCGTGAGGTGGCGCGCTTAAGTGGCAAGCCGGTGCTCTTTAAGGAGTTCGTGCTCGATCCGATTCAAGTGATGTGGGCACGTGCGGTGGGCGCATCGATGGTGCTCTTGCTTGTCTGTGCCTTGGATGATGCGCGTCTACGCCAACTTGTGCGCGAGGTGAGGGCGTTGGGCATGGAGCCTGTGGTTGAAGCGGCCAATCGAGACGAGCTTGCGCGCGCACTGGCGACAGAAGCAACCATCATTGGCATTAATGCACGTGATTTGCGTTCCTTTGCGGTGGATATGCACAAAATGCAGGATTTGCTCGCGGTAATTCCTCTGGATCGAATCGCCGTGTGGATGAGCGGTGTGCATACGCAGGAAGATTTCGCACGCGTGCAGCAAAGTCGCGCCGATGCCCTGCTCATGGGCGAAGCCTTGATGCGACATGACTCGCCAGCCGCTGCTTTACGTGCCATGCAGTCCCCATGAGCGCGCAGACCTTGCTGATCACGGGTGCCAAAGGAACCGTGGGCAATTACGTCGTGACCTTGGCCGAAATGGCGGGATATCGTGTCATCGCGAGCGATCTCACAGCCTCGGGGATTTCCGTTCCTGTGCGTGGTGATGTGCGACCTGCCGATTTACGCGATCGCGATGCGGTAAGACGCGTGGTTCAAGGCTGCGATGCAGTGATTCATACCGCCGCTCAGCTCAGCACCTCGGCTTCGCCCGCTGAGCTTGCCCAGGTCAACACCGACGCCACTGCCCAACTCTACGAAGCGGCACGCCAAGCCGGCGTGAAGCGTTTCGTGCATATGTCCACCGCGACGCTCTACGCGCCTGACCCCTTTAGCTCCGGGACGGAAGAAGCCTCCGTGATTGCACCGCGTGGCGCGTACGGGATGTCCAAGCATGGCGCCGAGATATTTCTCCTCGGTCAACGACGCAGTCCTGCCTGGACCATTTTGCGTGCGGCGCCTTTATATGGACGCCGAGGACGGCATTTAGCCGCAAGTTTGTTGGTGATTGGGCCGATGATGCGCTTGGGCTCACCCCTCTTGCCCTACTTTCGCGGGGGGCCTCGCGGGGCGATGGTGCATGCCGAGGATGTTGCGCGGGCGCTGCTCTTCGTGCTGTCGCGAGACGACACCGCCTATCAAGTCTACAACGTCGCGGATGGTGACGCCTTGTCCTTGGGGGAGCGTATTCAAGCGACCTTCGATGCCTATGGCCTTAACAGCATGGCCTTTGGCTCGATGCCGCGGTCTTTCTTGCGGTGGTTTGGCGAAGGTTTTCAGCGCCCTGGACTTTATCATGGCGCCGACTTGACCGCGCTGGCGGCTTGGCGCTTAGTCGTTTTACGACATGGGCTCAAGCCCGCGTTGCGCCCGCATCTCGATCGTGAATCGCTGCCTCTTCTTTATGATGATTTCCACGTGAACGCCGACAAGCTGCGCAAACTCGGATGGCGTCCGCGCTTTTCTAGCTTTGCGGCTGGATGGGCCGAGGTGTTACGCTGGTATCAAGCTGAGCGATGGGTTCCTCGCTACCACTGATATCGGTTTGGATTGAACTGCGTCAATGAAGCGAACGCTAAACTATCTTCATCTTGTCTACGTGATTATCGGGGCAACCTATTGGGGGATGCCGCTCGCGGTACAGGGCGATGCGCTGAGCGATTTTGAAGCGGGGCGTCAAGCTTACGAAAATCAAGAGTACGCCAAAGCTATCGCTTTGTTTAAGGGCATCTTAGACGACGATGAAGCCATCGCCTTAAACCCTCTTGTCGCCCTCGAAACACGAAAATACTTCGCCGCAAGTTACCTCTTTTTGCAAAAGCCAGAGCAAGCACGCGCGCAGTTTGAGGCGCTGCTCAAACAAGATCCCGAATACGATATCGATCCCTTGAGCTTTCCCAAAGAAGTGGTGCAGCTCTTCAGCCAAGTGCGTGAAGCCACACGCGCAGAACGGGCTCAGGCCCTCGAATCCAAGCGTAAAAATGAAGAACACGCGCGCCGTCAACGCGAATTGCAAAAGCTACGCGAAAAGCAACGCTTGCTGCAGCTGCAGGAGATGGCTGCCACCGAAGTGGTGATCGAACGCAACTCACGGTGGCTAGCGGCGATTCCTTTTGGCGTGGGGCAGTTTCAAAACGGTCATGATGGCTTGGGAATTTTCTTTGCCGTGTCTGAGGCAAGTCTGGTTGTCTTAGGCGCAACCTCCTTTTTTCTGCATGCTTCCTTGCGCAACGAAAACCCCGCCGATAGCAATCGCGACGAGGCGCGCCGTGCCGAACGCGCCTTTCGGTACACCAACTGGGTAAGTGTGGCGGCCCTGGTTACGGTGATGAGCATCGGGGTGGTGGATGCTCAACTTCGCTTCGTGCCCTTCAAACGAACACGGCGCCGACGCAATCTTCCGGCCGCGCTGCAAAAGGAACCTGCGCTTAGCCTATCCTTGCGTGGTCCCAGCTTAGAATTGCTCGCGCGCTTTTGACGATCACGTCTTGACAGAATGGGCTTGCTCTGTAAACTCCGCCCTCCACGACGACTTGAGAGACCCATTCTATGCCCACCATTAATCAACTTGTGCGCAAAGGGCGCAGCCAGATGCAGGCGAAGACCGCATCGCCTGCCTTGCAAAGCTGTCCGCAAAAACGCGGCGTATGTGTACGCGTGTACACCACCACGCCCAAAAAACCCAACTCCGCTCTGCGCAAAGTGGCTCGTGTGCGTCTCTCCAACGGTATCGAGGTAACAACCTACATTCCAGGTGAGGGACATAACCTGCAGGAGCACTCTGTGGTTCTCATTCGTGGGGGGCGCGTTAAAGATTTGCCCGGTGTGCGTTATCACGTGGTGCGTGGTTCGCTCGATGCCACAGGCGCTGCAGGGCCATCCAACACCAATAAAGCCGAGCGTACAAAGCGTCGGTCGAAGTACGGCGTCAAACGTCCAAAGAAATAACCTTTGCATAACGAGAGATAGAGAAAAAGCATGCCCAGACGTAGAGAGGTTCCTAAGCGCCGCATCATTCCCGATCCCAAATACCGAGATCGCCTCGTTGCCAAGTTTTGCAATGTTTTGATGGTTGACGGCAAAAAATCCCTCGCTGAGCGTATTGTTTACGGCTCTTTCGACATCATCGAAAAGCGTTATCGCGAAAATCCCATCGAGACCTTTCGTAAAGCCCTCGATGCCGTCAAACCACGCATCGAAGTCAAAAGCCGTCGCGTGGGCGGTGCAACCTATCAGGTACCCATCGAAGTAAGGCCCGACCGTCGCGTTGCTTTGGCGATGCGTTGGCTCGTGAACTACAGTCGTCAGCGTGGCGACAAAACCATGACCGAGCGTCTGGCTGCCGAGTTTATGGATGCCGCTCAAGGTCGTGGCAATTCCATCAAGAAGCGTGAAGACGTGCACAAGATGGCCGAAGCAAACAAAGCTTTTGCGCACTACCGCTGGTAGTTGCCTCTCATCCGCATGCGAATAAGCCAGTGGCCCGTCAATACCCTCTCGAGCGTACGCGTAACATTGGCATTATGGCGCATATCGATGCAGGTAAGACTACCACAACGGAGCGCATCCTTTATTACACAGGCGTAAACTACAAAATCGGCGAAGTTCATGATGGCGCCGCGACCATGGATTATATGGAGCAGGAGCAAGAGCGCGGTATCACCATTACTTCTGCAGCAACGACCTGTTACTGGTCCCCGGTTGCAGGGCCTTTTGCCGAAGAACCCCATTGCATCAACATTATCGATACGCCTGGCCATGTTGACTTTACGATCGAAGTTGAACGCTCTCTGCGTGTGCTAGACGGTGCGGTTGCTGTTTTTGACGGCGTTGCGGGCGTTGAGCCGCAGTCCGAGACGGTGTGGCGTCAGGCTGACCTCTACAAGGTTCCGCGTATTTGCTTCATCAATAAGATGGATCGTGCCGGCGCCAATTTTGAGCGTGCGGTGGAAAGCATACGCGATCGTTTAGGAGCCAATGCCGTCCCTGTGCAGATTCCTTTTGGCGAAGAAGATGAACACCAAGGGGTTATCGACCTGGTTAAGATGAAGTGCCTGGTTTTCGACGATGACACCAAAGGCGCGGAGTTTCGCTCTGAGGATATCCATCCGGACGATCAGTCGGTCGCTCAACAGTTGCGCGGGCAACTCATCGAAGCGGTTGCCGATACCGATGAAACGCTGATGGAACGCTACCTCGAAGGCGACGCAGAGTTTAGCGAGGACGATATCATTCGCGCACTACGGCGAGGCACCTTGAACTTCACCCTCGTGCCTGTGCTTTGTGGTTCGGCCTTCAAGAACAAAGGCGTGCAGCAATTGCTCGACGCCGTCATCGACTTTCTCCCCTCGCCGCTCGATGTGCCTGCGATTGAAGGATCGCATCCAAAAAACGCCGACAAGGTCCTAGTGCGCGAGGCCAACGATGATGCGCCTTTCAGTGCATTGGCGTTCAAAATCATCAACGATCCCTACGTAGGCCAACTGACCTTTATTCGCGTTTACTCCGGCCTCCTCGCCAGCACATCCACGGTGCTCAATGCAACCAAAGGAAAGAGCGAGCGTGTAGGGCGGTTGCTACAGATGCACGCCAATAAACGCGAGGACATCAAAGAGATTCGCGCCGGTGGTATTTGCGCGGTGGTAGGCCTCAAGACCGCCACCACCGGAGACACCCTCTGCCTCGCCAAGTCACCGATCGTGTTGGAGCGCATCGCTTTTCCCGAACCGGTGATCTCCATTGCAATCGAGCCCAGAACCAAAGTCGATCAGGACAAGCTTGGTGATGCCTTGCAAAAACTTGCCGCGGAGGACCCCTCCTTTCGTGCACATAGTGACGAAGAAACAGGACAGACCCTTATCTCCGGGATGGGCGAGCTGCATTTAGATATCATTACCGACCGCTTGCGACGGGAGTTCGGCGTTAAATGCAATGTTGGCGCACCTCAAGTTGCGTATCGCGAGACGATCGCGGGCCAAACCAAAATCGAAGGCAAATACGTCAAACAAAGCGGCGGCCGCGGCATGTATGGGCATGTTTGGTTAGACCTTAAACCTGCCGAACGTGGCGCTGGTTTTGTGTTTGAAAACAACATCACCGGTGGCGCGATCCCCAAGGAGTTCATCCCATCGGTCGAGAAAGGCGTGCGTGAATCCATGGAGCGCGGCGTTCTTGCGGGGTATCCCGTCGTGGATGTGCACGCGTCCCTTGTTGATGGTTCCTATCACGAGGTGGATTCCTCGGGACCTGCATTCGAAGTCGCTGCATCGATGGCCTTTCGCGACGGTGCCGTTGCTGCCGATGCGCATTTGCTCGAGCCCGTGATGACCGTTGAAGTCATTGTGCCTGACGAATACATGGGCGAGGTCATCGGCGACCTCAATAGTCGCCGCGGTAACATCTCTGGAATGGACCAGCGTGGCTCAATGCAGATCATTCGTGCGCAGGTTCCGCTTGCAACTATGTTTGGATATGCCACAGACCTACGCAGCAAAACGCAGGGGCGTGCAACCTACTCCATGAAGCTTAACGATTATCAGGCCGTTCCCAGCACTATTGCTGAAACCATTATTACAAAAATAACCGGCTCTTGAGCCGCCAACGATCATAGACGACACCAAGGAATAAATAACATGGCGAAGGAAAAGTTTGTAAGGACGAAACCGCATGTGAACGTGGGGACGATCGGGCACATCGACCACGGGAAGACGACACTGACGGCGGCGA
>CAYWAT010000113.1:0-8656 GCA_964456305.1 uncultured Polyangiales bacterium | reverse complement strand
AGGCTCAGCGTCAGGCTGAGTTCGTGGTGGCGGAGCTCTCCAGCTTTCAACTCGAGCACTGTTACCAACTCAAGCCGGATGTGGCTGTGCTGCTGAACTTCAGCGACGACCATCTGGACCGTCATGGCTCTACCGATGCATACCGCCAAGCTAAGGAGCGTATCTTTCAAGCGCAGCGCAGCCAGGATGCGGCCGTCGTTCCTGCGACCGATACCCGCTGCCAAGCGATGGCTGCTACGGGATCGGCACGCGTGCATACCTTTGGGGAGGGGAGCGAGGTGCACTGTCATGGGGGTCAAGCTTGCGATGAGGTGTCCGAGCTTTGCATCGACTTGGCTGATTTCCCCCTGCAAGGCGCCCACAATCAGAGCAACCTTTGTGCGGCGATGCTGGCTGCGCGTCTTGCAGGCGTGCCAAGTCCCGCCATTGCACGCGCTGCGCGTCGCTTTCGCGGTCTTGCGCATCGGATGCAGCAGGTCGGTTGTATAGACGGCGTAACCTTCTTTAACGACTCCAAAGCGACCAATGTTGCCGCTGCTGTGGCGAGTATCAACGCCTTGCGGGAGGATTATGCAAAGGTGCTGCTCATTGCGGGCGGCAAGCACAAGGGGGCGAGTTATGCCCCACTTTGCCAGTCCCTGGGCAATGCATCACGAGGGCTTGTGGTCTTAGGTGAAGCTGCTGCCTTGATTCGTGACGCTTTTGATGAGCAGTCCACGGCTCCTATACAGCATGTGGCATCGATGGCCGAGGCCGTGGAGGCTGCGCATGAGCTTGCTCAGCCCGGTGATGCCGTGTTGCTTGCGCCGGCCTGTTCCAGCTTTGACATGTTTCGCGGTTACGCCGAGCGTGGCCACGCCTTCCGCGATGCAGTGCAGCGCTTGCAAGCTACCGAGGAGGTCTCCGCATCATGATGACGCTGCGTTCCCAAGCCCCAATGACAGAACCTTATTCTGGTGAATCCCCGGTGGTTTCGGTTGTTATGTTGACCACGGTGATTGCTCTCATCGCCTTTGGTGTGGTGATGGTCTACAGCGCCAGCGCGGTGTGGGCGAGTCGAACCTACGACAACGCTCAGTACTGTTTACTGAGGCAGGCGATTTACGCGGCCTTAGGTATCGGCATCATTTTGCTGATTTCTCGCATCAACTACCGGCATTACCAGTCGCTTAGCTACCTTGTGTTAGGTGTTGCAGTGCTTTTGATGACCTATACCGCCTTTGGCTTTGGTCATCGCTCGGGTGGTGCAGTGCGCTGGTTGAATATCGGTTGGTTTCACATTCAGCCCGCCGAAATCGCCAAGCTCTCGGTGATCATGTGGCTGGCCGACTCCTTGTCGCGCAAGCGGGAACGCATTCGTTCCTTTTCGATTGGCTTCTTACCTCATGTACTGATTGCAGGGGTGATGATGCTGCTTTGCTTGCGTCAGCCCGACTTTGGCAGCGCAGTGATGATCGCCTTGCTCACCTTCGTGATGCTTTTCACCGCCGGTGCAAGACTGGGTTATATCCTTGGGGGATGTATCGTGGGCGCTCCCATTGCTTGGGGTCTCATCGTTTCCTCGGAATATCGGCTGCGTCGTATCCAGTCTTTCTTGGATCCCTTCGAACATCGTTACGATGAAGGGTACCAAGTCGCCGAGTCTCTTATCAGTTTTGGTTCCGGCGGAGTCCTCGGCCGTGGCCTTGGCGATGGACACCAAAAGCTCTTCTTTTTGCCCGAGGCTCATACCGACTTTATCAGCGCCATTATTGGCGAAGAGTTTGGCTTTGTGGGTGTGTGCTTGCTTCTGGCCGCCTTTGCGTGTCTCGCTGCCTGCGGCTTCATCATCGCTCAGCGTGCACGCGACGATCATGGCACCTACCTCGCTACGGGGATTACTCTCTTTTTGAGCATGCAGGTGCTCATCAATCTTGCCGTGGCCATGGGCATGGTACCCACCAAAGGCCTTGTGCTTCCCTTCATCAGTTATGGCGGTTCGTCTCTGCTCGTGAACTGCACCGCAGTGGCCATGTTGCTAAGCATCGCGCGCAGCGCTCCCTTGCAGGTAGACAATAAAAGCATGCGTGATAACGCTCCCGCGGCTCGTGCCCGCTGGCTAGCTTGGATCCCTTATGCATCAGCACGTCAACGAGGGAGAACAGCATGATTCGCCGTATTCTCATCGCTGGTGGTGGCACGGGTGGGCATCTCTTTCCTGGCTTTGCCTTGCTCGATGAATTGCGCCGCCGTCGTCCACAAACCCAGGCTTTGTTTGTCGGCACCGAACGTGGCGTCGAGGCTAGGTTAGTTCCTGCCCGCGGCGAGCCCTTCACGGCCATGCATGTCTTGCCCTTAAAGGGGTGTGCTCCCACCGAGTTTGCCAAGCATGTAGCCCTGTTACCCGGTGCAGCGATGCACGCAGGTCAGATTTTGCGTCGTTATCAACCCGATGTGGTGGTGGGCGTGGGCGGTTATGCATCGGGACCGATGCTTGCTGCTGCAGCTGCGATGGGCGTGCCTACTGCGCTGCTCGAACAGAACTCTCATGTGGGTCTTACCAATCGCATTCTCGCTCCATGGATAGGGCGTGCTTACCTGACCTTTGCCTCAACGGCGGAGCACTTCGCGCCCGACCAAGCCCGCGTGCTCGGCAATCCGGTGCGCCGTGCCTTTGTTAATCTCGCCCGGCAAGCCGCTCTTGATCCTATCGGCTTTGAAGCAAGAGGGCGTCATATTGTTGTGTTAGGAGGCTCTCAAGGGGCTCAGATGCTCAATACCCTGGTGCCCGAGGCCCTGCATCAACAGCAGCTCGCTCAAGCTGACCTTAACATCGTGCATCAGTGTGGCCTTAAAATGTGCGATGAGGTTGCAGCGCGTTACAAGTCTCTTGGTATCAATGCTGAAGTGACTCCCTTTATCGATGATATCGCCAGCATGTACGGCTCTGCCGCATTGGTGATCGCGCGAGCTGGCGCAACAACCTTGGCTGAGCTTTGTGCCGTGGGACGCGCCAGTATTTTGATTCCCTATCCCCATGCTGCCGACGATCATCAGCGCAAAAATGCCCGTGCCCTAGCGAAAGAAGGCGCTGCTGTGTGTATCGAACCTAGTCAATGCAACTCGGACTTGATTGCAAACGCTTTGCGCGACTTGATCGCCTCCCCTGAGCGACGACGCGCGATGGCCCATGCTGCGCGGCGGTGTGGAAAGCCCGATGCGGCTGCGGCCATCGTCGATGACCTCAGCGAATGGCTTGCCTCTAAGTCGACGAGTTCGGCTTCCTTAGGGCATCGTCGCAGACGTCATTCCTATGTGCCCAAGCCTTATACCTCGTCGCAAGGGTTGCCTAGGCGCGCTGTGGTAACCCGTGCATTGAGCATGGAGCACTAATGTTTCGCGGTCGTATTCGTAGCATTCATTTTGTCGGTATTGGCGGTGTTGGCATGAGCGGCATTGCCGAGGTGCTGATCGATCATGGCTTCCGGGTGAGTGGTTCGGACTTGCGTCTGAGCGAAACCATCGAGAGGTTGCGAGAAAAGGGCGCTCACATCGTCTTGGACCACCTCGAGAGCAATGTTGAGGGCGCCGATGTGGTTGTTTTTTCCTCTGCTGTGACGCCGCAAAATCCTGAGCTTATCGCGGCTCATCGACAGCATATCCCCGTGATTCCCCGTGCCGAAATGCTGGGTGAGTTGATGCGCCTCAAAGATGGTATCGCCATCGCTGGTTCGCATGGCAAGACCACCACGACTTCCTTGGTCGCTACGGTGTTACGCCATGCTGAGCTTGACCCCACCGTTGTTATCGGCGGCAAGCTCAACGCCCTAGGCTCGGGTGCAACGCGGGGTGTGGGCAGTTTGCTGGTGGCAGAAGCGGACGAATCCGACGGTTCTTTTTTGTATCTTACGCCTACAATTGCAGTCATCACCCATATCGATGCCGAGCATTTGGATCACTACGGTGACCTCGACAGCGTCAAGCAAGCCTTTGTTGGCTTTGCCAATCGCGTGCCCTTTTTTGGTGCAGTGATTGCCTGTATCGATCATCCCCATGTCCAAGACATACTGCCTCAGATCAGCCGTCGCACCATTACCTATGGCCTGAGCAAACAGGCCGACTACACGGCGCGCAATGTCGCCATCGAAGGATTATGTTCGCGCTTTGAGGTATCGGTGCCCGAAGGACCTCTAGGGGAATTCAGTGTTCGGCTGCCAGGTTACCACCACGTGCGTAATGCCTTGGCAACCCTTGCCGTTGCCGATGAGCTCGAGATTTCTCGCGACCTTACCCGTACTGCGCTCAGTGACTTTTCAGGCGTGCAGCGGCGCTTTAGTTCTGTGGGTTCTGCGAGTGATGTGCATATCATCGATGACTATGGTCATCATCCTTCGGAGATAGAAGCTACCCTTGAAGCGGCTAAGCGAGCCTTCCCAAAGCGGGTCGTGGCTATTTTCCAACCTCATCGCTACTCCCGCACGCAGCTGCTATTTCAGGACTTCACCCGTGCTTTCAATGATGCTGACCTTCTCTTTGTTACCGATATTTATGCCGCGGGTGAGTCGCCCATTCCCGATCTCAGTGCGCAAACCTTAGTCGATGCGATTCGCGCGCACGGTCATGGCCATGTGCATTATCTCCCCATGCACGATTCCGATTGGACTGCCGCGGTTCATGCACAGCTTCGTCCAGGTGATTGTGTCATGACCCTGGGGGCTGGGAATATCACTCAGCGTGGACCTGAGTTGCTCGATTGTTTACATCAACGCCCGCTTGCCGTTAATCCCTGAACTCATGCCCTCTCGACGTCGATCTCTTCCCTCCAGTAATTCTCGTCGAGGCGAACCCTTCTACGCTGGGTTGAGCAAGCGACTGCGCTTTCGCCGCCACAAGCAGACGCAAAACTCCAATGTTCGCATTCATCGTCGAGATTCTTGGTCGAGTCGCGGCCGACGTATGCTTAAGTTTTTGCGTGTTGGCTTAACAAGGGCAGGGACGCACTTAACTTCTCTACGTGTACCTATGCAGATGCGATCGTTGTGGCGGCAAACACGTGCGTGGCTATGGCGTGCCTGTCGCCACCGTCATGTGGTTGGGCTTGGCGTCACCCTGCTGACAATGACGGCCGTCGTTGTGGCCTATCGCTACATGACCCACGCTTCTCACTTTGCCGTGCATCATTTTGTCATCAAAGGACACGATCGTCTCTCGCGCGAAGAGATCTTAACGCTGACGGGGTTGGCTTATGGCGACAATATTTTTAGCGCCGATATTGATCGTTCTCGGCATCATTTGTTGGCGCACCCTTGGGTCCAAGAGGCACACATCGAACGCATGTTGCCTGATACCTATGCCATTAATTTAAATGAGTATCAGGCTATCGCGGTGCTCGATTCGGGCGGTGCGCAATCGCCTAGTTACCTGGTTTCAGCTACGGGTGTGGTGTTTAAACAGTACGAGCAGGATGCCTTGCTCGATTTACCGACGATTCGCCGAGTCGATGGTCGTCAACTCCGATTGGATCACGATGTTGAGGTAGGATGGCTTGGCCGGGCAGCTGAACTCTTGCGCTATTATCGTCAAAGCAGAGTGTATCGCTACGCTCGTCTACAGGAACTGCATTACGATGCTGATCAGGGCTTTACGCTGCTCTTTTCTCCCACTGGCATGCACGTGCACCTAGGTGACCAACACTTTAAAGACAAGCTCGTTAAGCTAGGTCGTATTCTGCAACATCTCGACCGCCGCGGTAAAAAACCCGCCTATGTCTATCTAAATAGCGTTAGGCGGCCTAATCGGGCTGTTGTCGGCATGCGTGATCACTGAGCTTTAGACGCTGCACGTATACCAGGTGCGGGGAACTGACCACAGAATGCCTGTACCTCTTGCTGGATGCCGCTGAGTGTTTCGTCCTTGTCGTGATGTTTAATGGCAGCGCTGATCCAGTTTGCGATGGAAGGCATATCCTTGGGTTGCATTCCACGACTGGTTATCGCGGCGGTGCCAAGGCGAATCCCGCTGGGGTCGAAGGGTTTGCGAGGGTCGAAGGGAATGGCGTTGGCATTCACCACAATACCTGCCTTATCCAAGGCTCGAGCCGCGGTTTTGCCGGATACCTCAAGTGGGGTGAGGTCACAGATAAGCAGATGGTTGTCCGTACCGCCTGTCACCAGAGAAATGTTGTTAGTGAGCAGTGCCTCTCCGAGTGCTTTGGCGTTGTCGATGATGCGTTGCGCATACTCCCTGAACTCGGGCTGTGAGGCTTGTTTGGCGGCTGTCGCGATCCCCGCCGTGGCAGCATTGTGCGGCCCGCCTTGCAGGCCTGGAAAAACCGCGCGATCGATGGCCGCTTGATGCTTGGCATCGCACAAGATCATGCCTCCGCGCGGACCACGAAAGGTTTTGTGCGTGGTGCTGGTAATAATCTCAGCATGACCCACCGGCGAGGGATGCGCGCCTCCTGCCACGAGACCGGAGATGTGGGCAATATCGGCTACCAAAATAGCGCCCGAGTCGCGGGCGATTTGGGCAAAGCGCGCAAAGTCGAGAGTGCGTGGGTAAGCTGAAATGCCGCACCAAAGCAGCTTCGGTCGATGCTCCTTAGCCAAACGTGCGACTTCATCGAAATCAATGCGGTGCGTCTTGGTATCGAGGCCGTACTGCACACTGTTAAAGTAACTTCCGGAGATCGATACCTTCCAACCGTGGGTCAGATGACCGCCGCTGGGCAAGCCTAAGCCCATAGTCGTATCCCCTGGTCGACAACAGGCGAAGTACACGGCTAAGTTGGCCGGCGAGCCCGAGTAAGGCTGAACGTTGACGTGCTCTGAGCCAAAAAGAGCCTTCAGCCGCGTGATGGCAAGGGCTTCAATAGCATCGATATGTACTTGGCCTTCGTAGTAACGCTTGCCAGGGTAACCCTCCGAGTATTTATTGCTGAGCACACTTCCTGCCGCTTCTAAGACCGCAGGGCTTGCATAGTTTTCACTGGCAATTAGACGTATGCTGTCGACTTGGCGTTGCTCTTCTTGCTTAATGAGGGCAGCGACGTCTGGATCGTGTTGTGCGAGTATCGAATCAACCACGAGCATTCTCCTTGGACACAAATATTCTCTCTCCCTATCCCTCCTTCGAGGATTACGCAACACAGGCCGCGCGTTCCCCGGTTGTGCCGGTGTATTGCGAGTTGATGGCGGATACCCTCACACCTCTGCAGGCATTAGCTGCCTGTGGTGCTAGCAAGGCGAGCTATTTATTGGAGAGCGTTGTGGGGGGCGAGCAATGGGGGCGTTACAGCTTTGTGGGGCTCGAGCCAGACATGCTGGTGCGTGGTCGTGGCGACCGCTTTGAGTTGTTACATGCGGATGGCCAGCTTGATGCGCGCGATTCCATCGATCCTTGGGATGCGTTGCGTGAGCTGATGAAATCTCTGCGTTCGCCAACGTCTGCCTCATTGCCTCGATTTTGGGGCGGTGCGGTAGGCTACGTGAGTTACGATGCTGCGCGCCGTTTTGAGCCCAGCATCGCCGCACCCTTGAACGATATCGACGACGATGAGTTTGCCTTTGCGGTGGGTGGGCCTCTGCTTATCTTCGATAACCTCAAGCAACGCCTCAGCATTGTGATTCCCACCTATCCACAGCGCTCAGGTGAGTTGAAGGCCCATTACGATCGCGCCGTCGCAAGCATGCAAATATTGCTTAAGCGACTGCATGCTGCGCCGCATTTGCCCTTTTTGAATACCCATGCATTGTCTGAGCCGTATGCTCAGTCGCTTGTTTCCTCGATGACGCGAACTCAGTTTCACCAAGCGGTGGAGCGGGCAAAGGCTTACATTCGCGCCGGTGATATTTTCCAAGTGGTGCTCTCTCAGCGCTTTTGCTTTCCTGCGCAGGATTATGATTTGCTGAGTGTCTATCGGGCGATGCGGATGATTAATCCCTCGCCTTATATGTATGTATTGAACTTTCCCGAGTGCCGTATCGTGGGTGCAAGTCCTGAGACCCTGGTTCGCGTCGAGGACGGGAAAGCCTACTTGCGACCTATTGCGGGGACGCGAAAACGCGGGGCTAATCCAGATGAGGACCAGCACATTGCTCAGGACTTGCTCAAAGATCCCAAGGAAATCGCAGAGCATGTCATGCTTGTGGATCTGGGTCGTAATGACCTAGGGCGCATCGCCAAGACAGGTACGGTTAATCTGCGCGAACGTATGAGCATCGAGCGTTACTCGCATGTCATGCATATCGTCTCCGATATTTGCGGTGACCTGGCTGATCATGCCGATGCCTTAGATGTCTTACGGGCTACCTTTCCCGCAGGAACTTTGAGTGGGGCGCCCAAGGTGCGAGCGATGCAAATTATCGATGAGCTCGAACCTGTTCGGCGAGGTGTTTACGGTGGGGCAGTGGGCTACCTGGGCTTTGATGGCAATATGGATGTAGCTATTTCTATCCGTACGTTGGTGCAGCGAAGGCAGGAGTTATTGCTGCAAGCTGGGGCTGGCATTGTTGAAGCCAGTGATCCCGAATACGAGTATCAGGAGACCATCAATAAAGCGAAGGCTGCACTTTCAGCACTGCAACTCGCGATACAGAGTTGACACGCTTCTAAAGCTACAGTAGTTTCCTGCCTACCCGCTTAGGGGCGGTAGTTAAGTTGGTTATAACGCCGGCCT
>CAYWAT010000112.1:0-8884 GCA_964456305.1 uncultured Polyangiales bacterium | reverse complement strand
ATAGCTTGCAGGCAGGGGATTACCCTCCGCGTCGTCGATACGACCCGGCGAGGGCAGCGTGACGAGCTTCAGCCGCTGGCCCTGAGCAGTGCGGGCCTGGGCAAGTTGCTGACGAATGTGCGTTAACACCTCGCGCTGCGGATCGTCGCTGTCATTCGTCTCCATACAAAGGACGGTATCGGCATTGATAAAGCGCGCGACATTATCGATATGCCCATCGGTGTGATCATACTCTAGGCCCTGCTCGAGCCAGATGAGATGCACCACTCCAAGCGCCTCTTCGAGGGTGCGACGCAGGGTAGCTTCTCGTTCGAGGATCGACAGATGCGATGGCCAGCGATTGTCGTTGAGCAAGCAGCTGCGGGTGCTGAGTGCGCTGCCCTGACCGTTGTGATCGAGCGCGCCGCCTTCGATGACGCAGTCGTGACGAGAAAAGGGCACCCTGGCGGCCTCGGCGATGCGCGTTGCGAGCTGGCGGTCTTGTTCAAAGGCAAACTTATTGCCCCAGGCATTAAAACGAAAGGTGGCAGCCCAGGGCTTGTGGTTGCGCAGCGTGAATACAGGCCCGGTATCGCGCAGCCAAATGTCATCGTAGGCGATGTTGTGATGCAGATGGATGGGATGCGCACTTGGCGTGGCGGCAATGGCGGCGGCAACGCGAGCGGCGTGGGCACTATCGCGGCAAAGGACCTGCACTTCCTCGTCCCGGGCGATGGCGCGAACTAAGGCAAGGCATTCCTGTTCTACCAAGGCCAACGCGCAGGGCCATTCGTCCTGCAGGTAAGGCAGAGCGGTCCATTGGCATTGATGCGGAGCCCATTCGGGTGGGGTGTAAGGGGTAGTCATAGGCATTCGAAGGGAATCACCGGCGGGCACGACGGTAACGATAGACAATCAGCGCGGCAACGAGCAGAAGCAAGGCCAGCGACGCCATCAGGGTATAACGCTGCAGCCATGCAAGCAGATCTTCCCAGCGCTGAGCCATGAAAACGGCGGCTGCAAGCAAGAGGGCATTCCACGCTGCCGCTGAGAGCAATCCGTAAAAGGCCACGCGCCATAATGAAAGCCGAGCCAGGCCGGCAGCGACAAAAAAGAAGGCGCGAAAGGCGGGGATGAAGCGATTGGCGATGAGATACACCGCGCCCCAGCGCGCAAACTGCTGGTCAATCGCATGCATGGCGCGCTCTGAAGCGGGCGTTTGCATAAAGTTGGGCCATCGCTGCCGATGATTGCCGAGCCACTGGCCAAAGGCGTAGGGCACCAGGCTGCCCAGCACCGCACCCGCGCATACGGCGAGGTACATCCCCGTTTTGGAGTAGCCCGCCGAGCTAGCGAGAAATAAACCAAACAAGGTAAGGGCATCGCCCGGCAAAGGAGGCAGGATATACTCGATCGCAGCGCTAGCGGCGACTATGACATAGGCCCAGGGTCCCGCGTGAAGCATCCATTGCTGCAGCGATTCAAGCCAGGCCTGCATCGGTAGGGCTTAGCAGTTCTCACCGGGTATGTTCAGCAAAAAGCAAGGCTGTTGCATCGCTGATGGGCACTGTCTCACCTCGGCTGGAGTCTGTCTCACCTGCAGCGAAGGCTGTTCACCTAAATACGAAAGCTGTTCAGCACTGGGGAAGTATGTTTCACCCAAATACGAAAGCTGTTCATCGGATTTAAACCTTGTCTCACCTCCGCCAGACCCCTGTTCAGCGGAATTTAACCTTGTTGCACTTCTGAACAACCCACGTTTTTGCAGTAATAGTTTATCTTTTTGGCTGAACTGATTATTTTTCTGCTGCAACAGCCTTCAATCTGGGTGAAACAAGGTTTAAATCCGGTGAACAGGCTTAAAATTAGAGTGAGACAAGGTTTAAATCCGCTGAACAAGTAATTGATGAGTAATTACAGGGCCCATTCGACCTGAACGCCGCTTCAAGTCGCTCGCCAGGCATCCCAGCTGTGGCGAAATCGCTTCAGCTCTGCGGTCCGCTAACCTGTCTCAAGCTGTGTCAGTTTATAATAACGCGCGCAGAGTCAAAGGCCTCGATGATGTACTTCGGCGCCATCAATCGCGAGCTACTCGGAGATAACTAGGCGGTCGTGCAGCTCAAAGAGCTCTTTCAGTTCTTTGGACGGATTTGGCGGAGCCTCGAGCGCGGCCAAAACCTTTTCTGTATCGGCTTGCGTTAGCTTTGTACGAGCATGCTCATCGATGACGGCCAACGCTTTCTGGTATGCCACGCTTGTTACAAACGCGGTTTCATCAATACCTAAGAGCGCTGCAGCGGCTTTGATCTTCGCTTTTACATGCGGCTTGGTTTGCTGCTCCATCCGCGTGTTTTTAGGCTCATCAATGGCTTCTGTCTCATCCACAAAGTTCAGCATGGTACGACTCCCTATGCACTTTAGCGTACGGTACGATGCCGAAGGTAGCAACGGCTGCGCTCTACTAGGATGCCTTCGAGCCGCTCGGCGTCGTCGAGGGGCTTGCGGTGAGGGGTGAATTTAGCCCTTAAGGGCTTCAGCGCCGCCGATGATTTCCATCAGTTCTTTGGTGATGGCGGCCTGGCGTGCGCGGTTGAATTGCAGGGTAAGTTTGGCGATCATATCGGCTGCGTTTTTGGTTGCTGCGTCCATTGCCGCCATGCGTGCGCCATGTTCGGATGCGGTTGATTCCAAATAGGCGCGCTGCAGTTGCGCCTCGAGATGCATGGGCAGCAAGGTTTGAATCAAACTGTTGCGCGAGGGTTCGAGCAGGGCATCGCCTGTGAGCGCGGCTGCAAGGTCCTCAGATTCCGCAGCATCGTTGTCTAATAGAGAGCTATCAAAGGGTAACAGAGGTTGTACCACCACCTTTTGGCTGATGGCACTGCGAAACTCGTTGTAGATCAGCACGCAACGATCGAGTTCGCCTGTTGCATAGGCCTGGGTGAGGTAGTCGCTCATGGCTTGCATGGGACGTTCGGCATCGGCGTCGATATCGGTATCACAAGCTTTGTTCAAATCGGCGTCGCGGCGACGCAAATAGTCGGCAGCCTTGCGACCCAGCGTGGCAAAGCTAACCTGCATGCCTTCGTCCTTTTGGGCCTGCCATGTTTTGAGCGCGGCTTTTTGAACATTGGCGTTGAATGCTCCCGCCAGACCACGGTTGCTGCTGAAAACCACGATAAGACTGCGATTGCCCTCAGAAGAGGCAAGCAGAGGATGAATCGCGGCCAAATCGTCGCTCTCTTCGTTGCCAAGTTGCGCGAGCAGGCTTTTTAGGGTGCTCTCGGTGTGCTGCGCATAAGGACGAAAGGCGCTGATCTGCTCCGACGCACGCCGCAACCGCGCTGCGGCCACCATTTTCATGGCGCGCGTGATTTTTTGCGTGTTCTTTACGCTGGAGATGCGTCGCCGAATATCTTTGAGACTAGGCATCGACTATCCTTCGGTGCTCACGGTTTGAACTGCTTTGCAAAGGCGTCGAGCGCGCTGTTAAGCGCTGGTTTGACCTCGTCATCGAGGCGACGCTTGCGACGCAGAAGCTCAAGCACCTGACTTTGGCTGTCTTTGAAGAAGCCCAGCAGTTCGCTTTCGTAACGCTGAAGCACATCTTTGGGGTAGTCGTCCACATAGCCGTTGGTGGCGGCGTAGATGATCAACACCTGCTCTTCGACTGGCACAGGGGCGTATTGATTTTGCTTGAGGACCTCGACCAGGCGCTCACCACGCGCCAACTGTTGCTGCGTGGCTTTGTCGAGGTCGGAGGCAAACTGAGCAAAGGCAGCCATTTCGCGGAACTGCGCCAAGGACAAGCGCAGTGTGCCTGCGACTTGCTTCATGGCTTTGATTTGGGCGTTGCCGCCGACGCGCGACACCGAAATACCCACGTTGATCGCGGGACGTACGCCCGAATAGAAGAGATCGGACTCGAGGAAAATCTGTCCGTCGGTGATCGAAATCACGTTGGTGGGAATATAGGCAGAGACATCGCCTGCCTGGGTTTCGATGATGGGCAATGCGGTGAGCGAACCGCCCGAATCGGGCAGCTTTTGCGCGATGTGTCCCTGACCTTTGCTCTTTGCTGCCTTCTCAGCTTGCTCCTGGGCTTCTTCGCCACTGAAATGCTGTTCGTGCTTACGCGTGGGCTCTTCGCCTTCTTTGGTGACCACCCATTCTTCGGCCATTTTGGCGGCGCGTTCGAGAAGACGACTGTGCAGGTAAAAGACATCGCCTGGATAGGCCTCGCGACCGGGTGGACGACGCAGCAAGAGGGAGAGCTGACGGTAGGCGACGGCTTGTTTGGAGAGATCGTCGTAAATCACCAAGGCATGTTGACCGCTGTCGCGGAAATATTCGCCCATCGAGCAGCCCGAGTAGGGGGCGATAAACTGCAAGGGCGCGGTTTCCGAGGCACCGGCCACCACGATGGTGGTGTAATCCATCGCGCCATGCTCCTGCAGCTTGCTCACCACCTGGGCGATGGTGGATTGCTTTTGGCCAATCGCGACATAGACGCAAAAAACGTTCTGGCCGCGCTGATTGATGATGGTATCGAGGGCCACCGCGGTCTTACCGGTCTGACGGTCGCCAATAATCAGCTCGCGCTGACCACGACCGATGGGAATCATTGCATCGATGGCCTTGATACCGGTTTGCAGGGGCTCTTTGACCGGTTGCCTCGCCATGATGCCCGGCGCTTTGATCTCCACGCGCCTTGTTTCCTTGGCTTGGATGGGACCTTTGCCATCCACAGGCTGACCCAGGGCATTGACCACGCGTCCAACCAGTGCCGGTCCGACTGGGACGTCGATGATGCGCTCGGTGCGGGTGACGCGATCGCCTTCTCGGATGTGCGTATCGGCGCCAAAGATGGCGACACCGACGTTATCTTCCTCCAGGTTGAGCACCATGCCCATGATGTTGCCGGGAAACTCCACCAATTCGCCGGCCATGACCTGATCGAGGCCGTGCACACGCGCCACGCCATCGCCGACGGTGAGCACCGTGCCGGTTTCGCGTACGTCAACCTGAGTGCCGTAGTTTGCGATTTGTTCTTTGATGATGGCAGAGATTTCTTCGGCACGAAGTTGCATGAGCGTTCCTAAGCGTTGAGAAGGTGATCTTCGAGTTGGGTTAAATGATGTTTGAGGCTGCCGTCGATGCGATAATCGCCCACTTGCGCGATAACGCCGCCCATCATGCTGGCATCGACATGACAGGTCAGGCGCACCTGTTTGTGCGTGACCTTCTCGAGGGCTTGGCGCAGGGTGTTGATATAGGCCTCGGAGACGGGCGTTGCCGTGGTAATCTCGGCGCGTACAAAATCCTGTTCGTCCTCACAGAGCTGCTGCAGCTGCGTTGCAATCGCCGGAATATGCACACTGCGCTTGCGATCGGAAAGCAATAGAAGGGCGTTGGTGCCAAGGTTAGAGAGAGAAAGGCCTGCTGCCAGCTTGCGCCAGATACTCTGGCGCAGATCCTTGCTCAAGGTGGGATCATGGGCGCTGTTGCGCAGCTCTTGAGAGCTTTCCCAAAGTGCGGCGACCTTCGCAAACTCATCATTAAGGCGAGCCCGGTCTTCGGATGTTTTGCCGAGCTCAAAGATGGCTTGGGCGTAACGTGACGCTAGACTGCTCATGAAAAACCGAGAAGCGAGAGAGAGATCACGATGACCTTAGAGGGGTAGACGGTTGCGCAGCGCTGTGGTCGTGAAGCTGTTTGATGTAGTTGTCCTGAAGCTGCTGCTGATCGGCATCATTAAGGTTGCGCTCTAAGAAACGCTGCACCGCGGCCAACGTTGTGGTGACGCTTTCCTGCTTGAGCGTTTCGCGCAGGCCACGCAGTTCTTCTTGAATCTTGCGTTCCGTATCGCGATGCAAGCGCGCGGCTTTGGCTTCGGCTTCTTGCACCATACGGCTGCGTTCACGCTGACCGGCATCCACCAGCTGGGTGCGCACGCGTTTGAGCTCTTGATCCAGTTGCGCCAAGCGTTCGCTGTTTTCCTGGTGCATCTGTTCGGCTGAAGCTTTGCGCGTGTTGGCTTCGGCCATCGCGGCTTCGAGACTTTCACGCTGCCGCAGGAGAGTATTGCGCAGGGGCTTGCCTAAGAGTTTGCCTAAGATGAGAAGTAGGAGCAGAAAATTGATAACCTGGGCGTAAAAAGCAATGGTAAATCCTTGATGCTCGGCGCCATGACCTTCTTGCGACGCCAAGGCGATCGAAGTGCTTAGCCAAAGGCCCGCTGCAACGCCAAGCGCTGAATAAACGACCAAGCGCGACGATTTCACAGCTCCACCTTACGCCCGAGCAGCTTGGAAGCGATATGCTCCGCTAACTCCTGGTGATAAGCACCCAGTTCCTGGGAGGCTTGCTTCGCTTGGGCCTGCATCGTCTGCTGGGCATCGTGAAGTTGCTTATCGGCGTCCTGTTGGGCGTGCGAAAGAATCTGTGCATGCAACATAAGCCCGTCTTGACGTAACTGTTCGCGTTCATCGTGGCCCAATGTTTCGGCTTCGGCTAAACGCGCGTCGATCTGCTCGCGCTGCGCGGCGACTGCTTTTTCCAAAGCTTCGGCTTCGCCTTGAGTGCCGCCTGTTGCGGCTTCGCGTGCCTTAAAAACACGCAACATCGGCCTAAAAACCAGGCCCTGCAGCACAAAAAATGCGACAAAGAAGAGCCCTAGGTGCACGAATAGGGTGCCATCAAGGTCGATGATTGCGCCGCCCGAAAGCCATGTCGCATGTGAGTAAGCCATAGGGTGTCTCTGCGAGCAGGGGGCCTAGCAATCGCCTTTTTCAGCGTCAAGGCGGGCTCGTTGGAAAATCATTAGCTGTTCTTCTGGACGCTGAAAGGTATGCGGGCGAGGCGTCATGGGACGTTGGTTGAGGCCCAGGCGTTTAGCGCTGCGGTGGAAGAGTTGCATCGCCATATCCCAGCGCTTGCCTTTGCCCTGCATGCGTTGGTGAAATTGTCCGTTGGATAGCTTGCCTTCTCGCATTTCCATCAGTGCGTGTCTGACTTTGTCGACGCGATCGGGGTAGTGCTCGGTTAAGCGTTCGAAGAAAACCTCGCGCACTTCGTCGCTAAGACGCACCAGGGTGACGAAGGCAAACTCGGCGCCGGCATCGCGGGCCTGTTCCAAGAGCGCGGGGGCATCGGCATCGTTAAGTCCGGGAATCATCGGTGCCAGGGAAATGCCCGTCGGAATGCCAGCTTGGCTAAGCATGCGCAGCGTTTCAAAACGGCGTGACGAAGGTGGCGTGTAGGGTTCGATGCGTCGCGCCATGGCATCGTCGGCAAAGGGAATGCTCACAACAACATAGACAGAGGCCTGTTGATGCAGCGTTTGCAGCAACTCGATATCGCGACGAATGACCGCGCCTTTGGTGATGATGGAGATGGGGTTGCGGAAGCGTAAACAGGTTTCAAGGCATTGTCGGGTGAGCTCGTAAGAAGCTTCCAAGGGTTGATAGGCGTCGGTGTTCCCCGAAAAAAGCACAGCGTCGCCTCGCCACGAGGATTTCATAAAATGTTGATGCAGTAGTTGTGGTGCGTTGCGTTTGATGACGATGCGTCGCTCGAAATCGGTGCCGGCACCCCAATCTAGGTATTGATGGCTGCGGCGGGCATAACAATAGGCGCAGCCGTGGTAACACCCGCGATAGATGTTCGCGCTCCAGCGAAAACAAAGGTCGGGACTTTCGTTGGCGGATAAAAGACTGCGCGCGCGTTCTTCGTAAACCTCGAGATTCAGCGCAGGGGCTTCTTCATCCCAAAGAATGCTGCGCTTTTGCCAAGGATTAGGTGGATTGTTAACAACGCGCAGCACAGCTTGAGCGGCTTATGCCACGCTTGCCGTTGCGCGTAAATAAGGACGCAGCTCATCATACAACGCGCTGAGATAACTCGCGCTGGTCGCTCCCGCGCCCAGTTGCAGCCTGTCATCGGCGGCAAAACGAATCACGCCTTGGTCATGCAGGGCACGCAAGATGTGATCGAGCTTGGTTTTCGAGAGCGCCTCTTCGCATTGCAGCTGATCTTGAGTGAGCATCTCCTGTCCATGGTCCCAGGCGCGTTTCAGCCAGTCTTTGCGCGTCATCGTGTCTTCACGCAGCAGCGGCAGCGTCCTCAAGATGATGGCGTAGCTTTCGAGATAGCTGCGCATCATGCGAGCCATCTGCGCCATCAGTACCTGGTGTGTTTGATGGATGGCAATCTGGTCATTGCCTTGCGGATCGAGAACCCCGTCGTGGATGAGCTGACTTAAGGTGTCGGCAAAAATCGACTCAAAAGGAGCATCGGCGCGATAGGTAAACTCGTGCTTGAGCAGTCGCGACAAAAAGAGCACGCGCTCTTGCACAGCGCTGACATGTTGGTTGGGGGTGTCGCCTGCACGGATGCCGATGGCGATGAGTGCCGCTTCGACAAAGAGATGCAGGATGCTGTTTTTGTAGAACTCCAGCGCCAAGCGTTTATCAGGAACGGGAGTAATCGTTTGATCGCCGTGACAGGTGATCAACTTCGCATCGGCAAAAAGGGAGAGCGCTTCGTCAACCGCTTGGCTGCGCATGCTGTTTCCCTCCCATAGCGTCGGCGCAATATTAGCGTGCATCGGCACTAAGCTGGCGAAGAGCAGTCGCGAATCGTCCTTGAGCGCAGAACGACTGATGCGTCCATGAGGAGCATTCAACAAGCCCAATGCAACCAACGCTGCGGGAGTTACGGTGACGCAATGGTTGATGCCGTAACAGATTTGATACCCCAAGCGTTGCACCAAGGAACGGCGTTCACGCGGGGATAGCTTGCGTTTTGATGTTGAAGAAGATGACTTGGTCGTGGATGGCAAGGTGCTGTTACGGGGCAAGTCGCGCAGCGTTTGTTGAAACTCGATGGGGTCGCCGATCTGCAC
>CAYWAT010000111.1:0-8930 GCA_964456305.1 uncultured Polyangiales bacterium | reverse complement strand
ATCCGCCCCCATGACCCGTTTCCACTGCCACGATCTTTCTCAAGTCAGGACCTAGCCTGTGGCTGCGATGGCTTATGCTCACACAATGCGCTTGGAAATAGCGATGACGAAGACAATCAAGTTAGTTTCGGTGACAATGCATCGCTTACAGACGGTGTTGATACTGACGCTCAGGGCAACTTAGTTGTAAACAGCAGCAATAGAGTTAACAACTCGTTTATATGGATTGCTAATACGCACCAGGGCACGGTTTGCAAAGTCAGCACCACCGAACGAGATGGCCAGTCGCACTATGTACAGCGCGCCTGTTACGCAACAGGGCCTGAGGGTGTTCACACCGTCAACAATCCCAATAAAGACCAGCTTTTCGATGAGTACACCAAAGAGGATCCATCGCGCACATCCGTCAATACAGTGGGCGATGTTTATGTCGCGAATCGCAACGGCGGCAGTGTTTCCAAGGTCTTGGTTGACGCAGAGCGATGCGGCGACAGCAACGGCGACACCCTCGAAAACAACACCTCCGAAGGTCCCGATAACATACTGCCTTGGGGTGCAGATCCGGAGCGCAGCACCGATGACTGCGTCGCTTGGCGTAAAGTTTTGGTCACAGCACAGCCAGGCAGGAGCGATCCACGCTTACGCGCCATCGCCGCTCAAGATACAGAGAACGCCGAGGGCTTGCTCGAGCATCGCGTCTGGGTTGGTGATAGCGATGCCTACACCGAGAGTTCCTTCCAAAGCAATCGAGGGTTGATCTGGAAGCTCGACGGCAACGATGGCGGAACGCTACTGCAAACCCGTATCGACAACTGCCGCCCTTATGGCTTCGCCTTACAGGATGACCAGTTATGGGTATCTTGCCGCTTTGACGGATCGATTGCACGCATTGACACCGCGCGCTGTGTGGATAGCAGCTGCTTTGACGAGCCTACCTGCGTAGGCACCAGCAGCACCTGTGACCAGGCTATCAAGCAACGGATTCCATTGCCTGCAAATGCTAACCCTTACGGGCTCACCGTAGACCTCAAGCGACGCATATGGGTATCCCTGCATAATGCCAGTGCAGCCTGCCGGTACAGCACCAGTCAGGCTAGTGATCAGCGATGGGACTGTGTCAGTGCGCCGCAACCTCACCTCGAAATGAAGGGTATCGCCGGGGATTCGCGCGGGTTTATCTATGTGGCACGTAAATCAGAAGGTCTGATGCAAATCGATGCCGACACTTTAGAATCGACGTTGATTACCAACACCGAACAAAATTTATCTGTAGGTGTTGCCGTAGATGCCCAAGATAAAGTGTGGGTGATTGGCTGGAATGACGCCATCGAACTTAACCCACAAGAGCGACAAGAAGACTATGTCTTGGTTCTCACACCTCAATCCAACGCACTTGGCAGCATGCAGGTGCAGCGCGAAGCGGTAGATGGTCTGGCCGGCACATACACCTACTCGGATATGACCGGCACCCAGTTGAAGCTCGCAACTGCAGGGTCGGGACGTTACCAACGTTTGCTCGATGGCTGTGATGGCGGCGGTACACGCTGGAAGCGAATCGCGTGGAATGCCCATACCCCCACTGGCACCGAGATCACCTTTTTTGTGCGCAGTGCTGCACGGCTGTCGCTTCTCAATGATGCCCCCTGGGTCACCGTAGGCCACGCTTCGGAAACGACGGGACCGATCAGCCTCGAGGCCCTGTTTCTGGAAAACGATACCCCATTAGCAGGACTGCTCGAACTCCAAGTTCGCCTTGAGGGCGCAGGTGACAGTGATGATGACACAAGCATTTCACCTGCCCTAAGCAGTATTGATGTGGGCTTTCATTGCGCCGGCACCCTGCAGTAGGACAGCTAACTACCAGACGCCAACGAGACGGGGATAGCTGCCTCGTCTTCGGCCTGCGGCGTGGATTGATGCCACCAGCCCAGGTAATAACTTTGCAAACGCCTGCGCTCAGGTTGCGATGGGGGCAAACGATGCCGCAATGATTGATTGGCCAACTGCTCCAACTCCTTAAGCGCCGCTTCCGCTAAGGTTTCAGGAGACTCCGTGAGCGCCTGAATAAGCCAGTGCACGCGATGCTCTGTATGGTGCAGCTTAAGCCACTGGCGCCAGGCGGCGTAATCGTAGTCGTAATCGTGGAAGGTAAGATCACGCAACCCCTGCAATGCCGCTTCAGCAACCACAGGCGTGCGCGACCGAAGCAGGTCCACAAGCAAAGGCAAAGCTGCGGTATCGTGCAATGCGCCCAAGCTTCGCGCCGAATAGACACGCTGATTCACTTCGGCTTGCGAATCAGCCATTTGCAAACGCAGACGATTGATCAACTGCTCAAAAGGTGCCTCAAAGATGCGTGCACGACGAAGTCCTAAGACAGCCAACTGACGTACAATCGGGTCATCATCACAGAGGCAATCACCCAAAGGCTGAATCAGGTCTGGATGAACGATATCGCTTGCCACGTAAGCAGCGCACTGTCGTTTGCTGCTATCGGTCGCAACCAGCAGGTCTTTGACATAGGGAACCGCCTGAGCCTGAAAAGCAACAAGAGCACGGCAAATGGGCGAGATATCGCGACCGCGATAGCGTTCCAAGGTCACAGCATCGATATCCTGCCAGAGTGCTCCAGGGAATGCTTCGACCACAAAGGGAAGCGCGCCTTCGCCAAGCGCAACCAACAAACGAATACGCTTGCTCGATTTATGCGCAGGACAGGTAAGCAGATCGGTCACTAAATGCATGGCATCATGTTGAACATCAACAATGACCGACGAATTGCTGGTCTCTGCATCCACGGAGATAGGTAGATCTAGCTCATCGTTCTCGTCTTTTTCGACCGACTCCAAATTGATGGAAATGCCCTCTAATTTAGGCAAACGCAAACTAGGAATAGCGGGTATTTTAGGCGCTGCGCTTGCGTGCGTACTTTGCTGCACTGAGGAAACCCGTCGCAATGAAGGCGAAGGTGGCGGCATCGACGGTCGTGAATCCAGACGCGAACCCAACCCCCGCGATAGACTCGACACAAAACCGATTGGCGGTGTGCTGGGCAAAGGGGACTGGTGATCATGCTGCAAGGCACGATGAATCCAAGGCCAAAACTGCATCACAGAGGACAGTTCTTTGAGGCGAAACAATTTTTTACCCCGGTCCGCATAAACAAGGTGTGACACTCGGGCATCACTCACCAAGGGTGCGACCAATACACTGCGTGCCTGTTGTCGGTCCAATGCAAAGGCGACGCGACGCATGGCAGCGCTCTCCATCGAATCAAACACACGCGGCATGCGGGCATGCACGGCCATGGCGAAGGGGTGTTGCGAATTCAAATCAACATCCACCCCCTCAACCGCAGCAAAGGATTGGTTCGAAGCGTAGACAAGCTCCGCGACCGCCTTCTGCTCACTATCGATACGAAAAAGCACCACATGCTCAAAGTCATGACTGAGCACACTACAGGCGAGGTGAATCAGAGTTGTCGCATGCCTTGGCAGACGTGTCTGAGTCTCTTCGATCCAACGCTCGGGAAGATACCAGGAAGTATCGGGAAGTAGAGATATAGTGGGCGGCTCACCTTCATCACTACGCGAAATCGCACTTAGGTCTGGACGCTCTCCTGCTTCGCCGCGATCCAGCTTTGCCACCACGCGCTGCATACGCACGGACAAAGGCACATTGTAATGCTGCGATAGAATCTTATGAATGCGCGCACGATTGGCAAAGATAGGTTCAACATTAAAACCTGTAAGATAAAAGCAAGCCTGGATAAACTCTTTAGGCAAGATCCTTGCGCTAGCCATCCAAAGAGTCTTTTCGTCGCGCTGCAAGGGTACTGTCTCGTAGGCACACGCCAGAGCGCTCGGAACCAAGCGGGTAAGGCGACTGGACAGCGAACGCATCATCGACCGTGTTGCAGCTTGCATACCGCAGAGATGAGCACAGCAGGCTGCCAGGGTATCTTCGGCAATCATGCCCTCTTCAAGAAGAGCAGTTCCCAAGTCATCCCCAAGCGTGATTTGACGTTGAAGGGCTTGGCGGGCTTGTGAAGGTTCAATAAGCGACAGGCGAATAAGTAATGAAGTTAACTGCGTCATAGGATAACAGGCTTAGAATAGGTTATTTAAGGGCTTTTCGTCTGCAAAAAACAGACAGCACCGCATAGAATGCCTGGTTTTTTCGCTGATGCCGAACCTGAGCTATGGCGACGAAGCCGGTTCAGCGGACTGACATTGAGTTCGCATCAACTCCAAACGACGTGTCACCGCTAGACCCACATGACGGGCACATTCACGTCCCTGTGTGTCAATTAAAAAATAAGCGGGCACAAAGCGCAGCACGCCTAAGACGGTATCGCCGCGCGCTAGGCGATTGCTGGGATCGTAAGTTACAGGAAAGTCGGGCTGCAAAGCCTCCTCCCAAGCGAGGGCCAAATCATGCGCATCCTCTTGGGTGGAAATGCCAATCGCATGAATCTCCGAATGACGGGTCAAGAAAGGCAGCAATGCCTGAAGCGCAACCTGAGACATCCCATCAAAGGTGGCAAAGAAGTACAACAGCACAAAACGCCCACGATAGTCTTCAAAGCGCAGGGGCTGTCGCTGTGTGCTGCGCAAACTGAGATCGAGAGTAGCCAGACTAATGGGCGCTACATGGTCGAGTTTGGGCACCACCGTCGTCCCCTCCTCAGGCTGGCTTTGCGTGGTCGAACTGCAGGCCACACACAAGAGCACAATGAGAAGAGAAAAAGATTTGAGAACCATTGCTCCAATGACATGGGCGCCCCTAAAGAAGAGGTCAATGCGGATTGCGCGAATCATCAGCCCAGTAATTGAACTCAAGCGACTTTGCTCTTAGGCCTCCCTCTCATGACACCTCCTTGCATTGTCGCGCCCTCCATATTGGCAGCTGATCTGGCCCGCCTACGCGAGGACATCGCTCGGGTTGAGCAGGCAGGCGCGGATTGGATCCATGTGGACATCATGGATGGACACTTTGTGCCCAACATCAGCTTTGGCCCTTCGATGGTCAAAACCTTGCGCGACCTCACGCGTTTGCCCCTCGACGTACACCTGATGATCGCGAATCCGGACGATTACATCGATGCATTTGCTGAGGCTGGCGCCGATATCATCACCGTGCACTGCGAGGCTTGCACCCATTTGCATCGCTCGCTCACGCACATCCGAAGCTTAGGCAAACGCGCCGGCGTCTCACTTAATCCCCATACCTCCGAGCACCAGCTGGACTACGTCATGGATCAGGTAGACTTAGTTCTGGTTATGAGCGTCAACCCTGGTTTCGGAGGACAAGCTTTTATTCCTGCGGTTTTACCCAAAATCAAGGCGCTACGAAAACGCATTGAGCAGGGTCAAAGGAGTATTGATTTGGAGGTTGACGGAGGTGTAAACTCACATAATGCGCCGACGATCGTACAAGCCGGAGCCAATGTGCTAGTAGCGGGTAGTGCGATTTTTGGTCAATCCAACACACGCGAGGCGATCGCCGCACTGCGTGCTCCTTTACCCTCCGCAAGCTCGTCATGACCACCACCAACGAAGATGGCGCGATCACCACTGTTTTTGTCGATGAACGCCCCACCAAACGAGTCCTCAAACGCAGCACCTTGGTCATTGTCGAAGGTCCCGATGCCGGCAAAGAGCTGAGCATCGAACGTGAAAATGTAACCATCGGACGCAGCCTAATCTGTGACCTAGTGCTCTCCGACAAATCCGTCAGCGGCACCCATTTTCAAATCATCGCCGATGAAACCGGCTTTCGCCTCCACGATTTAGAATCCACCAACGGAACTCACGTAGGCGATATGCAAGTCGAGAAAGCCTGGATGAAAGGCGTCACGATGATTCGCGCCGGTCATACCCTGATGCGCTTTGAGCCCAAAGAGGGTACCATCAGCATTGACCTCAGCGAGACCAATCGCTTCCATCGTCTAGTCGGACAAAGCGTCAAGATGCGCGAGATTTTCGCAGTCCTCGAAAAGGTGGGACGCACCGAGCTCACCGTGCTGGTCCAAGGCGAGACCGGCACCGGCAAAGAACTGGTCGCGCAGGCGATTCACCAGTCATCGCAGCGGGCAGAAAAGCCTTTTGTGGTGCAAGACTGCGGCACAATTCCCAAGGACCTCACCGAAAGCATCCTGTTTGGGCATGAAAAAGGAGCATTCACCGGCGCTACCGAACGCCATCGCGGTTGCTTCGAACAGGCCGACGGCGGCACCATCTTTCTCGATGAAGTAGGCGAACTCGATATCAACTTACAGCCTAAGCTTCTGCGTGTGCTTGAAACGCACGAAATCAAACGCGTCGGCGGTGACCGCACCATCCCTGTCAACGTGCGTGTGGTCGCTGCAACCAACCGTGATCTGCGCCAAATGGTCAATGACGGGACCTTTCGTGAGGATCTCTACTATCGCCTCAGTGTTGTGCAGGTTGCCCTCCCTCCACTGCGCGAACGACACGAAGACATCCCCCTCATCGTTCAAGACTTGCTCGAAGATGCTGCTAAACGCCACTTTCCCAACGAAAACAAAAAGTTCATCGTCAGCGATGAAGCATGGAAACGCCTGCGCAGTCACGGATGGCCAGGCAATATTCGCGAGATGCGCAATATCGTCGAACGCGCAGCATCCCTGGCCGACAACCTCACCCTCACTGGCGATGACTTTTTGCCTAAACCGCTGCCTAACACCATTGCATTATCCCCTGCCAGCATTGCCCAGCAGTTTGTCGATGACGAGCTTCCTTTCAAAGAAGCCAAGCAGCAGGTGATCGAAAGCTTCGAATCCTCGTACCTCAAGGCAATTCTCGACAAGCACTCGGGCAATATTACCCGCAGCGCACAAGCCGCTGGCCTAACCCGCTACCATTTGCGTGAGCTGGCGAAACGCTTTGGCATTCACAATGTAAACAACTAAACTCCCCCGGTGCGCTTCTACAAGTATCACGGCATCGGCAACGACTTTATTATCATCGATACAGGCTCTAAGCCCATCGATGCAGCACAGGTGCAAGCCTGGTGCAATCGTCATACAGGCATCGGGGCCGATGGTGTATTGAGCGTTCAAGCCAACAACGATGGCTTTTACATGCAGGTCATCAATGCCGACGGCTCCATCCCCGAGATGTGCGGCAATGGCCTTCGTTGTGTCGCGCGCTACCTGCATGAACAAGGCAAAGTCTCCCAAAACGCTTTCACCGTGCACACCAATGCAGGGCCCCATGAATGCAAGGTTATCAGCACCAAGCCCTACATCATTGGCATCACCATGCGCGCTCCCTCCTTCGATGCGCATCAGCCGATCATGCTCAACACGCCTGTCAGCGTTGCAGGCCAGAACATCAACCTGAGCACCGTGTCGATGGGCAACCCCCATGCTGTGACCTTTGACGACCTAGGCGACGCGCGTTTTGAGCTGGGACCAGCGTTAGAACACCATCCAAACTTTCCTCGCGGCGCTAACATCAACTTTGCCAAACTTGTGAACGAAGACTCTCCATGCCTGCGACTGCATGTGTGGGAGCGAGGAGCTGGATGGACCCAGGCCTGTGGCACGGGAGCCTGTGCCACCGTCGCGGCAGCAACCAAGCTGGGTCTTATGCCTTACGGCCAAGACGTCGAAGTGCGTTTGCCTGGAGGTTCTCTGGTAATCCGCTGCGATGCTCCCGGTGCTCCCATCTATATGCAAGGTCCGGCAGAGTTGGTTTTCCAGGGCGAACTGCTTAGCTAACTTACCTAAAGGCAGAGGGGTGAAAGCTTGACGACTTCTTCCGGCATCGTTAAGCGTTAGCCTCGCAGGATCCATGCGGGCATAACTCAGTTGGTAGAGTGGTAGCTTCCCAAGCTGCAAGTCGTCGGTTCGAGCCCGATTGCCCGCTCCATTTGATTATGGTTTATTGACTGCTAACCTCGGGCATCTCTTTTTACGGTTAGCTTGTATGAATAAAACATCACTGCTTACGGCACTTTTTACTTTAGTTTCTTCAGCCGCGCTCACGGCATGCGGCGATGAAGAGACGGTCGCCATGCTTGCAGGTCGACCCACCACCACTGCGGATTGGCAATCAACAGCCTGTCCCTTTGACCTAAGTAAGGTTAACCTAAACCTTGTCATCGACTGCGGTACCGTTGCGGTACCTGAAAACAGGCAAAACCCCAATTCGCGTACAATCAAGATTGCAGTAGCACGACTGCGCACGGGGGATTTGGCAATGCGCGACCCTATCTACTGGCTCGACGGAGGCCCAGGTGCAGGCGCATTAAGAGAACCAAACATCGAGCGATGGGCCTCAATCCTAGGCGGAGCCAATCGCGATCTGGTTTTATTTGATCAACGTGGCACTGGCTTCTCGAATGACGGACTGACCTGCCAAGCTTTGGACGCTCAACGCAATGACGCGATGAACCAGCAAGATAAGCAATCTGCAAAGAACTGCCTGGAAGAAATCAAAGCTAAAGGCATTGACCTGCGCGGATACAATAGCGCCGACAATGCGGCCGATATCGAAGCAGTGCACAAGGCACTGGGCTACACAAACAAAAAGATTCTTTACGGAGGTTCTTACGGCACGCTGCTGGCCACCTACCACATGCATGCATTCCCCGATAGTGTAAGCGGTGCCATCCTTGACGGTGTGGCCGTGCCAGGCAGTCCCAACAACGTTAATGCCGGACAAAATCTCTACGATACCCTCAGTACAGCCCTACAGCTCTGTGTTGTCGATGCAGAGTGCCGCGCAGCCTATCCATGGGTCCCAGAGGCCGACGATGTCTTAGCTGCAATGTTTCAAGAGCTCGAAGACAACCCCTTGCAGCTTAAGGCCGAAAACCCCGAAGGCGGCCAACCCATTCAAGTGACACTAGGTCCTGACTTGAGAAAGATCGTGGCAGTGGAAACGGGTCATGGGGGCGGA
>CAYWAT010000110.1:0-9052 GCA_964456305.1 uncultured Polyangiales bacterium | reverse complement strand
AGGTAGCAGCACCCAGCATGCATAGAAATTCCAGAAGTCTGCACCCAATGAAGCACAAGAAGCCGCGCGAAATTCACCCACAGCTCGCAGTGGCTGGGCCGTACAAGACTTAGTGAAACAAAGGCGCTGTGTCTTGAAAGAAAGCTTTGAGAGGCGGGGCCATATTCTCGGCAATGTCTTCCTTCCACGCGCCGCCGGTGATGGCACGCGGGGTGGGACGGCCCTTTGCATCCAAAGCCACAAAGGCAGGAATCGTAGACGCGTCAAACCCTAACTCAGCCAGCTGGGTGGGCCATTCGTCGATGTTAAAACGCATCACATAGGTGCCTGCAAAGGCCTCTTGCATACGCGCATCCGTCATGGACTTGGCCAATGCCACGCAGGGAGGACACCAGGGCGCCCAAAGCTCGGCGACGGGCTTGAGCTTTAACGCCCGCGCCTGCTTCATGTGCCGCTGAATCTCTTTATTAAGATCGCGCGGGTCGTTTTTAACGATGTCCACCAGCTGAAAAGCCTTGCCAGCCTCCATCTTGGCCGGTGCGGCAGACTCACAGGCGCGACTGCAAGACACAGAGAGCAACACCGCCGCCAAACATGCCCATCTGGCAAGACAACGCCGTGAAAGAACCGTCATCAACTCCTCCAGACGCCATCCAGCAGGCGTTCAACGCCCCAGGTCAGCATACGCACGCCCACCAAGAGCAGGATCAGGCGACTGACATAGGGACTTTGCAACACACCCCGCCATGACCACGCCCGCCATGCGGCCACGAGGCCAAAAGGAACGCTGGCGCAGGTGGCCAGAAACAAAGGCAGCGCCAAGGTGTTGAGCTGCAAGGCAGTTTGCCATTCGCCCCGCACTAAATGGGCAAAAGCCGTGGTTAATCCGCAGCCAGGACAGGGAATCTGCCAAAAAAAGAGCATGCCACAGGGCAAAAGCCCCAACTGTTGGTGGGTTCCCATCCCTGTGGGGCTGGGCTCAAGCCAGGCTGCGATCATCAGCACCAAAGCAGCGACCCATGCAAGGGCCACCCATGCCACGCGCGGTCCAAGGTTCGATAATTGCGGAAAACTCACGTCGAGGGTTCTTCTCCGCGCAATTGCGCCAAGGAGGTCTGCCGAAGCCGCGCCAAGACATGGTCGAGTTCCTTAGCGGCCACACTGACGCGCGTCGGCATGCCCCCCTCCAAGTCCAACAAACGCAGTAAATCAACGCCGCTATCAAAACGCGCGGCCAAGGTCACCGTGGTGGCATCGTGCACCAGGGACAAAGGCGCCCTCTCCTGCCCCAACATCAGCAACAGGGTCTTGTCGTAGCCGCCCTGATGCTGCCGCGCATCGCAGACCGCCACGATGCCCTCCACCGCATAGCTCTGCGCCAAGCGCTGCGACTCGCGTTCCAGCTTTTCCATGGCCTGGGCATGCTTGCGAATGATCGCAAACAGGCTCGTGTCCTCTGCACCGCCCGCCAAAAAGCGGACGATGATGCCGCGCAGGCTATCGTCCTTGGGACGGGCGCGTAATGCACGGTCGATGACCAGCGCGCGCTCCGAATACTCACCCATGCGGGTGTCGATGGCACGGGCATCGTCGTCGGCACCGGGATAGGGCTCCTCACCTTCACGAATCCACTTGGCCGCAGAGCACAAACCATCAAAATCGACGTGACAACAAATGCTCTGCACCGGTCCCGCTTGCGCCACACGCTCTGGCGTCACCAGCTCCGGGCAGGCCCCATGCTGGGCCTTGGTACGCAGCACAAAACGGGCATCGTCGGCGTAGGCGGCATGCATCACATGGTCGTGATGGTCGATCCACATCGCCAAACGATGGCCCAGGCCGTCGATAAAAGGCCGGGTCACCTTGTCAAAGCTCACCCCGCCCGCACTGGAAGCAAAGGCTACGTCCAGCACCACCACGCGCCCCGGTAATTCAGCCGGTTTGGGCAGTTTGCGTGGGGTTCCGTAGGCGAGAAAGGGCAGAGACATAGGGCAGCGTGGGCATCCCGACCCTGGCACAGAACCCTCACTGGACAAGGTCCCTTTCGCCTTTTAGATCGGCGGTCCAAGGGGGAGATAGGCATCATCATGAACATGCTCGACAGCCTTTGGGTCACCACCAGCGCGTTTCTGGTGTTTTTTATGCACGCAGGCTTCGCTTTAGTGGAAAGCGGCCTGTGTCGGCGCAAAAACGCGGTGGCCATCTTGCTCAAAAACGTCTCAGTGGTGGCGATTGCCTCGCTGACGTACTACGCCTTCGGCTTCGCCTTCATGTTTGGCGACGGCAATGCTTGGTTGGGCCTGCAGGGCTTCTTCCCGCAGGGCCGCGAACCTGTATTTCAGGCCGCGCCCCAAAGCATGCCCCTCTTTGTCTTTCTTTTCTTCCAGTTGGTCTTCGCCGCCACCGCTGCCACCATCATCAGCGGCGCGGTGGCCGAGCGCGTCAAGCTCTTGCCCTTTCTGATCGTCACCACCATCGCCAGCGCCTTCATCTACCCTCTCGTCGGCCACTGGATTTGGGGTGGCGGTTATCTCGCCTTGCGCGGGTTTCACGACTTTGCCGGCAGCTGCGCCGTGCATGCCGTCGGCGGCGCGATGGGACTGGCCGGCGCCGTCATCATTGGAGCAAGACGCGGCAAATACAGCGACGATGGCCGCGTTCATCCCATGCCCGCGCACAATTTTCCCCTCGCCGCCTTGGGCGTGCTCATCCTCTGGTTGGGATGGTTCGGTTTCAACGGCGGCAGCACCCTCAGCGCCAACCCCGAGGCCATTGCCCCCGTCATTTTGGTCACCAACCTCAGCGCGGCCGCGGGTTTTTTGATGGCCTTAATGCATGTCAAATGGCGCACCGGCATGTTGGATCTCTCCATCGCCCTTAATGGCGCCCTTGCGGGCCTCGTCGCCATCACCGCAGGGGCCGATGTCATCCAACCCGGAGCCGCCATCGTGCTGGGTGCACTCGCAGGCTCGCTGGTGGTGGAAAGTGTCATCCTCTTGGACCGCTTACGCATCGACGATCCCGTCGGCGCAATCCCCGTACACCTTGGCGCAGGCGCCTTGGGCACCTTAGCCGTGGGGGTATTGGCCAACACCAGCAGCACCAAGGGCATCTTGTACGGCGGTAGCTGGGCCACGCTGGGAATTCAAAGCGTCGGCCTGCTCATGAGTGTCACCGTTGCCGGACTCAGCGCAGCGCTCGTGTGGTTTGCGCTTAAACTCAGCTTCCCCTCGGGCATTCGCGTGAGCAAACAGCAAGAACTCGAAGGCCTGGACATCAGCGAATGCGGCGTCGAAGCCTACGCCCAGCTATCCATCCCCCCGGCCATCAAAAGCGACCCATCAGCGCCACACAAAGAGGCAACCGACGCGAGTTAGGCGCACACATCACCCTGCGCTGGTAGAAATGCAACACGCGTGCACCCAACGCCTAAAGATTCATTTCGATGGCCGCAACCATAGGCCTGGGCACGACTTTTTCGACCTTCGCGACCACAAAACCAGCGAACAAACCAAAGGTATTCGCGGCCTCGGCGTAGGCTTCCTCTTGCGTGTCGTGCAGACTCTTGACGCCACCGTCCAAAAAGACCACCCAGCGCCCAGCATGATTAGGCATGAGCTCCGGCAACTGCTTGCGGAAAAGCAGCGACTGCTCTTTGACCTTGTCATGCACACTCTTGACCATCGTTAAATAAAGTACGCTGATGTTGTCATTGCTGCAAGGCTGGATCTGCTCATGGTCTGGTTGATTACGCTCACTTAAAGGATGTTCCATCGCGACTCCATCACTCAAATATCCCGAGAAAGCACGCAGCAATACGCCTGCCCGCCTCTCGAAAACATTATCGGCCTGAGAAACCCATGGTTGCGTCGCTAAAAGCAAAATAATTGAGGCCTGCCCAATACAAACACTGTCTAAAAGCCTGGCTTATCAAATGAGATCTGCAATTGTGCGGGCGCCTTTGACCAGACCTGCGCCTCATGAGGAATGGGCGCGAGGTCATTGGGCGCATCGGCACACATCAACGCCGCCAATTGCTGCGCCTGCCGTCGCCCTGCACCCAACTCAAACATGCCGCCCATATAAAATGGAGCGTCATGCTGCTGACAGCGATCGATGGCGGCAAGAAGTGCAAACAAACCGCCTAAACGGGGTCCCTTGAGATTAAACATGACACCAGGTGCAACCCGCGCATCGATATCGTTGGGGCTGAGAATGCATTTGTCCCACGCCAATGGCCCAGAGGGATAAGGCGCATCAGCCACATCTTCGAAAATCGCATCCGGAACATGGACGCGCAGCCTCTGTACAAAGGCAGTTCCCATCGCTTGGGCTTTAAAATCAAGTGTGCTCACAAGGCGACTCGCCCCAAGCTGCGCAACAACCTGCGCAGACCACTGCGGGTGCACATCTACCTTGAAATGTGGGCGTTCGTAATAGCGCTCAAGCCTTTGCATCAAGGCAACAGGGTCGGGACAAGCCGCAAAAGACACCCGATAACGCAGCGAAACCCGTTTCGGCAGGGACAGATTCACTCTATCCACGCTAACAAGCGAATGCCCCTGTTGTTTGAGCGCCAAATCAACCAACGCCGACTCAAACGCAAAGCGGGCATAGGGCGAAAAGCGGTTACCCAAGTCGTCAACCAGCTGAGCGACCGATGCTGTGATGGGACACAGGGTCTGGGCATAGATGCGCAAGGCATTAGCATCGTCGGCATGCGCTGCCTCCGTCCAAGCCACGTTTTCACCGCTCCCAGAAAGGCCCGCGCCATGAAGCGATAGCCATCCGCAGGGACGTCCGGGGTCTGGGTAGTCCTGAGCCTTCACGATCGCGACGCGATAATCCAATGCGTCAAGCGTTACATCCAAAGCACGCAGATGCGTTGCGAGAGTGTGTGCGGACAAACTCATGCAACGGTCGCCAAAGGCTTAAGCGTGGTCACTGGCACAACGAAAACCAGCGAAGATCTGACGTCGCTGTGGAAAGTCCCAATTGCGCAAGGTTCCCCGGGCTAAAATAGCCAAGGTGGCCCAGGAACCGCCGCGAAGCACCTTGTATTGATCGCCAAAAAAGACCTCGGAGTAATCGGCATAAGGAAAAGCCTCAAACCCTGGGTAAGGCTGAAAGTCCGAGGCGGTCCACTCCCACACATCGCCGATCATTTGATGACAGCCATAGAAACTGCGGCCATGCGGATAGGATCCCACCGCCGCAGGTCCCAGCAAAGACTGATCGAGATTGGCATGCGCTGCACTTGGGCTCTCGTCGCCCCAGGGAAAACGACGCTTGCAATGACGCGCACCATCCCAGCAAGCAGCCTTTTCCCATTCGGCTTCGGTGGGCAACCGTTTGCCCTGAGATCGTGCATAGGCATCGGCCTCGTACCAGCTCACATGCACCACAGGACGCTCGGGATCGAGATAGGTAAGACGACCAAAGTCACAAACTAGCCACTGCCCTTGGCGCTTAACCCAATGCAGCGGCGCCTGCGCCTGTTCCTCCTGCAGCCATTGCCATCCCGCGTCGCTCCAATACGCACGCGTCTGGTAACCACCCTGGTTGATAAACGCCAGATAGTCCGCATTGGTCACCGGCGCGGTGTCGATGAAGAAACTATCGAGCTCAACCCGATGCTGAGGGCGTTCGTTATCGTAAGCATAACTACGATCCTGCGTGCCCAGCAAAAAAGACCCCGCAGGGACCCGGACCATGCGATCACGCAGCACATTGTCGGGACGCGTGGGCGGTTTTTGGTGAAAGCCAGGCAGATACGCTTCTTGGGTTCCCAGTTGTAGCGACTGAAGAATGGTTTCCTGATGCTGCGCTTCGTGCTGCGCCACCATATGCACCACAAAACCATCGCGCGTGAGGGGATGCAGAGGTTGCAAAGGCTGCGCGAGGATCTGTGCACGCACCTTGGTGCGCAGATCATCCAGACGCTGCATCACTTCTTGTGGGGATGGCAGCGGCAAGTCCGAACGCTGTTTACGCGGGGTGCGCGTCGGGTCGTAAACAGCATCATCCCCCTCCGGATGACGTGGACCGTAGCTATGGCGCTCGAAGATATGTTCGATGCTGCGCTCAAAACCACGCACCAACCACTGCTCCTCGAAGTTAGCGATGTGGCCCAAATCCCAAACGATGGGGCTAAGCAAAGCATGTGGCTGCGACACCAGAGCCTCCTCCGATAAGGGAGCAACGATTTCATAGGTACGCGAACGCACCCGTTGCAATTCGGCGCCAAGTTCGGCGCGCTGATCATCGAGCACACGTGCGCTGCCTTGCCGCTCAAACAAAAGTACCGCCATCGCCTTGGCTTCGTCTTGGTAAAGCTCGCGCAATGTGAGCCCAAAACGCGCACAACTTGCGGCCATCTCATCCACCTCAAACTTGCGGCTTACTTCGGTCAAGATGCGTTCACCGGGTGCAATGCGAAAATGACGACCAAGCTCGGGCAAGACGATATTTACCTCGTCGCGAAACTCCGCGTAGATCTCAATGCGCTGTTTGGCGTCATTATAAAAGGCCACATGCCGAACGCGTTGCGGCGCAATCTCCGTGCCTAGCTCTTGATTCATCCGAGCAAAGAGATTCTGCGTGAAGGCCGCGGTTACTCCGGCGGCGTCGTTATAAGAGGCCTCGAGAACAGTAGCGTCTTTGACCAAATCGATGCCCAGTAGAAAGAAGTCGCCCTCATTTAAGTTGGCCGCAATCATCTCAAGAAAGAGATCGAGCTCGGCTTCGTTGAAATTGCCGATGCTTGAGCCAAGAAAAGCAAGCGTAACCGGCGAAAGATGGCGAATGAGCGGCAGACCTCGCGGATACGTCGCGGTGATGGCCTCGAGTGCAAGCGAAGGATAACGCGAACGCAAACGCAAACAGGCTTGCTTCAATGCAGCCGCACTGACATCCATGGGCACGTAGGCCCCAGACTCCGTCGCGGTCCATGCATCCAACAAATGTTGGGTCTTGCTCGAACTTCCCGAGCCCAACTCAGCTAAGGTGCACCCTCCTGTGCGTTGGCGAATAGCCTTTGCATGCGCATGCAGAATCGCGTCTTCGGTACGGGTCTGATAATACTCGGGCTGCTCTGTGATCGCCTCAAACAAAGCAGATCCTTTGGCATCGTAGAGATACTTGCACTCCAACCAGCGCGGCGTCTGCTCAAGCGTGGCCGCAACCGAGGATGCAAAGGCCAAAGTATCGTCAGCTGCTTTGTCCACATGCATGTGAAATCCCTCATCGGCGACAAAGGACCAGGACTCTTGCGGTGGGATAAGCCCCGCGGGGGTGACATGAGCGTGAGTGTCTTGCATCGCAGCGTCTCCTGCGACCGCGATAGCCAGACCTCAGCAGGCTTGCAAGGGTCGCGGTCTCAGGCCGACAGGCGAAACAAGATGAGCTACACTTATGCCTATGACTCTTATGTTCTCCACCCAACGTTGTCTTGTCGTTATGGTTGCCAGTCTTCTTTTCAGCACAGGTATGGGCTGTAGTGAAAATGAAAGTGAAAGCACAGCCCAAAGCCCAAGCGAACTTGGCGAAAGAGGCATGATTCGCTTTATCGACTTACGCGTGGAGGACATCAGCGCGACACGTGCTGTGGTGCGCTTCGATACCGACATCCCCACCACCTGCGAAGTGGAATGGGGCAGCAGTCGCGATGCCTTAATCAACACAGCCGTCGATCCAAGCATGGTCGAAGGGGAATTCGAGACCGACCACGAGGTGCCCATCGAAGATCTCAACCCAGACACCACCTATTACCTGCGCGCAGTTGCAGAAGATGCCCAAGGTAGAGAGGATGTATCCTCGGTGATCTCTTTTCAGACCCTCAGCCAAGCTGCCACACCGGAAGGCACGAACATCGCAACGCTCGCGATGGGCAGCAGCATCGACGAAGTCAGCAGCAACTTCGGCAATGCCGCCAACGACGCAACCTGGGGCGCCAACAATGGCATCGACGGGAGCATGAGCAGCGAGTGGTCCTCCAATGGCGATGGCAACGATGCTTGGATCAGCATCGACTTTGGCCAAACACGCAAAATCGAGCACTTTGGCTTCCGCAGTCGCAAAATGACCAACGGCACAGCCATCATTACCAGCGTACAGGTGACTTTCGACGACACAACAACCGTGGGACCGTTTGCAACCCCCAGCCCGGATGAGCTCTATCTCTTTGCGTTAAGTCCCATCGAGGCACGCTACGCACGCATCGAGGTGCTGGACTCCTCTGGCGGCAACACCGGCGCTAAAGAGATTCAGTTTTTTACGCACACACCTTAAGGCCGCGTTGCACTGCAGGCCGCGCCATGCAGCGCTGCACCCAGCCCTCAACGTGCCCAAAGGATTTGTAGCCAAGATGCTCCTTTGCGCCGTAGAAATCCAAGGCGAGAACCCAAGGCAAGGTCGCGATGTCAACAAGGGTAAAGGCATCGGCGACAATATAGTCACCACCACGAAGGCGTTCCTCAAGCACGCCGAGCAGACGCTTGGCCTCTGTGCTGTAACGCTGGAGGGCATACTCATCGCTGGTTTTATCGCGCGCGAACTTATAAAAATGGCCCATCTGACCAAACATGGGACCAATGCTAGCCATCTGAAAAAAGAGCCATTGCACCGCCTCCCACCGTGCGTCTTGCTGCGTAGGCAATAGCTTGCCGGTTTTCTCGGCCAGGTAGAGCAAAATCGCACCCGACTCCATCATTGCAATAGGCTTCCCCCCGGGTCCTTGGGGGTCGATGATGCATGGGATTTTGCCGTTGGGGTTGAGGCGCCTAAAGCCAGCATCATGCTGATCGCCCGCGTGGATATCCACACGGTGCGCTTCGTAAGCCAACCCCAGCTCTTCGAGAGCAATGCCGAGCTTTTTGCCATTGGGCGTTGCCATCGAATAGAGTTGCAAACGCTCTGGATGCTGCACGGGCCATGTGTTGGGAAACAATGATGAAGCGGTCATAGGGTCACTGTTTGCCTGATAAATGAAAGTCTTCGGAGCGGGAAATGGGATTCGAACCCACGACTTCAACCTTGGCAAGGTTGCACTCTA
>CAYWAT010000109.1:8148-9307 GCA_964456305.1 uncultured Polyangiales bacterium | reverse complement strand
CAATCCGAAAAGGCTGTTAAGAATATCGAGGATTTGCTTTTCGCCTCTTCGGTTTACAAACGTTACTTGGCCGATGTTCGGCGTTGACGAGAAAAGTTTCGGAAAGTGAGCTTGGCCTTGAAGAGCCTTAGCAATCCGTATGACCGAGGACCGGTCGTTCGCAAAAACATCGGTATCTTTGCTCACTAGCGGAGTTTCATCGGCCGGATCGTTATAGAAGTGATGCCAAATCGCGACAGCTTGTCCGCCTACAAGAACTACACCCTCGCCTGCGATCTGTCGCAGAGTCCAAATGGCGTCGGCGGGATCCAAATGCGTTAACTCTTACGCGTCGCGAGGTCGAATCGAGGGCGCATACCTGGGATTAAGAAATGAGCGTTGCCCTTGTAGACCTCACGAATATCTTTTTTCCCTGAAACGATATCATGACGGTCACGGGCTCTCTGTGCTTCTTTTACCCTTGCTCTGCTATCACGATCCACGACACTACCCCTCGCTTATAAGCTTAGTCGTGTGCAAACCCCATGTCGAGGTGACTGATCGTTCCAAATGCCCCATAATAGAGTTCGGCAAAACCGGTCGATACAGCTCCGACTCTTGTGGCTGATCAAATACAGCGTCCCCAACGGGATTTGAACCCGTGTTACCGGCGTGAAAGGCCGGTGTCCTAGGCCTCTAGACGATAGGGACTGAATCTATCGTGGGTCGTGCAGGGGTCGAACCTGCGACCGTCGGGTTAAAAGCCCGCTGCTCTACCAACTGAGCTAACGACCCAAAAAGGTATCGGCTACCTATCAACATCATCTGCGAGCGTCAAGGCTATCGGGGCGCGGAATCACGGAGATTACCCGTGGACTCCAGGCTTGGCAGGGCTGCGCAATTGATTTAGCTAAGCGGCATGATTCGAATGGCCGTCTTCTTATCGATTTTTACGCTGATCATTGCCGCTGTACATGCCTCTTTGTGGCTGCGTTTGGTGCGGCATACGGCTTTGCCTGCTCCTTGGTCGCGTTGGGCAACCCTCTTTTTGGTGGTCATGACCTTATGGATGCCGCTGCAGATGGTCGCTTCACGCGCACTGCCCCGTGTATGGGTCTCGCCCCTCGCGTGGATTGGCTACAGCTGGCTTGGCATCATGTTTGTTCTGTTGGTTGCGCTC
>CAYWAT010000109.1:0-8109 GCA_964456305.1 uncultured Polyangiales bacterium | reverse complement strand
ACGCTTGGTTGGGTGGGTTACATCTCTGTTTGCCGGCAATGATATTGCGAGTCCTGAGCGGCGGTTGGTATTCCGACGTGCGTTAGGGGGGCTTGCGGCTGCAACGGCGGTGGGGGTGTCGACCTTGGGCATGTACTCTGCTTTGCGGCGTACGCAGGTGAAACATGTGCCTGTTGTTTTGCCTCGCCTGCCCAGTTCCCTAGCCGGATTGCGCGTGGTGCAGCTCACCGATATCCATGTGGGCCCCACCATTGGCCGCGGTTTTATCGAGTACTTGGTTGAGCGGGTGAATGCCCTCGAGGCAGATGTCGTCGCGATCACAGGCGACCTCGTCGATGGCTCTGTGGCGGAGTTGGGTGAGTTTGTTCGTCCCCTGCAAGGCTTGAAAGCGAAACACGGGGTTTACTTTGTGACCGGTAATCACGAGTATTACTCCGGCGCTGATGAGTGGATCGCCTTTCTAGGCACCCTCGGCATTCGGGTGCTGCGCAATGAGCATATTACCCTTCAGGTCAATGATGACGCCCTTGCCCTTGCGGGTGTGGATGATTGGTCGGCGCATCAGTTCGGTGGCGATCATGGGGCGCATTTGCAGAAGGCGCTGAGCGGTGTTCCGCCGCAACGCCCGGTGCTGCTGCTTGCCCATCAGCCCAAAGCCTTTCCAGAAGCCATCGAGAAAAAGGTCGACTTGCAGATTTCGGGTCACACCCATGGTGGTCAGATTTTTCCATTCGGCTGGCTTGCTCGCTTGGACCAGCCTTATATTGCCGGGCTTTACAAAGAAGCCGAGTCCCAGCTCTACGTCAGTCGCGGCACCGGCTATTGGGGACCGCCTATGCGCCTCGCGGCACCGGCGGAAATTACCCTGCTGGAGCTCAAGGCGTCGGCTTAGGCTTGAGTGAGGTCACTTTACAGGGCTTGAACTGTTGTCACCGAAGTGTTCCTTGCCTTAAAAGGGCCTTCGCCTCAGGGCTTGGCTGAGATGGCGTCCATTTTAGTAGTTGATGACGAGATTGACTTGGCTGAGCTCGTTGCCTTTAACCTGCGTCAGGCGGGTCATACGGTATCCGTGACGCATCGCGGAGCTGACGCGAATGCCCTCTTTGTTTCCGATACCCTCTTTGACCTTGTGGTGCTCGACCGCATGCTCCCCGATCTCAGCGGCATCGAGCTCTGTCGTCGCTTAAGGCAAAATCCCCGCACGGCAAGCACGCCTGTGCTGATGTTGACCGCCAAAGGGCAGGAAGAGGATCGTATCGAAGGCCTCGAGGCAGGCGCCGATGATTATGTACCCAAACCTTTTAACGTGCGTGAGCTGGTCTTGCGTGTGCAGGCCTTATTGCGTCGTGCTCAGCAGAGCGGAAAGGAAAGGCCTCCTGCGGAAGTGACCACATTTGGCGTCTTGGAGGTGGACGCGTGCCGCCATGAAGTGCGTGTATGCGAGCGTGCTGTGCTGCTGACCGCCTTGGAGTTTCGCCTGCTGACCGACTTGCTGCATCGTCGTGGACGCGTGCAAACCCGCGAAGCTCTGCTTGAGCGCGTGTGGGGTTATACCTCCTCGGTGGAGACGCGTACGGTGGATACCCATGTCAAACGCCTGCGCGAGAAGCTTGGCGAGGCCGGGGAATATATCGAAACCGTGCGAGGCGTGGGCTACCGTGTACGCGACGGCCTCTCCTCTTGACCGCGAAGCGCCTAGACTCGGTGACCAATCCTGAACCTAGATCGCTCTCAATTTGCGTTGATCCTGAGTGCACCCGGACCGCAGCGACGAAGGCGTATAGAGAAACACGCTTTGATGGCCAGGCGCTGCTACCCATTTCATGGGCGCTCCCCATTGGTGGGTTGATTGTGAATGCCGGGCGTTGTTACTTGCTTTGCAAGCGCTCACTTCGTTCGCACACAACGCACAGGAGTCTGGTGTTTTACAGTCAGCGTAACGATAACTGGCGCAGCCCACAGAGTCTGATGCTTCGCAGTCGTCGTTGTGCTTGGCAGCCGGCCGTAAGCCAGGCTCAGAGTGAAGTGAGGGCGGTCTAGAGTGGAGTCAAAGAAGCCGCTCTCCTTAGCCTGGGGTCTGCGTTTGCAGTTGGTGTCTGCCATTGTTGCGGCCACCGCTGTGCTGCTTTTGGCGGTGGCTCTGCTTGAGGATCCACTGCTGCAATACCGCCAAGAAAAACACCTCGAGCAGCGTTTGCAGAGTGCCGCGCAGCAGTTGACCTCGGCCCTGGCACGTGGCGTCAAGGAAGGTGAAGCGCTGAGTGTCATCGGGCAGGACTTTGGGATGAGCATGCATGTGTTGAACGCATACGAACAGCCTTTGCCCCCGACACCTGACTATGCTTGGGCGGATAGTGTGCTGGCAGGACAGTCTCAGCACTTTCGTGCCTGGGTGCCTTTTGGATCTTTCGGTGCGTCGCGTTACCTGTTTCGTCTGAGCGCTGATCGCATCGCCTTGATTTATCAAAGCCATGCGGTGCTGCGCGATGCCCGTAGCAGTCAGCGCGAGCTTTTGGCCATTGCCGGCATCCTTGCCCTTGCGATTGCTGCGCTTCTGTCCCTGATTTTGTCGCGCACGCTGATCGACCCGATTCGCCGGCTCACCCAGGCTGCGCATACCTATGCCGGGGGGCAGTTATCGCTGCGTCTTGAGGAGTCTCGTCCCGATGAGCTTGGCTTGCTGGCCCGTGCGATGAATCACATGGCCGATCGCCTGGCGCATCAACTGCGCACCTTGACCCACGAAGAGGCGCGCTTGCGTACCATCTTGCAAAGCATGAGCGATGCGGTGCTGGTGACCGATGTCTCGCGCCGCATCGTCATGCATAACGAGTCCTTGGAGCAGTTGTTTGGGCAATCCTTGGTGGGTCAGCGTTTGCATGAGGTCTTCGTCAATCCGGTCTTTCTTGATGCCATCAAGCGCGTGCAAGGAGGCGCGACCGCCCAACGCGTCGATGTGCATGTCACTTCTGAATGTTTGGGGCCTCGCGATCTCGAGGCTCACATCGCTCCTTTGCCTAATCAGCAGGGCATCGTTACCATTTTGCACGACACCACCCATTTGCGTCGTGCGGAGGCGATTCGGCGCGATTTTGTTGCCAATGCAAGCCACGAGCTGCGCACGCCTCTGACGGCCATTCGTGGTTTTACCGAGACCTTGCAGGATAGTGCGGGCGAAGACCCCGAGTCACGGCAGCGCTTCTTGGCGATTATCTTGCGCCATACCGAGAGGCTGCAGCGTTTGGTGGATGACTTGCTCGCCCTATCGCGTGCCGAGTCCGAGGGGGAGCTCACCTGCGAGTCCATCGTGCTTGAACCCATCCTTCGCGATATCGTGTCGGGGTTGGCGAGCCAGGCGGAGAGCAAGAAGATTCATATTGATGTCAGCGATATGGATTCCCTTCCCTGTGTCTTTGCTGAGCAGCGTGCCCTTGAAGAAGTCTTTATCAACCTCATCGAAAATGCGGTTAAGTACAACAGCGAGGGGGGACAGGTAAAGCTAGTAGGGCGCGCTCACGAAAGCATGGTCGAAGTGGTGATCTGTGACACCGGTCCTGGTATTGCGGCTAACGATCAGCAGCGCATTTTCGAGCGCTTTTACCGCGTCGATGCGGGTCGGTCGCGCAGCATCGGGGGGACGGGCCTAGGATTGGCCATCGTTAAGCATCGCATTCAGCAATTGCGGGGCACCATTCACGTCGACAGCACTCCGGGGCAGGGAACGACCTTTCGGGTGTTGCTGCCGAAGGTTCCGAGTAGTCCTAGCGTGTTGTGATGCCTTAGCTCTGTGCGGCGATATCTTCTGCGGCAATGCCGGGTGTGTCCTCTTCGGGGACGAAGAGCGGCTTGTAAAGAACGATGCGCAGGCACTGCGGGCAGGTTGTGATCGCTTCACCACGGTGAATCTGGTTGGCTAGCTGATGGGGCAGCACCATACGACAGCCGCCACAGGCCTGTTCGTCGAGCCACACCAGAGCGGGTGTGCGTCGGCTGCGAATGCGTTCGTAATGGCGCAGTGCGTCCTTGGGAATCGCCTCGCTGACCGCCTGTCGTTCTGCCACCGAGCCCGATTTTTGCGCCTCCAGCTCGCCCAGGCGCTGCTCGGCTTGGCGCGTTTCCTCGGCAATGCTTTCGCGCACCTCGCTCAGTGCCTCTTCGTGCTTGGCGATGTTGGCTTGGGCCTGCTCGACGGTCTCTTGCAAACGCAGCACCTCTCCCTCGCGCTCTTTGCTTAGGCGTCGGTTGGCTTCGATCTCGCGCTGCGCTGCTTCGATTTCTTTGTGATTGGTGGACTGAGCCCCTTTGGCGCGGGCGCGGGTAATATTGTCGGCGCTTTGGTTGAGCAGCTCCTCTTGCTCGTTCAGCAATGCAGCGAGGTCATTGATACGCTGCTGCTCATGCGCCAGGAGTTGCTCCAGGCGTTCGATCTGTTCGCGCAGTTCTTGAATCTGCTGAGGAATCGCCTTGGCCTCTTCATCGGCATCGCGGGTTTGGGCATCGATGGATGCGAGTTTTACGAGTTGTTCTAAGATAACGCGCACGCCGTAGCCCCCTCCTGCTGCTTGTTCGGGCGGAGCACGCTAGCTCGTTTCATTTTTCATCGCAAGCCTCTCTTTGTCCTATTGTGAGAGACCACGATAAAGGGTGCGCTGAAATCTATCCATGCTGTATTGATCGCTGGGTTTGAACTGCTACCCCAACGCGCATGGGTCATCTATTTACCTCCGAATCCGTCACCGAAGGCCATCCTGACAAAATCTGCGACGCGGTGAGCGATGCCGTGCTCGATGCCATCCTTGTTCAAGATCCCAAGGCTCGTGTGGCTTGCGAGACCATGGTCAAGACGGGCTACGCCATTGTTGCGGGCGAAGTCACTACCAGCGCGAGCATTCAAGTCCCCGACATTGTGCGGCAGACCATTCGCGACATCGGCTACACCCACAGCGATACCGGCTTTGATGCGAACACCTGTGCGATTTTGAGCGCGCTGGAGCAGCAGTCCCCCGACATTGCCCAAGGCGTGACCGAGGGCGAAGGCCTCCATAAGGAGCAGGGTGCGGGCGACCAGGGATTGATGTTTGGTTTTGCCTGTGACGAGACCGCCGAGTTGATGCCTATGCCCATCGCCTTGGCCCATCAGCTCACGCATCGCCTAGCCCAGCTGCGCAAGACCCAACAGCTGCCCTGGCTGAGGCCCGATGGCAAAGCGCAGGTGACCATTGAGTATAACGAAGCGGGTCAGCCCCAGCGCGTCGATACCGTGGTGATGTCCACCCAGCACGCCCCCGATGTTGAGCACGAGCAGCTCTGTGAGGCGCTGGTCGACGAGGTTATCAAGCCGGTGCTGCCCGCTTCGATGGTCGATGGCAACACCCGCTTCTTGATCAACCCCACGGGGCGTTTCGTCATCGGTGGACCCTGCGGTGATGCCGGTTTGACCGGTCGCAAGATCATCGTCGACACCTACGGCGGCATGGGTCGACATGGCGGCGGTGCCTTTAGTGGTAAGGACCCAAGCAAGGTGGATCGCAGTGCCTGCTACTTTGCGCGCTACGTGGCCAAAAACATCGTGGCCGCCAAGCTCGCAACCCGCTGCGAGGTACAGGTGGCCTATGCGATTGGGGTGGCGGCTCCGGTTGGCGTGTACGTGACCACCTTTGGCACTGGGGTCATCGCAGACGAACATATTGCGGCGGCGGTGCGTGAGCTCTTTGATTTCCGCCCCCGGGCGCTCATCGAGACCCTGGACCTTCTGCGTCCCATCTACACGCCCACCGCGGCTTACGGTCACTTTGGTCGCAACGAAGAGAGCTTCACCTGGGAGCGCAGTGACCGCGCCCAAGAGCTCGCCGACCTAGCGCGTCAAAAGGGTCGCATTCAAAGCGCAGGCAATGGCTCGCCCTCATCAAAGCATGGTCAGAATGGGAAGTCGGCCAGTGCAGGCCGCGCGGCGCTCTAGATCATAACAAGCCTTGAGCAGGTCTTCGAAGGAGTCCCAGTCTCAATGTTTTGAGGCATGGGCTCGGGCAGGGTTGCAGCAACTCGCGCATCGGGCTCAACGTCGTTCTTTGCTGCATGTGCAGACTCCCTGTGACGCGGAGGTTGAGGTTAGTGGGCGCTCGTATATCTGCCTCTGCTCCAACAACTACCTGGGTCTGGCGCGTCACCCTACCTTAAGTCAGGCCCTGGCCGACGCAGCGCTTGAGCACGGTACAGGTGCGGGTGCCTCGCCTCTTATCAGCGGCTTCATGCAGGTGCACAAGGCTGCGGTGGATGCTCTGTGTGACTGGCTCGATGTGGCTGCTGTGGCCTTGTTTAGCTCGGGCTATGCCGCCAATGTCGGCACCTTAAGCGCCTTGCTCGATAAAGACTGCCTAGTACTCAGCGATGCCCTCAACCACGCCAGCATCATCGATGGCTGTCGCCTCTCGGGCGCAACCATCAAGGTCTATCGCCATCTGGATGTGGCGCATGCCAGGGCTCTATTGACGGAAAACAGTCGCTCCTATGCGCGCACGCTTATCGTCACCGAGTCGATGTTTTCCATGGATGGTGATCGCGCCCCGCTGAGCGCCCTGCGTCGCCTTGCCGATGAGCATCATGCGGCCCTGTACGTAGACGAGGCGCATGCATTGGGGGTGTATGGTGCCGAGGGACGTGGTCTTTGTGCTGCCAACCGCGTTCGTCCCGACATCTTGGTGGGCACCTTGGGCAAAGCCTTGGGGCTGCAGGGGGCCTTTGTGGCTGGGGCGCAGTCCATCGTCGACTGGCTTTATCATCGGGCGCGCAGTCTGGTCTACTCCACCGGCATGTCGCCTGCCCTCGCCGCGGTGATTCCCCTTGCCGTGCAGCTCACTCGCCATGCCGAGCGCGAACGGGCCTTACTCGAGGAACACCGTCAGCGCCTACACCACGCGCTGGTGGAGCTTGGCTTACTTTCCTCCGCATGCGATGGCATCATCATGCCGGTGATTCTGGGGGATGCGAAAGCCGCCATGCAGATGGCGCAGCGTTTATGGTCGCAAGGGGTTTGGGTGCACGCCATTCGCCCCCCCACCGTGCCGGAGGGCGCCAGCCGGTTGCGTTGCGTGCTCAGCGCCGCCCATCATCAGGAGCATATCAGCCGCGCGATGGACGCCTTTCGCAGGAGTATGCTCCCATGAGATTGCCGCCAGGCTTTTTTGTCACCGGCACCGGCACAGGGGTTGGCAAAAGCTTGGTGGCCTGTGGTCTCGCCTATGCCCTGCGCCACGCAGGCAAGAGGGTTGCCGCCATTAAGCCCTTCGAGACCGGGGTGAGCGAGCGCGCCGACGATGCTCATGCCCTCGCGCAGGCTTGTGCTTTGCCTCATCTCGCCGATGCACCTGGACTCTATCGCGCAACCATGCCCGCTGCGCCTTATGCGGCCATGCTTGCCGGCGAAGCCGCCCCGCCTACGCCCGCGCAGATGCTCACAACCCTCGCGGACTTATGTCACGATGTCGAATGTTGCATCATCGAAGGAGCTGGCGGCTTGCTTGTTCCCTTGGATGCCGAGCACAGCATCGCCGATTGCATTCAGCACCTGCAGCTTCCTTGCGTGGTGGTGGCGCGCAACGAACTGGGGGTGTTGTCGCATGTGCTGAGCCTGGTGGAGGTGGCGCGTGCGCGCGGCATCGAGGTGGCCGCGGTAATCCTAAGCGGGGCGTCGCCTGCGGATATCGCTCAGGACCCCAGCGTGCAGAGCAATGCAAGGGTGTTGCGCCATTTCCTCGATCCCATTCCTGTGGACGAGCTGCCCTTCTTGGCCGATCCCACGCCCGATCAGGTCGCGCCCAGACTACAGTCCCTCGCCTGCCTGCAAGCTTTGCTCGACACGCTCTAAATTCCGGTCGTAACGGAGGCCAACTCGCTTACGAGCACCTTGCAATCTGCCCTGATTACCCGATTTTCGCTCATTATCGGTTCTCAAGCACTCCCCACTGCGGCTGCGCTCGCTCACCCAGGTTCGTTATTTCGCCTAAGTCACTCTCATCCTGCTCTAACCCTTGCTGATTTCGCTCCTGGTACCTGGTGATAGCTATCGGCTGACACGCTCAGGCCGTCGGTAAGCGGAGATAAGAGTGCCAA
>CAYWAT010000108.1:0-9462 GCA_964456305.1 uncultured Polyangiales bacterium | reverse complement strand
GGGCCTGCTTTCCGCAATGCAGGCCAACGCCTTTAACGACGAGTTCAGCAGATCCCGACGTTGATTGCTCTTCGATATCCACGCCCATGGCGCGAAAGGCACCCATGGTTGCGCGATGGTCAAGTCCTCCGGAAAAGTTGCGAATACGACTCGTGCCCGTTGCCAAGGCTGCCATCATGATGGCGCGATGACCGATGGACTTGTCTGCAGGCACGCGAACTCGGCCGCGCAGTGAATGAAGGCAGGGTTTAACGCGGTACGATCGAGGCATGAGTTACTGACACAAAGGCAAAAAAGAATGCAGGAAGCGTGTATTATGCTCCGGCAAGCTAATCGTCACGCGGAGCCAGTTGCTTGCCGGCCCGCTCAACGGACGTACCACGATGCCTTCGTCAAGCAATCCCTGGTAGACTTGCCCTGCTCTATTCCCAGGCGGTTTGATGAGCAGAAAGTTGGCTTGGCTTGGCGCAACCTCAACCGATGCCTGGGTGAGCGCTTTTGCAAGCTTTTCGCGCTCCTGCATGATGAGCTGACACTGCCTTTGAATAGTGGCGTGATTTTGTAACGCAGCACGTGCCGCTGTTTGAGCAAGGGCGCTGGTATTAAAAGGTAGGCGTACATGGTCGAGATACTGCAGCCATGAGGCTTGCCCAATCGCATAACCAATACGAAGAGAAGCGAGGCCATAGGCCTTGGAAAAGGTACGCAGGATGAGCAAGCGGTCGCGCTGCTGACGCAACTCGAGCGCGCTCGAGAAGTCAGCGTCGGTCACAAAATCGACGTACGCTTCATCCATAACCAACAAAACTTCATCAGGCAGCTCATTGATCAGCCGTTGAAGCTCCATGCGATTGAGATGAGCGCCTGTTGGGTTGTTGGGGTTGGCAATAAACATCAGCCGCGTATTCGGTTTAACTGCTGCCAGGAGGGTCTCGACATCCCAACCTAGGTAATCACGCAGGGGCACCTCGGTATAAGGAACATTCGCCGCTTGCAGGTACAAAGGATAAGAAGAGAAAGAAGGCAGCCCAATGATCGCATGATCCTGAGGGGTGGCATAGCTTCGACATGCCAAGTCAATAAGCTCACTGGAACCATGCCCTACCCGCACACAGTCTGGGTTCACCTTATGATGAGTTGCAATATCCTTGCATAGTTCAGTCGCAGCTGCGTCGGGGTAACGATTTAAAGGTGTATCGCCGAGCTGCTGCGCAATGGCTGCCATAATCTCTGCCGAAGGCCCCCATGGACTTTCATTCGAGGCCATACGTATCAACTGCTCGCCATGACGTTCTTCAATGGCAAAGGAGCTGCCGGCACGGTAAGGCTTAATGGCAGCGATATGTGGGGCTACATAAGCATTCGTAGACATCTATACTGACTCGACTAGGGAGAAGGCTCTGAGGATGATGAGCCCGCTGTGTTGCTCGCCGGTGCTGGAGGTGTACCCGCGCATCGATAACTGAGGCGATACTCCGTGACATCTGTCGTGGTGCTTGTTGCCTGTTCTGAACCTTGGTTTGAGTCGAACTCATTGCTTTCACTGTAGTCACGCTCTTCGAAGGTTTGCTGACCCACAACGACGTTTTCTTCCTGGACCACAGAATAGTTAGGCCCGCAATGAGCAGCCATGTAACGTTCCGCATCGTCCATGGCAGAACCGCGCGACCCATGCAGAGCCAAGGTGCCGCCATAGGCATCGCGACGCACAATCGAGGCATAACCACAGGCACTTGCGAATACAACACAGACACATACAAGCCATGAATAAGGTTTTGCTGAACGATGTAAGCGACACTCATCAGACATATAAAAAAACTCTCTGCGTTACGGCACGAAAAGCAGCTCAGTTGTGTGAGCTTGCGAGGTTGCACGCAAGTGCTGTCGACTGCCCTTTATTCGCAATCGTGGAGTTCAAGTTGCATCACTGGGCAGATTGAAAGGGTACATAGGCCTTGCCCTTGATGACGCGAAAGACACGCTGCACTACTCCTTCGGGACTAACCTCCAGATAAAAAGTCTGCTTTTCATCTTTGGCTTCAACGCGATAGTGGTCGATGGGGGTTTCGGCCTTATCGCCAAGACGACTGGTTTCCGCTTCGTCGATGGTTACGGGCTGCGAAAAAGAAGCCGTCACGGCATCGTGCACCTGTTGGGGAAGTTCCTTGGGATCTATTTCACACTCTTCGTAGAGAACCTGACCATCGGCTTTGATAGCAAGCTCGCACTCGCGGTCGTCTTTCTCAAAATTGATTTCGTAAACATCGCCATGCTTATCGTAGTGTTCGCTTTCGATTTTCTCGACTTGAAAACCACGCTCGTTCGCCAGTGCTTGGACAGGCTGAGGCAGATGGTGAGAATTGCGATGGTAAACGCTCAGCTTGGCAAATCTGCCGTCTTGATTGAGCACCACTTTAAACTCGTTTGCAGAGGCTTCGTGTTGGAGCAGCGTTGCCATCTTACCCTGCATATGCCCAAGTTCCTGAGATGATGTTGAAGCCGAGGGCGTTGTATCGCGAGGACAGGATGCACCTCCACATCCTGCAAACGCAAACATCGACACACTCACCGCCGTGAGAACCATTGCATGCAACAAACGCATAAAAAAACCTCCTGGCGCGCAGCATAACTCAAGAGAGCCGCGCCGTACGATAAAAAGCAGGCAAGAAGAACGTATTTCTTTGATTCTCAATTGTCATCAACGATAGACTGGGTTCGCATCGGCGATAGCCGTCGACCCAACGAGGAGAGTGCTTGATGAGCAAGACCAAAGCAGGTAAACGCGTCGCCATTGTCGCAGGGTTACGAACCCCTTTTGCCAAACGGGGCACCGCGTATGCAAACCTGAGTGCCTTGGACTTGGGCAAACTGGTGGTCGCTGAGTTGATTCAACGCTGCTCTTTGCCTCTTAACGAAATCCAGCAGGTTGTTTACGGTCAAGTTGTCCCAACCGTATCTGCACCCAACATCGCCCGAGAAATTGTCTTAGCTACCGGGATGCCTCAAGACACCGACGCTTATAGCGTCACGCGTGCCTGTGCGACCAGCTATCAATCCGCTGCCAACGTGGCCGAGTCCATTATGGCAGGCGCAATCGACTGCGGCATTGCCGGCGGTGCAGACAGTGCCAGCGACACCCCGGTTTTGATCTCCAAAGCGCTTGCGCATGTTCTTGAACAAAGCCAGCGTGCTAAAAATTGGACTGGCAAAATCAAACTGTTCAGCACGCTCAAAGCCAAAGACTGGATGCCCGTGCCCCCCGCACTCAAAGAGCTGTCAACAGGGCTGTCCATGGGGGAAAGTGCCGAAAAGATGGCCAAAGAAAATGGCATCTCACGCGAGGATCAAGATGCCTTTGCCCACCGCAGTCATAGCCGAGCCGCAGAAGCCTGGTCTCAAGGTTTATTCGATGATGAAGTGATGCAGGTCTTTGTCCCACCAAAGTTCCGCGACTCCGTTCGCGAAGACAACCTAGTGCGCAAGGACTCAGCCCTCGAAGGCTACCAAAGACTAAAGCCTGTCTTTGATCGCAAGCACGGCACGGTCACAGCCGGTAATAGCTCACCGCTTACGGATGGGGCCAGCGCACTGCTCTTGATGCGTGAGGACAAAGCAAAAGCCTGCGGTCTCGAAGCGCTTGGGTTTATCCGCAGCTACGCTTTCGCCGCCCTCGATCCTCACGATCAACTTCTTATGGGCCCCGCCTCTGCCACGCCGATTGCACTCGACAAAGCCGGGGTCTCTCTTGCCGACATGGACTTGGTTGACATGCACGAGGCCTTCTCGGCGCAAATCTTATCCAATACGCAAGCCTTCGAGTCCAAGCACTTTGCCAGCACGAAGCTGGGGCGCTCAGAGGCGATTGGCGCAATCAATTGGGATACCTTCAACGTCACGGGAGGCTCTATTGCTTTAGGCCATCCCTTTGCCGCCACCGGGGCTCGGCAAATCATGCAAACCCTGCGCAATCTCAACCGGCGCCAAGGCGAGCTTGCTTTGTGCACGGCATGCGCAGCCGGCGGACTGGGTGCCGCCATGGTTCTTGAAGCGAACTAACCTTTCCATCTCAACGAAGAGCAACACGCATGACTTCATCCACATCTGCCAGCATTTCTCTCGAACACCACGCCTCCGGAGTAGCCCTTCTTTGGCTTGATGTTCCCGATGAGCCTGTCAACACCCTCAAGCGCGAGTTTATCGATGAATTTGCGGACATCTGCGATGCACTCGACAAGGACACCAATTGCCAAGGACTGGTGATCGCCTCGCGCAAGCCCGATAATTTCGTGGCAGGCGCCGACATTAGCATGCTCGAGGAGGTGGATTCGGTGGATCAGGGCATTGCCTTATCGCGTGATGCACAGCGATGTATGAATCGCCTCGCCGCAATGCGTTGTCCTGTGGTTGCAGCCATCGATGGCAGTTGCTTAGGCGGAGGACTCGAGCTTGCCCTCGCCTGTGATGCCCGCATTGTAAGCCAATCGCCTAAAAGCAAGCTTGGTCTGCCAGAAGTTCAGCTGGGCATTTTGCCCGGTGCTGGTGGCACACAACGCTTGCCTCGCTTGGTGGGTTTAGAAAAAGCCGTCGATATGATGCTCACCGGCAAGCAGATCAACACAAGGCGTGCAGTTAAGATGGGTCTCGCAAACGAGGCTGTACCCAAGGCAATTCTGGTGGATGTTGCCATTGCTTGGGCGCAAAAGCTCGCCACACAAAAAGCAGATACAACGACGGTCGATCCCTGGCGAGACTGGCAGCACAGCAAACACAGCCGCGAGGTGCTTCTGGGTGGCAATCCCATCGGTCGCAGTTTCTTTTTTAACCAGGCGCATAAACGCCTAAACACAAAAACAAAGGGAAACTACCCTGCCCCGAAGCGCATTCTCGAGGTGATACGCATCGGTATAGAACGCGGTTTCAATGAAGGCCTGGCTGCCGAAGCCCATGCCTTTGGTGAACTTCTGCAAACGCCTGAGTCGTATCAGCTGACGGGTATCTTTCGCGCACAAACCGCTCTCAAAAAATCACGTGGGGTTGAAGACCCCACAGTAGACGCAAGTCCTATCCATCGTGTGGGCATTCTAGGCGCGGGTCTTATGGGCGCAGGAATCGCCTATGTAAGTTCTGCCAAGGCCAATGCTCATGTTCGCCTCAATGACCAAAGCGCGAAAGGGATTTTACGCGGGATGCGCCTCGTGCAGCGCGAACTCGACATAGGCGTTAAGCGAAAAAAGCTTACTCATCGCGAGGCCGATCGCATTCGCACGCGGGTCACAGCATCGACCGACCTGCGTGGCTTTGAAAACAGCGATCTGATTATCGAAGCAGTGTTCGAAGACCTAAAGGTTAAGCGTGAAGTTCTTAAACAAGTCGAAGAACTTAATAATAGTCGTCTGATCTTTGCCTCCAACACCTCCTCCTTGCCCATTGCTGACATTGCAGAGCAATGCGCACATCCGGAGCGCGTCATTGGCATGCACTACTTCTCTCCCGTGCCCAAGATGCCTTTGTTGGAGATCATCGTGACACCACAGACAGCGCCCTGGGTCGTTGCTAGCTGTGTTGCCTTCGGGAAACAGCAAGGCAAAACGGTGATCGTCGTCAGCGACGGGCCTGGCTTCTACACCACTCGCATTCTTGCGCCCTTCCTCAATGAAGCGGCGTATTTGCTCGAAGAGGGAGTGCCCATCGATGCGATCGACAAGGCTTTCGTCAAAGCGGGCTTCCCAGTGGGACCGCTTAAGCTAACCGACGAAGTAGGCATCGATGTGGGCGACAAGGTTTGCAAAGTCATGCAGAAGGCTTTTGGCGAACGCATGATCGCAGCCCCTGCGTTGCAAAAACTTCTAGATGATGGCCGATTGGGTCGCAAAAACAACAAGGGCTTTTACCACTACGATCAAAAGGACACGCGCAAGGTTGATGAAAGTGTTTATGATATCCTGGGAACACGCGGCAAACTGAAAACCCTCTCCCATGACGATATCGTTTGGCGCTGTCTTCTACCGATGCTGAACGAATCCGTGCGCTGCCTAGAAGAAGGCATCCTAAAAAACCCTCGCGACGGCGATATTGGCGCGGTGTTTGGGCTTGGCTTTCCGCCTTTCTTGGGAGGGCCCTTCCGTTTTATCGATAGCCAAGGGGTGGATGTTATCGTGGAGCGCAGTCTGCTTCACCAACAACGCCTCGGCGATCGTTTTGCCCCGCCGCAACACTTGCTCACGATGCAAAACGAGCAACAGGAGTTCTATCCAACGAATGACTCGACAAATACAAGGTCGAATAACTCAACGCCCAAACGCGCTTCCCGCGCTACGTCACAGCAATCGTTGCATCAACGCAGCGGCGCTTAACTCAATACGAAGGCTTTGGGAATAGAAGCCCTTTCTGCCTTGTCCTCCGAACACCATGGTTGCCTGCCCCACATTAGACGACGTTGATCAGGGCTCGAATACATCAGAGCAAGCCACGAACAACAAATCGGATGGCCTTTTAGCAAAAACCTACTCGCGCATCCTTATTGTCGAAGACGATCCCGATCTCCAATGGCAACTTGCTCGCATTCTCACGATTCAAGGCAACCGTGTCGTGGGAACAAGCTCAGGCGATGGTGCCTTGGCGCTTATTGAGCAATGGCTGGTCGATCTTGTGTTTATCGATGATGATTTGCCCGGCATGAGTGGCTTAGAACTCGCGCGTGCAATTCATCGTTCACATCCTTCTATCGCGCTAGTGCTTATGCTTTCTCAAGAAGGTCAAGATCTTCACGAGCAAGCCGCTGAGGCAGGCGTGCTCACCTGCTTGTACAAGCCCCTCAACGCAACTACCATCGCGGATATTGTCAGTCAGTTCCGCAAGCGGCGCCTTACGACCCTGCCACCGCCTCCCATCACTTGATAATTTTCAAGTAAGGAGGCAAATCGCGCTTTGTTGGCTTTTTAGGCGATTGACGCGGTTTTTTGCCCACAGGCTTTAGGGCTGATTGCGAACTTCCATCGCTTGCGCGCTTATCGCTATGGAGTTGCACCAAGTTATGTTGCTTATCGGGGCTCTTTTTAACAATGTGCAAGGCAGGCTGATGTCCCGATTCACGCTGAATCTCCTGCTCTATCTCGGCAGGCATCGACTCTGGCCACACCATGCCGCGCCCATCTTCACCCACAATGGCAAAAATCGCCGACCAAGGCAGCATACACGCAAATGCCGTGTGATTAAACGCCAACGTACCGCTGATTCCTGTCTCATCAACAGAGAGATCGGGAATGGGCACCGGCATATCCCTACCCACTTGCAGTACCAGCTGCGGTTGATGGGCTAGCCAATGCGGAACCACCGCTTCATCGGTGCGCGGATCAAGATGGATAAAAATGCTACTCTTTTCCAAGAGTGCATTCGTCACACTTAGTTTTGACGGCAACCCCACGCTTCCCCCGACGAAGCCCACGCTGGCACGGTTGCGCGGGGGACGCAACACATCCATACTGGCACTCTCAAAGCTATTAGAGAACAATGGGGGTGATACGGTTTCGACGGGGATAGAGAAATGTTCGTGGCGTGACCGCCGGCCTCGGAACGGCGCAAATACTTCGAGGAAACAACAACTGCAAACACAAACGGAAACGCAGTCGCTCTCGCGGCCTAAATAAAGCCAAAAGAGCCGTCAACGCGATGAGTTGGTTGGTACTCGCGTCGCGACGTAAATGAACTAACACGCCCTGATGAAGGTGGTTCGGCATCAGGATGTATCAAGAATCACTAGCGTTGCCTTTGGCCTGTTTGTGGGCTGTTTGTATCGCGAATCTTAATACGCAAACTACGCACGTAGAAGCGGATGTGGACTATCTTCGGACCCGGGTTCGACTCCCGGCACCTCCACCACTTATAGTGGATCTGACCCGGAAAGATGGGTGGCGGAATGCGCCTGAGACCTGCTCGCGAAGCCAGTATCTTCATCGGCCCATCCGTTAGCGCCAACGCACACTCCGAAGCCCTCATCGCCACCTCCACGCAGATCTCCTAACGCCTTGCATGTTTATTTTCCGCAACGCAGGCGAATGCTACCCCTTAAGTCACAAAACACAGGCATCGCTTGCACAAATATTGGATTAATACTATCGAATGCCTGCTTATGCTTTTCTTACAGCGTCTTGAAGCTTTCTCCGATGAATCAACTTAATCTTACGCTAATATCACTGGCTCTAATTTCTAATTTTAGTGCATGCGACACACACAAATCGCAACGCCAATTACCTCAATCAACTTCAAACAAAGATAGTTTCTCTGTCCATCTTTACCTTCTTGATCATTATGAACGTGAGTTCATTCGCAGCAAAATTGAAGACGCATGTGTCGACAAGAAAGTTGTTGCTCCGATTCAACGTTTAGGACAGTGCTTAAAGAGGCAAGCCTCTCCTCCCGCGAACTCGTCTGCTGGACATACTTCCACACTACGAGGCCTTGGATCAAGACTTCCCTCAAATGCAACAATACCGTACGCCCTATATTATGTTAGTGGTCACATTTGTGCAGCCGTTCAAGAGAAGATAAATTTTTCGAGAATTGACCTCGTAAATGCGGTAGCAAGTGCGATTAATAGTAACGAATTCAGGCGTTATGCAAGTGTTAACAAAGCATATCGGCAAGGTGACGCATCACTCGATGAAATGCTCGAGGCTCATAAGCAAATTTGCGAAACTTCCTGTATGAATACTGTAAATTATATGCCTCTATTAGATGTTATGTCAGAAGTCTTGAAGATCATTGCGGCAGCAGATCCAAAAACGAATACAAACTTCACTAAGTCTAGCGAAGGTTTTAGTGAGTTGTTGCGTCCTTTTAGGTATTGTCAGGATGTGCGTTGCGACTAAAAGATAGTTTTCAAAGTCCTCGTTGGAGCTTCGACTCGCGTTCTACAACGATAAACTACCTGCCAGAAAGCACTCACACCCTGGGCCAATGCGTTAGCGCGTCTGAGTTAGCGCTCACAGCGGCTGCGATAACCATTTCAGCCGCAGGTTAAGTCGGTCACAGGTGGCCATAAGCCCTTCACTGCTGTGGCAAATCTGGTCACAACCTGAGATAAACTCATCACAGCGCCAGCGTATCTAATCACAACGTTAATTAAACTGGTCACACCCTTAAAAAGGCATCCCGCGCAGGTGTGATGGCCTTGGTTTTAAGTGAAATGTCACCAAATCGCCCTGTGAGCGACTTGTCTTAAACTGTGAGGAGGGGTGCACGCAGATGTGAATGGCTTTTTGGAGGCTGTGACCGTTGATTACGACGCTGTGAGTAGTTTATGCAGGGTTGTGACCCCCTTAAAACATGTTGTGATCGCTTAAATTAAGGGTGTGACCACTTTAAATAACTGATTTGATTAGATAAAAACGAAAGCGCAAAAGCACTCAAATCGCTGTGATGCGCTTAAAGTGTCGTGCTGCGGGGAGAGTAAAGCGCTACCGA
>CAYWAT010000107.1:4642-9463 GCA_964456305.1 uncultured Polyangiales bacterium | reverse complement strand
GGCAAGTATCCCAAGATTCTAGAGCACGAAACCTACGGTGAAGCGGCGCGTGATTTGTTCGAGAATGCGCAATTGATGCTTAGAGAAATCATCGAGAAAAAGCTCTTTAAGCCGCGTGCGGTGTATGGTTTTTGGCCAGCGCATGCCGAAGGCGACAGCATTGTGCTCTGGTCAGACCAGGAGCGTTCGCAGGAACAGTGTCGTTTTCATATGTTGCGTCAACAGCAAGCCAAGAGCGACGATGCGCCTTATTACTCGTTGGCAGATTTCGTGGCACCCAAGTCTGCAGGGCTTGATGACTCGATCGGCGCGTTTGCGGTGACTGCGGGGCCTCAGGCTGATGAGCTCGCGAAGGTTTACGAAGCCGAGCATGATGATTATCGCGCGATTATGGTCAAAGCCATCGCCGACCGCATTGCCGAGGCCTTTGCCGAATACATGCATGCACGAGCACGTCGCGAATGGGGCTACGAGCATCGTGACGAATTCAGTAACGACGACCTCATCAATGAGCACTACCGCGGCATCAGACCCGCAGCGGGTTACCCTGCCTGTCCCGATCACACCGAAAAAGGTACCCTCTGGTCGCTCATCGGCGCTGAAGACATCGGCATGCAGCTCACCGAGAGCTACGCCATGATGCCGGCTGCAAGTGTCAGCGGTCTCTACTTTGCGCACCCCAAAGCGCGCTACTTCAACGTCGGCCGACTCGCCAAAGACCAACTTGAGGGCTATGCCCGCCGCAAAGCCATGCCCCTAAACGACGTAGAACGCTGGCTTGCGACGAACTTAGGGTATGAACCAGGTGCTTAATTAAGGCCTAAGCACTCGTTGATGGCTGACGCGACATTGTCTTTGCCTAAGAAGATTTCTTTGCTGTAAACACTGCAAAGTTCGTCAACTTGTGGGTCAACGAGGGGTCCTTCCCCTTGAGAGATCGCCTCAATGTCTAATTCTAAGACTCTCAAAGTAACCCGTCCATTTTCATTAGTGCGGTATGATGTAACCGTGAAAAGACTTTCTTTGAGTGAAGCGCCATCCGCGATTGGATCATAACTAGCGACATAACCCGTGGCACATTCGTATTTATCCATGCTGCTGGTTTTCAGCTTGCTATCAATAGTGATGTAATCATCGGCGTAAACAGGAAATGAGAGAGTGCAAGGTGTTGATTCTATGCATTCATCGAAACATTCCCTCGGGTTTGTGTTGCTAACGTCTGAAAAGCATTTTCGTGTGCACTCCGTCGGCATATCTTGGCAGTCGAGCTTATCGGTTGCCTCCGTGCGGGGAAACTCCGTAGTCACTTGGTAGTGTTTTTGTTTTTCATTACAGAAATAATACCTATTGTCGGTTAATGTGTTTTCATCATTTTTATTTCGAGACACATTATTTGATTCAAACGACCTTATTTTTCATAAACAACTCCTAAGTGGGGTTAGGGATAACGCTGCATTTACAGCGCAGCACCTCGTGCTTAACATCGCTGGAGTTGATCAGCTACCTGGAGCGTGCATTTTAATCATGTGAGCTTGAGCTGGATTCACACGGTCGAGTAGCTTGTCTAAAAGGGAACAAGCACATTTAACTGAGCTATTATTACGACATGTCTTACGAAGAGCGGGCTGCAAACAGACGCCGTACCTGGCAGTACGGGTTGGTGCATATGGGTGACGAGGCCGAGCGTTTGGATGCTGATTTTCTGCGTGAGAGTACTCATTCCGAGCGTCTCGATGCAGTGTTAGAGTTGTCTCTAAGATGGTGCGATGCTGAAACTGGAACACGGGTTCAGCGATTTGCTTACGGCGTTCGCAAAGCATGAGACACAAACAGTGTTTGAAAGCGTGTTCAGTTAGCTACGGCTCCTCGCCAAAGACCAACTTGAGGACTACGCCCGCCGCAAAGCCATGGCCCTAAACGACGTAGAACGCTGGCTTGCGACGAACTTTTGGGATAGCAGAGCTTTATCTTAGAAAGCGTGGGTAGTTAATTTTCACTTGTTAATACAGTCGTTAATTTCGTCGACTGTGAATAAGTTAGTTGTAGAAGCATAGAAATTGCCACATTCACTTTCCTGCCGATTCTTAGAGGTATCAGAAGTTATCGCATACCTAAACTGGACGATACTGTCATAACCTACTCGATATGAGATGATTCTACTATTTTCATTGTAAAAGGTACCGTAATCCCTATATATACCACTGATACATCGATATTTGTTACCTTGCCAGTGCGTCATGGGTTTATCCAGCGAAACAACCTTGTGCCATGAGTTATCGTCGTTGGAATAGGATATGATTAACTGACCGGCGCGACACTCTCTGACTTCGGAAAAATCTGAAGAGTTCTTTGATTCTAGCTCAAAACTTTGATTCTCTGCACACGCGCTAAGCGCAAATGAAGCCATGAGAGCGAGGATTAGATAAACGCGGGGGGTAAGTAGTTTCATGGTTACAACCTCTTGGGGATAGTTAATGATAAGCGGGTCTAAAGAAGACAAGCGGCTGTAGTGTAGCAGGGTGTAGGATAACCGTCCAGCTGGACTTGCCTGGTCAGTGCTTGGTCTATGTACCGTTGAGGTTGTTTATCGAAAAGAGGGTCGTTTGTTGATTTAAAGAATCAAGGAAGCGTTTGAAATTGCTTTACTGCCCCTGTCCCAATGAGAAGCCGGGTTGTCCGTCGAAGGTGTAGAGGTTTTCGGTTTTGATCACCTCGTGCTTTTGTTTAACCAGTGCGCTGAGTAGATCGATGATTGCTTGCGCGGAACATGGTGTTTCGCTGATAAAACGGCAGCGCCAGTGATCGGTGCAGAAGGTTTCGGGCATGCCTTGGGGCCATACTTTCGTGCCGCGGTTGCTGATCATTTGCAGCTTGAGTGCTTGGGTTTCGCACTGTTGTAGGGCGTTAGCTAAAGTGTTGGGGTCACGTGTATTGGCCTCACCGACCCAGTCGACAAAGACATCGACGCCCACCAGTTCTTTGTTGATTGAAGTCGGGTTTGAGGCTGAAGGTGCTTTGGTTTCAATGCGCACACTCTCACCGTAATGCACAGGCTGCAGTCGCTTGGGTTGATCGCCCAGGCGTGCCATCACCGCATCGCGAAACTCCTGGGTGTTAACTTTTTCACGACTATGTTCGGGCGAAAACATATCCCCGGTGTGAATGCCCGCTTCGAGTGTGCATAACCAGGCGTTGTGAATGCGCTCGGCGATCGTGGGCTGACCGATGTGGCAGAGCATCATAATCGCGCCATGCAAAAGCCCCGAGGGGTTGGCGATACCCATGCCGGCGATATCAGGCGCACTGCCGTGTACGGCCTCAAACATCGCTATGTGTTCGCCGATATTGGCAGAACCCGCGATACCCACCGAACCTGCGACTTGGGCTGCAACGTCGGAAATGATGTCGCCGTAGAGGTTGGGTGCGAGCACAACGTCAAAGCGTTGGGGCGCGGTCGCGAGCAAGGCGGTGCCGATGTCGATGATGTGATGCTCGTGCTCGATATCGGGGTAGTCTGCGGCAACTTCATCAAACACGCGATGAAACAAGCCATCGGTGCGTTTCATGATGTTGTCTTTGCTTAGGCAGGTAACTTTGCGGCGACCGTGAGCTTGGGCATAAGCGAAGGCGTAACGCGCGATGCGTTCGCAGCCAGGGCGCGTGATGAGCTTGAGGCATTGCGTGACCTCGCGGGTTTGCTGATGTTCGATGCCGCCGTAGGTGTCTTCCTCGTTTTCGCGCACGATCACCAAGTCGATGTCCTTGGCGTGGGAAGCCAGCATGGGCTCGTAGGAGCGCACGGGGCGGACGTTGGCGTAGAGGCTTAGGGTTTTACGAATCGTGACATTGAGGCTTTTGACGCCTTTGCCCTGCGGGGTTGTAATAGGCGCTTTGAGAAAGATCCGCGTGCGTCTCAGCGCATCCCAGGTGTCGGGCGCCATCCCTGAGCTGTGGCCTTGCTCATAAAGGGCTTGGCCAATGGTGATGGTATCGATGTCTAGCTCGGCTCCGGCTTTGTCGAGAATGGCAAGCACGGCGCGCATGATCTCGGGACCGATGCCGTCGCCGTGGGCAACTGTGATGGGCGTTCGGGTCATGCGCCCAGGCTACCATAAGCCGAGCTCACTCTGCGAGCGCTTGTGACACCAGTTGCTTGCCTGTGTCGCTGAAGGGCAGCTTGAGCGCATATTCATGAGCGCGTGCAGACATCTTACCCCAGGTTTTGCGCAGGATGTCGATGACTTTGGTGTCTTCGTGTTTTGCGGCAAAGGCGTCAAAATAATAACGCAAGAAAACCAGGCAAATCACATCCTCAAGGCACTGTACGTCGGCATCGGCGGCGCGGTTAAGCTTACGCACAAGCTGGCGCACGCGTTTGATGGTGGGCTCGTCGTAGCCCGTCTCGCGCAAGACCTCGGCAGCAATGTCTGCATGCATTTTGCCCAGCTCGGCGCGCCAGCGAAAATAGCCCTCGCGGGTCGTGGGGTAATCGCTGCGGGCACTGCGCCAGCGGCAAATATGCTGACAGCGTACCGCAAGACGTAGGACTTCTGGAGCTTGAGGCGCGTAATCATCCAGACACTGAGACATACGCTGCGCGTACAAAAGCTCTTTGGGCAGCGCGCGCCCATGGTCGTCTTGGTCTTGGTTGGGATCTTCTGCATTGAGCGCATCAAAACGGTTAATGGCTTGCTCAAACTTGGACATCATAAGGCCTGAGGCGTAGCACGCTCTGTTGTCAGGGTGAATGCAATCCATTATGCCCAGGCCCATGGAATTTGAGATTCGGAGATGGGTCCAGTCTTGAAAGATGGGAAGGCT
>CAYWAT010000107.1:0-4632 GCA_964456305.1 uncultured Polyangiales bacterium | reverse complement strand
GGTGATTCCATGGCGCCTTTTTGGCGTGCAGGAAATGCGGTCTTTGCCGATGACCCCAGTTGGGTCCCACCCTTGGAGCTCGAGTTCCTGGGGCGCTTGAATCCCAAACGCAATCCCTTCTTCGAGTACAGCCAGGCTGCCTTTTGGACCGCATGGCAGGGGGACAATCCCGTTGGTCGCTGTTCGGCCCAAGTGGATGGCGAGCATTTGCGTTACCACAACGATGGCGCGGGCTTTTTTGGTTTTCTTGACACCGTTAACGACACCGCCGTGTCCAGGGCCTTGCTTACCCATGCTGAGCAATGGTTGCGGACTCAGGGCGTGAGTAAGATGCGCGGGCCTTATTCGCTGTCGTTCAAAGAGGAGTTCGGCCTGTTGATTGATGGCTTTGAGTATCCCCCGATGGTGGGCATGGGGCACTCGCGTCGTTATCAGGGAGCGCTCGCCGAGGAATATGGGCTGAGCAAAATCAAAGACTGGATTGCTTGGCGTTACGATGTGCAGACCATTCCTAAGCGTGCACAGAAAGCTTGGGAGGCTGCCAAGGCAATGCCGGAGGTGCGCTTTCGTCGGGTGCGTCGTCGTCATCTTGAAAAAGACCTGCGCATTCTCATGGATATCTTTAACGATGCCTGGAGCGACAACTGGGGCTTTGTGCCCGCGACGGAGTCCGAGGTGAAGCACATGGTGCATGAGCTGCGAATGATCATCGACACCGATATGGCCATCATCGTCGAGGTGGCCGGCAAGCCCATGGGGATGTGTGTGGCGGTGCCTAATCTCAACGAGGCGATTCGCGATTTTGATGGCAAGCTGGGACCGCTTAAGCTGTCGAAACTACTCTGGCGCCTTAAGGTGAAGGGCACCAAAACGGCGCGTCTGATGCTCTTGGGTATTCGCAAAGAGCTGCGTAATGTGAAGCGCTATGGGGGGCTATCGTTGGCGATGTATGTGGAAATCGCGAACTACGGACCCGCCAAAGGTTACGAATGGGGCGAGCTCAGCCTCACCTTAGAAGACAATCACCCGGTCAATCTGGGAGTGCGTTCGATGGGCGGCAAACCCTATAAACTGTACCGCACCTACGAAAAAACCTTGGACTGATACGTCGTCTCTTAGAGCAGCGGGGCGAGTACGTTGTGCAAGGTTTTGCGATTGCGTAGGCGGTACACGTAAAAGTCTTGGTCGAGGGTTGCGATGTCTCGGATGCCCATGCGCTCAGATAATGCCACCAGTGAAGCATCGGCAAAGTCCATAGGACGATCGCGATACTTGGCTGTTAGCGTGATAATCCGATCAAGATCTTCGTCGAGTATTGCTTGAATATGAATTCCTCCTTTTTGGATCCACTTGAGGAAATTCAGCTGCGTGTTCACGCTAAAGTCGAGTAGGTGGGTGACTTCAGTAACTACGGCGTGATTGGATATAAAATGACTGTTAAAGTCTCTAACAAAGTCTAGGACTACCTGATGATAACGATCTCGTGAGTTGAATAGAGCAATGAGTGGCCCAGCATCAACCACGACTTTTTGCATTTAGTTTCTCTTTAAGAATGGCTTTGTAGTTAGTTGAAAGATCTTCGCAAGAACTTCCCTCTTTGCCGAAGTATTCTTTGCCGAGTTCCCAAGGGGTTTTATTGCATTGAAGCGTATTGAGGTAATCGTTGATGAGCTCACGAATTAGCTCAGATTTGCTCAGCCCGCGTTGTGATGCCTGCTGATTGAGTTGGGCTTCGATGGTTGCGTCTAGTCTCAGAGAAATAGCCATAGCGTAATACAAGCGTATTACGCTTCTTATGACTGTTCAAGAGAAGGACGGTCAGTCTTACTTATTCTTCGCTTCTTCGCGTTGGCGTAGCTCTTCTTTGACGTCTTCAAGCACGTTGCGAGGCACAGGCGAATAATGGCTGAATTCCATGGAGAACTGCCCGCGGCCTGAGGTGCTTGAGCGCAAGTCCCCGATGTAGCCAAACATTTCGGCCAAGGGCGCATCAGCTTTGATGTGCACGTTGGTGTGTCCTGGCTCTTGGCTTTTGATCATGCCGCGACGACGGTTTAAGTCGCCGATAACATCACCCACATTGGCGTCGGGCACGTAGACATCCACCTTCATGACGGGCTCGAGCAATTGTGGTCCAGCTTTGGGCATGCTTTGGCGGAAGGCCGCTTTGGCTGCTGCCTCAAACGCCATCTGCGAGGAGTCCACTGCGTGGAAAGCACCGTCGAGCAGAGTGACCTTGAAGTCCACCAGAGGAAAGCCGAGTAGAGGGCCTTTCTCTTTCATCATCTCGAAGCCCTTCTCAACCGATGGAATGTACTCTTTAGGCACATTACCGCCGGTGACTTTGGACTCGAAGACAAAGCCATCATTAGGCTCCAGAGGCTCAATGCTGTAATCGATTTTCGCAAACTGACCTGCACCACCGGTTTGCTTTTTATGCGTATAACCATCGCTGACCGCTTGAGTGAGGGTTTCGCGGTAGGCCACTTGTGGCTTGCCCACGTCCACTTCGACTCCGTGTGTGCGACGCAGAATATCCACTTTGATATCCAGGTGCAGCTCGCCCATGCCTTTAAGAATGGTTTCGCCGGACTCGGTATCCACTTCCACATGAAAGGAGGGATCCTCCGCGACCATTTTGCCTAAGGCATTGCTGAGCTTCTCGCTGTTGGCTTTGCCCTTGGGGGTAACCGCCATGGAAATCACCGGATCGGGGAAGATCATCGGCTCCAGCGTGGCTGGGTTTTTGGGGTCGCAAAGGGTATGACCGGTACGGACATTCTTGAGCCCGACGATGGCGACGATGTCCCCTGCTTGAGCGCTATCGCGCATGCTGCGGTCGTTGGCGTGCATCTCCACCATGCGGCCAATGCGCTCGCTCTTACCGGTGGCGGTATTGAGCACGTTATCGCCTTTGGAGATCGTGCCCGAGTAAATGCGGGTGAAGGTGAGAGACCCAAAGCGGTCATCCATGATTTTAAAGGCTAGGGCACGCACGGGGCCGTTGGGATCGACCTTGGCGTATTCGCCGGTTTCGTTACCCTCGAGGTCCACTTCGGGTTGAGGTGGTACTTCGGTAGGGTTGGGGAGGTAGTCTACAACGGCGTCCAGCACTTGCTGTACACCCTTATTCTTAAAAGAAGAGCCACAGAAGGTGGGGAAGAAAGCCAGGTTGATGGTGCCCTTGCGAATACATTGTTTGATGGTGTCGATATCGGGTTCGTTGCCCTCGAGATACGCTTCCATGGCCTGGTCGTCTTGCTCGACCGCGCTTTCGATGAGAGCCGTGCGGTATTCTTCGACCTTCTCGCTCATATCGGCGGGAACGTCCTTGATCTCGTATCTTTCAGGATCGCCTGAGTCGTCCCAGATAATGGCTTTGCGTGAGAGTAAGTCTACCACGCCCACAAACTCGGCTTCGGTGCCGATGGGCAGCACCATGACCAGGGGCTTGGCGCCGAGCACTGTTTTGACTTGGTCGATCACGCGGTAGAAATCGGCCCCTAAACGGTCGAGCTTGTTGACGTAGATGATGCGTGAGACCTTGGATTCATTGGCGTAGCGCCAGTTGGTCTCAGACTGAGGTTCAACGCCTCCCGATCCACAGAACACACCGATGCCGCCATCCAGCACCTTAAGCGAGCGGTATACTTCAATGGTGAAGTCCACGTGCCCGGGTGTATCGATGATGTTGAGGCGATGGTCTTTCCAAAAGCAGGTCGTGGCTGCGGATTGGATGGTGATACCGCGCTCCTGCTCTTGTTCCATGAAGTCGGTGGTGGCGGCACCATCGTGCACCTCGCCGATTTTGTGAATCTTACCGGTGAGCTTGAGAATGCGCTCGGTGGTGGTGGTTTTGCCGGCATCGACGTGGGCGAAAATGCCAATGTTGCGATAGGTAGAGAGGTTGCTCATGGTATATGTTCCGTTTTCGAGCGCATAGGGCTGCCACAAGGCGCAGGGCAAATCAACCTCTTATTGGCGGGTTGTCCGTGGGCCCTTTTAGCAGGCCTGCGTAGAGCTTTTTCCATCGCAACGGCCGAGTTGTTGACCCCGGACATTTTTTGCACTACCCCAGCGCCTCACCATTACCGTTTTGGGGGAACCTATGAAGAGAATGACACTGGCGGTGAAAGCCTTTAATCTTGCCTTACTAACCCTTGCTGCACTGACCTGGTCGGGCTGCAGTGATGAAGATTGTGGCGACAGCTATACCGAAGCCGGTAGCCAAGGCTTGGTTAACGCAACCACAGCACTGCAGACGCGCGTTGATGCATTAGAGGCATCGGTGCGAACGACTTGCAATGCAATGGCTACCGATCTCACCAACGATACAGATCTTACCGTTGAGACTTCCGCGGATGACACTGAAGCTGCTTGCAGCAACGTCGCACAGGCAATCGCTGACATTAAAGCGACCGCTAGCGTGACCTTGGTGGTTGACGTTCAGGCGCCACGTTGTGAAGTCAACGTGGATGCCTATGCCAGCTGTGCTGCGCAATGCGATGTGAACGTCGATGCTAATGCTGAAGTGACCTGTGAGGGTGGCGAGCTTTCGGGTCAGTGTGACGCCGAGTGTACCGGTAGTTGTACCGTAACTGGTCAAGCCGCGGCTAACTGCACCGGCTCATG
>CAYWAT010000106.1:3411-9467 GCA_964456305.1 uncultured Polyangiales bacterium | reverse complement strand
TGAGCGCAACGCCTACCAAACCCAGTCCATCTTGTGTGCACCGATGTTTAATCCCCGCGGCGACATCGTGGGTGTGATTCAAGTGCTGAACAAGCAAAACTCGGCTTTTTCCGCAGAAGATGAAGAGCTCTTAAGTGCACTTGCCTCCCAAGCCGCGGTCTCCATCGAAAATTCACAACTGCTGCAATCGCTGCGCTTAAACAACCAAGCGCTGCGCAGCACGCAACGTCAGCTCGAGCGCAAGGCCTATCACCAAGACGTCTTGCTCAATATTGCCAACGCGACCACCGAAAGCACTGACCTTAGCGCCATGATAGCGCGACTGATGGCGCGGGTTAGCGATGTCTTTCAAGCCCAGGGCTGCGCGATCACCCTGCACCATAAGGATGAGCAAGCGTCCTCTCATATTTTAACCTCCCTAGATCAAGCGCCTCAGGTGATATTGCCCGAGGACACAAGCTTGAGCATGTGGGTAGTCAAGCAGCAACAAGTCGCATGCTTCTCCCCCATCGACACCCAGGATCCGCGCACCTTGCTTATCCCTAAAAAAGAGCCGATAGCCGGACATACCCTGCATGTGTTGTGCGTACCCATGCAATGGGAAAAGGGTTCAGGCGCTCTTGAGATTCTCTGCGAAGGTCCCAACGAGGAAACACGTTTTTCCGAAGATGACCACAAGCTCGCCCTGCTCATTGCCGCACAAATGGCAACCGCGATTGGTTTAGAACACTACCGTTTGCAGCAGCAACGCCAGGATCATCTTTCAATGATCGGGCAGTTTTTATCCAGTGTGCTGCACGATCTTAAGACTCCCTTGGCGGTGATTTCCGGCTGCTCGCAACTGCTTGTCCAAGAAAACGACGCCCAAAAACGGCAGATGCACTACGCCTCCGTGCTGCGCCAGGTGGAACGCATCGAAGCGATGACCCGTGAAACCCTGGCCTTTGCCCGTGGGGACATCAAAATCTGGCCACGACGTACGTACCTCAAGAACTTCTTCACCGAGCTCGAACAGCAACTGCAACAAGAGCTTAACGAGCTTGGTATCACCCTACGCATCACCCTCGAAGACACGGGTATTGCTTACCTCGACGAGGCCAAGCTAGAGCGCGCCTTGCATAACCTGGTGCGCAATGCCGTCGAAGCGATGCAGCATCAACAGAAGGGCAATCGCATCGACATTAAGGTCGAGCGCAACGAAGCTGATCAAGCGCTGGAAATTCACGTCATCGATAACGGTCCAGGCATCCCTGCAGCGATTCAGCACTCCCTATTTGAGTCCTTCACCAGTCACGGTAAGCAATCGGGCACCGGCCTAGGACTAGCCATTGTGCGAAAAATCATCGAAGATCACGGCGGTAAGGTGCGCCTCATCGACCACCCTGGGCATACCCACTTTTTACTCACACTGCCCCAAGTCTCACGCAAACCCTCTGTGGCACCCCCGAGTGCCAACGTCGCGCACGATTAGACCGCCCTCACTTCACTTTGATCCTAGCTTTCGGCCGGTCCTCGCGTCTCGACGTATCTTTAATACGCCTTCGTCACTGTGGTCCGGGCGCGCTCAGGGTCAACGCAAATTGAGAATTGAGAGCGGTCCAAAGCTTAGGCCTTAAATCGCGGCGCGTAGCCCATATGCTTACGAAACCAGCGGGAAAAATAAGCAGCATCGCGAAAACCACAGCGCTGCGCCACCTCTTGCACTTGCAGATGCTCAGCTGCCAAAAGCGCGTTTGCCATGCGCAAGCGTTGATGATCGCGATACGCGAGCGGCGACATGCCATAGCGGGTAACAAAGGCTCGCCTCAAACTTGCCACGCTCATGCCGCTTGCTTTGGCGATAGCGCCTATGCTGTGCATCTCAGGATCGCAGAGTAAAGCACGGGCGCGTTGCATCGGCAGATCAGCGTCAGCTTGTTGGCAGGTGCGCAACCAGGTCACAAGCAGCTGTGTGATGATGGCTTCAAGAAATACGGCGCGATAGGTATCAAAACCGCTGTGCATGCTGTTAAGCAGCTGCGTTTCAAGCACTTTCATCGGCGCTGGAATCGCTAAAGGACGACTCGCAATACGCTCAATCGGCAACGCTTCCATAGGAACAAAAGCCCACCAGGCAATCGCAGTGCCCTCCGCATCAACACCCTCCCAATGCTTGCAACCCGGGGGTACCAACAACGCGTGATGGCGCTGCAGACTCATCCCAGACGGATGACTTCCTTCGGAATGCCAAAAACAACGGCCCGACACCATCAACGCCAGTTCAAAATGAGCATGACTGTGCACTGAGCTACAGCGCTGCGCTGATAAAGGCGTGGGCGGCGTGGATGAAAGCAAGCGAATGGGCACAACCGGCTTAAGAGTGGAGCATCTGCGCGAAATGTCCATGCCACAGAGCGAACTGTCCAAGGACAGAGAGATAGTCGTCACCTACATGAGAGCGATGCAAGCCATACCATCTCACCATCATCCTGTACTCCGTTGGGGAATCCTTGGCTGGGGCCGTATCGCCAGACAATTCGCCAATGCTCTTGCCAAAACGCCTCGGCACCGCTGCGTCGCCATCGCAAGTCGTAGCGCCGCGCCTCAGGATATCCCCGCGCCGCTTCGTGTACACGATTACGATGCCCTATTGGCGCGTGACGATGTTGATGCAGTCTACATTGCCCTGCCGCATACCATGCACAGCGACGCCATTATCGCCGCCGCTCAACAAGGAAAAGGCGTGCTGTGTGAAAAACCCTTTGCCATTAATCGCGCAGAATCGATGCGTGTCTGGGATGCGCTTAAAGCCGCACCCGTAACTTTTATGGAAGGCTGGATGTTTCGCTTTCATCCCCAGTTGCACACCTTACTCAGTCATATTGCAGAAGGACGTATTGGCTCGATTCAATCGGTTGAGGCGGTGTTTGGCGGCGACCATCGCACGCTATCGCGGAAGGATCGCCTTTGGGATCCCCATCTTGCAGCAGGCGCTGTCTTAGACATTGGCGGCTATCCCATGGCTTTAGCCTGTTGGTTAGCGAGCGCAGCCGCAGGCAATGTTAAAGGTTGGGTCGATCCCGAGCATTGTTCAGCCCTCTCGCGTTTTCATGCGGAGACCTGCGTGGATATTCACAGTTGCGCAACACTGCGTTTCCCTGGAGGTTGGATTGCGAAGCTCGACGTGGCTTGCGATATGGCGCTGCAACAAAAGCTACGCATTGTCGGCAGCTCGGGATGCATCGAGATGACGCAGCCCTTTTCTGCAGGCACCCATGATTCATCACCAGCGCCTCAACTACGCATCAATTCAGTCGATGTACCGCTAAGCACGGTCAATCCTTATGCAGCCCAAAGCGATGCCTTTGCCGATGCCTTCTTTGCAGGCAACCATGAGGTTGCTCAGATGCCTTGGGCGCATTCTGAAGCGCTCATACGCAATCTGGATCGTTGGCGGGGCAGCGCAGGTATCGTGTACCCGTGGGAAAAAGCCAGCGTAGCATCGATACACGCAACGCGCGCCAAGGAACTCCGTCATTCGGTCTCGGTGCAGCAGAAGCTCAAGCAGCGCCACGTCAACGGGTTGGACAAACCCTTGTCTAGCTTAGTGATGGGGGTTGATTTCAAGTTTCACTACCCCAGCGCCTGCGCGCTTTTTGATCTTTATGTCGAATCGGGGGGCAATGTCTTTGATACCGCCCACTACTACGATGTCCACACCATGCTGGGCCATGACGCTATCGCGCGCGATGCCACCCTAAGCGACTCTTGCGAGGCCGTGCTTGGCACCTGGATACAGCAACGCGGCGTTCGCGATGATATCGTGCTGATCAGCAAAGGAGCGCATTCCCCCTGCTGTTACCCCGATGCAATCGAGCGTGAGTTATACCAAAGCCTGGAACGACTAGGCCTCGCCCAGCTGGATATTTATCTGATGCATCGCGACAACCCGGCAGTGCCCGTGGGCGAGTTTGTCGATGCCTTGAATCGCATTCAAGCCGCTGGATTGACCCGTTGCATCGGCGTATCGAACTGGCAGCAAGAGCGGATGATACAGGCTCAGGCCTATGCACATCAGCATGGCTTAAAAGCACTGCAATTTCTCAGCAATCAGTTCAGTTTAGCGGTTTGGCAAGGCCCTATGTGGCCAGGCTGTGTCAACGTACAGGATCAGCGCTTCCGGCAATGGCTTGCTCAGGTTCAACTGCCCTTGCTGGCCTGGTCGAGCCAAGCGCAGGGATTTTTTGCTCGCAGCGAGAAGGATTTACAACGCGATGAAGCGCTTGCTTCACGCTGGCTCTGTGACCTTAATCGCGAGCGTAAAGCACGTGCGGCCCAACTTGCCGCACGACATGGGCATTCTATCAACGCCGTCGCGCTCGCCTATGTAACGCATCAGGCATTTCCCAGTTTCGCGCTCATCGGTTCGCGCACCATGGAGGAGTTAAGAGCCTCGCTCAGCAGTGCGACTTTGGAACTCAGTTCAGACGAAATTGAATGGCTTGAACAAGGTTGAGAAGAACACAACTTAGTTCTTAAGATACTTGGGCAAAACCTTATCTCGCTGCGCATAGATGGTAATGGTCTCACCCGTTTCGATTTCGGTATGCCGAGAGAATCGATTGATACGGGTGATATCGCCGACTTCAATACCAAAACGGCGCGCAATAGAACGCAGGGTATCGCCCGCACGGATGGTGTACTGAAAGCGCACGCGGCCTTTTTGCGACTCATAATAATCTAAGAACTCTTCACTGTGTCGTTCAAGCACAACATGCTTGGGAACATCGATGACGGCTAAGCCATCAAGAGACTGCCCTTGTTTCACAAACAACTGCAGCACCATGCCCCGTTGCAAAACAGCGTGGCGATCCAAGGAATTCCAAGCCGCCACATGCTCGGGATGGGCATCGATGAAAAAAGCAATGTCGTTTAGGGTCTCGTGCCCTCGTATCCGTGCAAAGACCCGTTGACGACCCGCAGGAATCAACGCGGGATCAGAGGTTGCGATGATACTCGCAAGATTGCCAGTTTCGCGCGGGGGTCTGTAGGCATCATCCGCATCGCGCTCTTTAGATTCTGGAAGAATAAGCGCCAGTCCAATCGGCAGTGATTCGTTGTCCTCTAAACGATTGATGCGACGTATCGTCGCCACGCGTGTATCGCGTTCGGTAGCGAGACTGGCCAAGGTATCGCTGACGCCCAAGGTATAGACATCGTAGTCTCCCGATTTGAGCGTTGCTCGCCACCAGCGTTGCATTCCGCGCGCTGCCGCACCCTGAGGAACACGCACGCGCTTCAAGGGTTCGCCGGAGGGAGGAACACGTGAGCGAATCAGCGAAGGATTTAAACGAGCCAAGGTTTCAACCCGCGTTTTGGTCGCGGCCGCAATCGCCGAGAGTCGCACGCCTGCAGGCACACGAATAATATCCGCATAGGCGAGCGACTCGCCCTCACATTCAATGGGAGGATAATCAAATACATTCAGATTATTGGCCAGAATCATCACCGCTTGAATCTTGGCCACGTACATCACCGTCTCATAAGGCAGACCGGCTTCGATATGCGAGAGAACGGTGTAGTCATTGGTGTTGTACTTGCGGATCGAACGCATCAAAGCCCACGGGCCCATGTTGTAGGCCGCCAAGGCCAAGGACCAGTTGCCAAACTGCTTTTGCAAGTCACGCAGATGCGCCAATGCCGCATGCGTTGCTTTTTGAGGGTCGAGACGTTCATCCACCCAACGATTTACCTTCAATCCGTAGGTCTGACCGGTGCTTTTCTTAAACTGCCAAAGCCCACCTGCGCCAGCGCCCGATCGCGCCAGTGGATCGAAGCCGCTTTCGACGAAAACGGTGTAAACCAAATCGAAAGGCAGGTCGGTTTTCGCAAAGGCCTGCCTCAACATGGGCAGATACTTACAGGCTTCGTGCATATGATGCAGAAAGGTGCGCCGCCCTCGCTCACTGCGACCAAAATGTTCGAGATAACGCTCCACCCAACGATTCCACGCGATAGGAATACCGGGCAACGCTTTGAGACGGGGAAGCCACGACGCGCGAATGGAGCTTACGGTC
>CAYWAT010000106.1:0-3401 GCA_964456305.1 uncultured Polyangiales bacterium | reverse complement strand
TAGGGATTCGTCTCTGCGGCCTCGATGGAATCATCGTCGGTAGTGCCAGAAAATGCAGCGCTTGTAGAGGTCAGCTGCATGGTGTCTGTCGATTTTGCGTCCCCCGCATCTTTATGCTCTGGAGGCGGCCAAGAACGCGTCGACCCTCTGTGGTGAGCGCAGGCCATAGGCAAGACCACCACGATGAACACCGCGAGTAGGCCAGCAATGCGTTTACACCATGGTTGCATGCTCATGATCGACGCAGTCACAGCTCTTCGTTACTTATTACTTGATGCACTCGACGAAGCATTGTCGAGCTTGGCGCGCAGCAAATCGCCAAAGGTACCCAAGCCCTGTTTGGCGGCTTCTTTGCGGTAGGCTTGCACGGCCTGCCTCTCTTCGTCGGCCTCACGCGCTTTGATCGAGCACTTCAAGGTGCCATCGCGCTCCACACTAACGATTTTCACTTCTAGTTCGGTGCCGGCTTTGAGGGATTTGCGCAAATTACCGCTACTCATCGAGCCCATGTCGCGGGTTGCGATCACACCACGCCCGCGCTTGCCAAAAACACCGACTACCTGCACATGTACCGCCCGTGGATCAACCGAATCCACCCGTACGGTCACGCGCGAACCCGAGCGCAAGGACGCGGGACGACGCGACATATCGAGTTCGCCGCGCTCAATCGCCTGCTGCATCGCCTCGGAGAGCTTGGACAAGGAAATACGCCCTTGTTTGGGATCTACATGCTCCACCACAACGCGCACTTCATCGCCCTCTTTCACCGCTTCGTTCGCGTGCTTGAGATTGCGACCGAGTTCGGAGATATGAAGCAACCCTTCTACCGCTGGAGCGAGTTCAATGAAGGCACCAAACTCGGTGGTGCTCACCACTTTGCCCTGCTGCGCCGATCCCACCACAAGCAAGTCGCGATGTGTCTCCCATGGGCTTTCTTGCAGCGCGCGCAACGAAAGCGAAACGCGTCCCATGCGGTCTTTGCGCGACGGAGGATGCACCTCAAGCACTTTCACCTCCAGAGAATCGCCTGGCTTGGCGATATCGCCGGGACGCACGCCCCGTTTCCACGCCAGCTCGCTCTGGTGGACCATGCCATCAACGCCGCCGATATTAACGAAGAGGCCATACTCACGCACCTCGGAGACCTTGCCTGGAATTACATCGCCAGGCTTCAAGACCTGCAAACGCTCTTTGGCGACCCGCCTTGCTTCCCGCTCAAGCATGGAGCGACGCCCCACAACAATGCCGTATTTGCCCGAGCGAATGGGCGATAGGGTAAACTCAAGGCGCTGACCGATAAATTCTTCGGGATTTGCGATGGGCTTAAGCGAAAAGGCGCTGGCGGGACAAAAGGCACGCACGCCGGCCACAACCACATCAAAACCGCCGCGGTTAAAGCCAAAAATGATGCCATGCACGTGATTGCTCTCTTCTTGGCGCACCACATCCAAGGCCCTACGCACGCGCTTGCGATCCACAAGGCGATTAAACACCGTCACATGCCCGCTTTCGGCAATCGCCCCCACGCGGCCGCGGAAAATTGTATTGGGCAAACACGCGACATCGCGCAGCAGGTTTCCTTGCTCGCCTTCGGCAAGCACTGCTTTGGCTTCCTCCAGCGTCATCGCAGGCGCTTGCGCCTGCGCTTTGGCGGCATCGCCGGATGCATCATCGGCTGCCGCATCCTGCGCTTGCGCGTCATCATGGTGAGCGTCTGCGCGCGCATCTTGACCCTCTTGACCAGACGCAGAGGCCTCGTCTTTCGTCTCTTCCTTTATAGGGGCCGCTGCTGCTGCGCTGCTTTCCGAAAGCAATGCCGACTTATCGGCCTCTGTTTGCGTGGACTCGGCAGATGCAGCGCTTTCATCGGATGCGGAGGGTTCTACCGCGGCGACATCCACAGCTGCCTGGGTATCGCTATCGCTCTGAGCCTCTTGAGGACTCTCATCGCTCTCGGCTTCAGCGGCCTGCGCCTGCGCATCGGCGTCATCGCTCGCAGGCAGGTCCTGGGGCTGGAGGCGATCCACAACCGCAAGGGCTTTGCCAAAAAGATCCACCATGAGGGTTTCGTCATCAACCTGGGTAATCTTACCGGCAACGATTTCGCCCACAGAAAAGGAATGATTGCGCGTCTTTCCCTCAAACCAGGTCATAAAAGGAACCTTGGCGGGGTCGGTCACGGCGTCCGCGGTTTTTTTCTTTTTGCGCTTGGCCGCTTTTTTCTCTTTGGGCGCGCTTGCCGCGGCACTGCCCTTGTCTGCTGTCTGAGTAGCCTTCGCGTCTCCCTCAGCAGCCCCTTCATCCCCCTGAGCAGTCGTTATTTCAGCATCTTGAGCGGTCGAATCAGACGCTTCCTCCTCTATAGAGGCTTCGGCCTGGGCAACATCTGCCGAGGTGCTATCCACGGCATTAAGAGAAGTGCTATCCGCAACCTCAGACGCCTGAGATTGGGACTGAATATCGTCCGGGGACTGGGGGTTGGTTTTTTCAGTCATAGTCGTTAAAAAATAGTTCTATAGAACTGCAACTTTGTATAGCCTAAATGAGTATGAACTATGCGCAACAACCTGACTTAACGCAAACAGCTACGTTAGGGTACACGATCTGATGCGCTCGCGTGAAGAACTCAATGGCTCTTCTCATCAATGTATATGCTTATGCATTCAGTACGAGCGACTCAACGCCTTCTTTTCTGAGTATGCGCAAAGCATTCGTCGCGGCTGGATCGATATTCGCTCACCCCATCCACTTCCCGATGCGACTCGTTTTCTCCTTAAACTAAGGGTTCCTACTGTTGATGAACCCTTGCACCTTGAAGCCGCGGTATCTCAGGAAGAGCCGGGCGCTTCAATGCAAGCAGAGTTCAAGGCGAACATACGTGTTCATTTCATTTTCCCCTCCGACGAAGCCAAGCAAGGCTTGCATCAACGCGTCACTCAAATGATGAACGAGCGCTTTGGCCTTCCTTTGAGTGAACGATTGCTCTGCGACGAGACAGACAAGGTCTTGCCGGCGTAGCGCATATTTCACAGCTCAAGCACAAGGTTGAAGAGCGTTACTTAAGCCAATAAATCATGGATTTAAAGCGGTCACACCCTTAATTTAATCAATCACTACGGCTTTAAACGAGACCACTGCAGCAAATAAAGCTCCCTTGCCGTCGCAATCAACGCTCACAGCCCTCAGGAAGGCTTAATCTCCAGCGCGTACACCTCCTCACAGTTAAGGATAAGACCCTCACAGCCGCATATGATGCTATTTTTCTCAAATCTGGAGCATTTGTTCCATGGCGCTATGCTGGTCACAACCACAAAGAAGCGATTTTAAAGGTGTGACCACCTTAAGCTTAAGCTGTGATTGGCTTAACGGGCGCGGTGATGAGTTTAGCTCAGCTTGTGACC
>CAYWAT010000105.1:8259-9536 GCA_964456305.1 uncultured Polyangiales bacterium | reverse complement strand
GATCACGGTGACGAGACCTCTGCCGCCGATGTCCGGGACTCTGATCACGGTGACGGGACCTCTGCGGCCGGTGTCAGGGGCTCTGTTCGCGATGACGCGCGCATCGATCGCGCTGTCAGAGGCGTCGTTAGCGGTGGAGCAAGGCGATGAAGCGCTGCTAGTCAGCTCGCAGTGGCTGCGCTGTGATGCCAAGCATGCATAGAAACCCTAGAAGCGAACGCCCACAGAGTGGGTAGCATCGCGTGGCACCCATAGGAACTTCAGCAGCGCAGGTAGCAGCACCCAGCATGCATAGAAATTCCAGAAGTCTGCACTCAATGAAGTAAAGGTCACTGCGCAAAGTCCACCCACAGCTCGTCGTGGCTGGGCTGTGATGCCAAGCATGTATAGAAACCCTAGAAGCGAACGCCCACAGAGTGGGTAGCATCGCGTGGCACCCATAGGAACTTCAGCAGCGCAGGTAGCAGCACCCAGCATGCATAGAAATTCCAGAAGTCTGCACCCAATGAAGCATAAGAAGCTGCGCGAAATTCACCCACAGCTTGCATTGTGACTGTATTTCTTTAAACAGATACCTTGAAGGAGAGACCCCGATGACCGTCAGTCCCATTCCCGCCGGCTACCACTCCGTCACGCCCTACCTCTGCATCAAAGGCGCGGCCAAGGCGATCGCCTTTTACAAAGAAGCCTTCGGCGCAAAGGAAGTCATGGAACCCATCGTCTCTCCCGACGGGGCGATTGGCCATGCCGAAATCCAAATCGGCAACTCACGCATCATGCTCTCGGATGAATTTCCCTCCATGCAGGTACTCAGCCCGCAATCGCTGGGCGGCTCCGCGGTACACCTGATGATTTACGTCGAAGACGTGGACAAGGCCGCCGAACAAGCCATCGCCGCCGGCGCCGAGGTCATCCGTCCCGTCGAAAAACAGTTCTACGGCGACCGCTCGGGCCAATTCGCCGACCCCTTTGGCTATCGCTGGACCTTGGCTACGCATGTGGAAGACGTGCCCGCCGATGAACTCAAACGCCGCGCCGCCGCCATGTTTAGCTAAGAGGGTGTTCGTCCATGGCCTCTACCCTCGATAAGCACACAAACCCCGAGATCACGCACAAAACCTTCAAAGACTACTTTGATGCGAAGGCCGCACAGGCGCTGGCGGCCCAAATCGACCAAGCATGGCCCCAATTTGATCGCGCCCGCTTTGTGCAACAGGCCAGTGAGGACATCGACACGCTGGAGTTTAACCAACGCGTCCAACAATTCGCCAACGCCC
>CAYWAT010000105.1:0-8249 GCA_964456305.1 uncultured Polyangiales bacterium | reverse complement strand
ACCTGCCCAGCTCGGTGCCAGAGGCCTTAAGCATCCTCACGCGCAGCTTGCCGCCCATTCTGCCCGACTGCGACGCCGTCACCAACGGGTGGCTGCAATGGCCCCTCGGTCAATTCATCGCCGACCACGGCCTCGACGCCCCCGATGCCGCCATGGAGGCCATGATCGCCCTCACCCAACGCTTCTCCTCCGAGTTTGCGGTGCGGCCCTTCGTCGAACACAGGCCCGACTTCATCTTTGCGCAGCTCGCCGCGCTCACCACGCACCCCAGTCCCCACGTACGCCGCTGGTGCTCCGAGGGAATCCGCCCGCGACTGCCCTGGGGCAAACGCTTGGATGCTTTAGTGGAGGACCCCAGCCCCATTCTGCCCATCCTCGACGCCCTTAAAGACGACGATGAGCTCTATGTGCGCCGCTCGGTCGCCAATAACCTCAACGACATTGCCAAAGATCATCCCGAACTGGTGGTCACACGCATGCGCGCATGGTCTCAGGGCGCCTCGGCCAACCGTCAATGGCTCATCAAGCATGCGTTGCGCTCGCTTATCAAAGCCGGCAACCCCGACGCCTTGGATCTCATGGGCTACAAAGCGCCACAATCACTCAAGGTCACCTTGCATATCCGGCCCACCACCATTCGCATCGGGGAATTTGTCGACCTCAACATCGAGATCATCAATCGCTCGACGCAAAACCAACGTTTGCTCGTCGACTACGTGGTGCACTACCTGCGCCAAGGCGATAAACACAGCGCCAAAGTCTTCAAATGGAGCAACGTCGACCTCGCCGCCGGCGAACGCATCGTGCTCACCAAGCGCCACGCGATGAAAATCACCAGCGTCCGCGCCCTCTACCCCGGCGAACACCGCATCGAGGCGCAAATCAACGGCCAACGCCTGGCCAACGCGAGCTTTGAGCTGCTTTGATGGGCCTTGGCGTACAGGTTATGCGGCCGCCACTCTCAATTCCGTCTTCCATCTCTTAAACGAAGCACGCATGGCGTGCCTACGATCGCAGTACGCGCGCTAAGGGTTCCCAGTAGTGGCTGTGCCAGCCGTGGTGTAGATGATCTTCCTCGCCTTCGGGAAAGGCACGTTGATCAAACACAAGACGAGTGCCCTTGGGATCCTCGCGCAGCTCGAAACTCACGATGGAGTACAGTCCGGGTTCCCAATTTTCTGCGCGCCAGGCTTGGATAAGGCGCTTGCCGGGCTCGCACTCGAGGGTGCGGCCTACGATCTTGCCGTCAAAGCAGCGAAAAGCACCGCCGGGATGGGCTTCGATCTCGGCGCACGCGCCATCGCTCATGGCCGTAAAGCGGTCGGACTGCGTGAGGGTGTCGTAAATCAATTGTGCAGAGGCGGGGTAAACATGTTCGTGGTGAATGTGCTGACTCATCATGAGGCTCCTTGAAATAGTAAACCATTTGGTTTTATATTTAAGCCATCATGCTGTCAACCACACTTCATTCTGCCTCAATGCCAACGCCATTGAGCGAAACGCAACTGGATCATCTTTTTAGCGCCCTGGCGAACCGCACACGCCGCGCGATGTTGCAATACTTGGGTCAATCACCGGCAACGATCAGCGATTTGGCGTTGCCCTTTAAGATGAGTTTGCCGGCAGTGTCCAAACACCTGCGTGTTTTGGAGCGCGCAGGCTTGGTGCAGCGCAACATCGACGGTCGCACCCATCATTGCTCGCTAAACACACAGGCCTTGCAACATGCCGAGGCATGGTTGGTCGCACGCCGTACATTTTGGGAGCAATGCCTCGATGCACTGGCTGACCACGTGGAGAAAAACCCATGAACACGCCAAAACCGCTGACCTTAGAGCTAAAACGCTGCATCCGAGCCACGCCTCAACGGTTGTTCGAGGCCTGGACCACGCCTGAGCAGCTTCTAGCTTGGTGGGGCCCCGACGGCGTGCGTTGTGTGGGCGCCCATGTTGATTTACGTGTGGGCGGACACTACTGGATCGATAATCTGCTCCCCGATGGCCGCGTCGTGCGCATCGAAGGCGAGTTTTTGCGCATCGAAGTCAATCGCACACTGATATACACCTGGCGCATGCCCCCAGACGACTCGATGCACGAGGAAGTATGCGTGCAATTCGAGGCCCAAAGCGAGCAGACCACCGAGCTATGCATCACCCACACCCGTATCGGCAACGAAGCGACGCGCCAACAACACCAACAAGGCTGGCAGGGCTGCCTGGATGGCTTAACAGCACACATGCATTAGAGAAAACGCAGGGGACCTAAGCAAATAATCAGAACATCAGCTCAACTGTCCTCACTAATTTGCGTTGGGACTGAGCGCGCCCGAGAGGATTCGAACCTCTGACCGTCGGCTTAGAAGGCCGCTGCTCTATCCAACTGAGCTACGGGCGCGTGCTCACAAGCTTAACGGTTCTCGCGCGCCTTGGCCACGGAGAATCGGTCAACGCAGAGCGTGCAATACCAGAAAAAGAGGGCTCTGAGGTCTTGGCATCAGGTCGCGCAATCTCATCTTGCCATTCTGGGCTAAGATTCTCGTTGTCGACGCGCAAACTTGCTTCGATAGCCTCCAAAGGAAGGGCTAATGCATCTTCAAGTCGCTCCTGCGCCGCGGAGCTCATGGCTTTCGTGTACGCCAAAGTCGATCGCGCCGCCATTGGGCCATCTTATGTGAACCCAGTACACAGCAAAACACAGGACATCGCATAAGACCCGTTGAATTTTTGCGCGCGCGCATGTAACTGCAAGCTCACTAGCGACATACTCTAGAACCACAACCATGGCTTGGAGAGCCAGAAGGAGAGAAGAATGTCTATCACCAAAACCCTATGTGTACTGAGTCTGTGCGCCGCGATTTTTCTCGGCTGCAGCAGCGAAAACGAAACAGCAACTCCGCCCACGACCAACGATGGCACCACCACCTTTCGTATCACCCTAACCAACGCGGCGAATTACTTAGCAACGCATATCTTTAATACACCCGACGGCGATGCGATGGCAGGCCCCCTCGATGCGGTTGATGACAGCTACAGCATCGAGTTTGCCGCAGTCCCAGGTGCGAAGTTGTCCTTCGCCACCATGTCAGCCGCGACCAATGACCACTTTTTCGCGCCCGATGGCGATGGCATCGACCTCTTCGATGGCAATGGAGACCCAATCGGAGCCACCGCTGCAGAAGACATCACGGATCAAGTCGAGCTTTGGGATGCGGGCACCGAGGAAGAAGACGCCTCTACGATTGCAACCGAGCCCGGTGGCGCCGATGCAGGCGATCCTGACGACGATGATACCGTCCGCAGCGTCGCAACCGACGTATCGGCCGACCTCAGCGTTGAACTCGAATACGACGATGGCACCAAGATGTTCACCTTAACGCTTACGCGTGAGGGAACAGCGATTATCACCCCAGGGTTGGTTGTGATTCACACCCAAGCAGACCCTCTCTTTAAAGTGGGCGAAGCAGATCGCGGCAATGGCCTGGAGCGCATCGCTGAAGCGGGTGTGCCCACAGATCTCAACATGTGGTTCAATGAAGAGGGTAACGCGAACGCCCCTCTACGTTTGGCATCTTCACTGACACCCCTCTCACCGGGCGTCGCGTATACCTTTAGCAGCGATAGTGACCCTTCATTCACGCAAGGCGAGGCCGTTGGCTCGGATACAGGACTCGAAGGTCTTGCAGAAGACGGTGATAATCAACCGCTCTTTGATTATCTCACCGCGCAAAACGTCACCGTCGCCAAAAGCTCCGAAGCCGGCGGCGCGGGTCCAGGTAGCACTCTCACCTTTGAGCTCGATGCCAAGGTGGGCGAGAAGCTCGGCCTCGCAACCATGTTCGTCGAATCGAACGACTGGCTCATCGCCACCAACAATGCAGGCATCGATCTTTTCGACAGCGACGACATGCCCATCGAAGGCAGTGAGGGCGGCGCGCGCCTCTACCTCTACGACATGGGCACCGAAGTCGACGAGCCCGTGGGCCAAGGCGACAACCAGCCTGCCCGCTCCGACGCCGCGAACACCGGCGATGCCGATACCAACACCTCGACGCGTCGTGTGGAAAGCATCGATGACGTCCAGTTTGGCAAAGGTGTCATCAACTCAACCGCAGGTGTGGTTGCGTACGAAGACCCGCGCGGTGGGTACAACCTGGTCAGCATCAATATCGAGGTCGTTCCTTAACGACTAGATCGCCCTCACTTCACTCTGATCCTGGTTTACGCTGGTAACCACCCTAGTTCCTGCGGCGCGTTAGACCCTGTGCGATGCGTGCGACCAACGGGAGCGCCCACGGAGTGGGTAGCAGCGCTCGGCAATCAAAGCGTGTTTGTCTATACGCCTTCGTTCCTGTGGTCCGGGCGCACTCAGGCTCAATGCAAATTGAGAGCGATCCAGGTCGACTTAGGCACCGAAGGGCCGAGGTTTATCAAGTAAGACAGCCTCTAAATACCACATTGAACTTCCAGTGCCGATGTGGTTTGCAGAAGGCATGCCTCTTGACTTGTTTAACATCCTCGGTCCTTTGGTAGGCATCTTAGCTTTAGGAGCCGCGCTCCACCGACTGAAAATCGTTCCCGAAGACTTCTTTCGCCAAAGCAATCAGCTGGTTTACCGCGTTGCCCTGCCCTGTCTGCTGTGGGCTAAGACTGCAACGCTCCAACTTCAACTCGGGATCGCACTGCACGTCGTTGCCGTCGCCGCGACCGCGGTGCTGGCCTGCTTTATCCTAAGTGTCGCGGTATCGCGCTTGCTTAAATTGCCTTCTGGTGATCGCGCCGCCTTCATTCAAGGCGCCTTTCGCGGCAACATCTCGCACATCGGCTTGCCCGTGCTCTTCGCCATGCTGGAGTCGATGCGTTTTCCAAGCCAGCTTAAGGGATTAGTACTGCTGACCTTCGCGCCATTGGTGCCCTTGCATAACATTATCGCCATTGCCGTACTCAGTCGTCACCAAAGTGCGTCTCATTCACCCCTTGCAGCCCTGGCATTCACGCTGCGACGCACAGCCACCAACCCTCTTTTCCTGGCCTGCGTTCTTGGCATCCTTACTTCGCTGATTCCATGGCCCGTGCCCTATGCCCTGCACCATACAGCTGCCTTGGCTGGACGTATCGCGCTGCCACTCGCGCTGCTCAGCGTGGGCGCCTCACTGCGACTCACCAATATGGGCAAGGATACGCATACCGCGATCATCGCAACGCTGATCAAAGTCATCGCAGCGCCGATCATTGCTCTGGTTGCATGCCACTGGATGCAACTCGACGCCGATTATCACTGGATTGTGGTGGTCTTACTCGCCTGTCCCACCGCGATTGCCTCCTACATCATGGCCGAGCAGATGGGCGCAAACGCAGCCCTCGCACGCAACATCATCGTGCTCACCACCTTGGCGTCCTTTCCTATATTGGCGCTGCTTTTGTTATGGTTGCTGTAGAATAAAGCGAGGACGGTCTAGCTAAGATTGAGGTGTCGTGGAGTGTTCAAGAGCAGCCGCAGCTTCACTGGCAAGTTCACCAATGTAAGTTGGCGGACCTTCGTTGCCTTCTTCGTCTTCAAGGCTGACGACGCGTTTATCATCGCGCAGCGCCTCGAGTGCAGTCACAAGCTCATGCTCGCCAGTCAACAACGCAGCTTCAATTGCCGAGGCCACGACCTCAGGATGCGAGTGCTTAAGAAAGCGACGCAGCAAAGAAACAGGGCTGGGCTCATGAACCTCTTTGAGAATCCAAGGCAACTCTAATAAAGCCGGACCAAACTCAGGCTTATCGAGACGGGCTTCGACAGCCTCGGCGACTTCGCGATAACGCTCGTAGGCAAGCTCGGTTAAAGCGTCGCCACCTGCAGCACGTGCGCCTGGATGGTCGTGGTCCAGTACCGTGATCAGTGCATGCGCCGTCTCTGCATGGGCGCATTCGACGCACATGTGCACCAACCACTCGAGCTTGAGCAACCATGCGGACGCATCATCGCTCGATGCATCCAAGCACTGCGCAAGGGCATCGAGAATCGCGCGCCGCACCAAGGCCTGATCGCAGTGATCGAGCAAGTCCTGCTCGGCTGCGTCGATTTGGTCATGCGCTGCAAACACAGCGGTGAGGTGATCATGAATACGAGAGTCGAACGTTTGGGTCATGCGCTCGCCGACTCGTGGATGAAGTTCGCAATGGCGTCAACCATGCTCTGAAAGCGCTCACGCCCAAAGGCGGTGCCGCAGTTAAGCCAGTCGGTGTGCTTTGCAGGTCGCTGATCGTCCGCAAAGTGACCCACAATGTCCAAATGGTCTCCGGAACCACACCAGACAAGCTCACCCCAGAGCATCGAAAGCGTGGGAACGACGCCATCGCATACGCGATCGTTAATTACACGGCCGATTTCTTCTTCGAGACGCGATAACACCGCGGGATGCGGCGCCGGATAGGCGTAATGCTTGTGCGGCATGGACGAAAAGGCATGCAGGGTCGAATAAATGGTGGCGGAGAGCGCGGCATAGGGTGAACGCAAGGAACTCATGAAGCGCACCGGCGCCGGCGGCGGCGAGGCAGTCGCCACACACCCGTAGCGCACCGAGGGACTGTCCTCGGCAGCGGCATTAAAGAGATCCATGCCCTCAGGCGTAATCTGCACAATGCCCCCCTGGTCCTGACGCACCCCATCCAACCAATTGCGCACTTCGCTCTGACCTCGTTCACCAATAAAGCGCAAAATCAAATCGGTGGCGCGATCGAGCAAATGAATGTCAACGCCTAGGGTTTCATCAATACGTCCTGCAGCGGCAACAACACTGGAAAACACCGTCAAGGGCCATCCGCCAAGCTTCAGTGAGGTGACGGTCAACAAGGATAAGGCGTACAAAAAGCGAGTGCCCGACACGGTGGTAAAAAACTGTGCCAATGGAGTGCCGTAATGCGGCGTGTTGACGGTTACGATACTGCGCAAGCGCTCACGCCATTGGAGCAAGTGCACTTCGGACTCGAGGTGCACCGTTGGCGTGGCAACCAAACGCGCATCCAGTCCACCCGTGGAATGACCGATGATGTGAATGGGAATGCTCTCATCACGCGTGGTCCGTGTGATGTGCTCCGCCACATGATGCGCACGCCGTCGCAGCGAGGCAGTGGGAGGCGTGGGAATTACCTCCAGCGTGTGCGGCACCCCGGCATGCTGTAGGCGTCGGGATAGCTCGCGCTCCAAATGCTCGAAGTAAACGTAGCCGGCCAGTTCGCCGAAGCCAAAGATCCCCGGAATCAGGTAGATATGTTGTCGACAAGTCATCAGCGTGGAGCCATGTTCTGCACGGCGCTCAGCAGGGAGTCAATATCCGTATGAAAAGGCTGCTTATCGTTGGTTTAGGCGTGCTCGTATCCCTTCCCTGGGCCTGCGGTCAATGCACCAACCGCCCGCATAATGAGGCGCACCAACTGTTGCGCCATCTCGACACCCTCGAAGACCACGCGGGTCAGGCGGCACGGCAAGTGTGGCTAGACAGCCTGCGTAACCTCAAGATACGCGACCGCAGCGTTGCAACCATCAAACACATTTGCGTTACAGGCCACCAAGCCCTAGCCAAGGCTAAACGCAAGCAACGCGATGCGGAACGCAAACTCGATCACCTGGCCACAACATCCCAAACGCAAGTTCCTCGCCATGCGATAAAGGCTGTTCGTCACGCCCTCGATCAATCCAACCACGCCCTCAAAGACGCCCGCGTTCTTATCCGTCGCTGTCATGAAAAAGCCGCTCATTTGTCCATGAAAATGGGCCGTTACCTCCGTGGAGATTCGTAACTATGGTCATCTCGTTGATTCGCTCTATGCGCTGGGCCAAACACCTGCGTCACATCATCCTGCTCAGCCTCATCGCGCTGTCCGTCGTGTCCTGCGATATGCTGGGAAGTCACGAGCCCCCTTCCTTTGCTGCGGATGATCGCAAGCAAATCTACGACATCCATCTGCGGCAAGCGCCTTTTGAACGCATGCAATCGCCATGGGCAGAGAACAAAACCCCCACGCTTGATCAACTGACCCGCACCCTACGCGATGCAGCAACGCAGAGCCACGTACGTGGACTTTTCCTCCACGTGGAGCCCATGGCTGGAGCATGGGCACGCCTCAATGAGGTGATCGCAGCCCTGCAGGGACTTAGAGAACGCAAGAAACCCATTCATTGTCATTTCAGCCAAGCCGATAATGCGAGCTACATGCTGATGGCAGCCGCATGCGACCATATCAGCATGACCCCGGCCGGGACCC
>CAYWAT010000104.1:0-9835 GCA_964456305.1 uncultured Polyangiales bacterium | reverse complement strand
CATCGGTGTCTTGACCAGGGGCGCCTTCGTCCGCCGTCGGCACGCCGTCGCCATCATCGTCGTCATCGAGATAATCAGCCGTGCCATCGCCATCGCTGTCTTGCCCAGGGGCGCCCTCGTCAGCCGTCGGTACCCCGTCGCCATCATCGTCATTGTCTTGGAAGTCCGGTACGCCATCGCCGTCCGTGTCACCCACGCCTTCGGCGCCATCACTCAGACCATCGTTATCGCTGTCGGAATCTTGAAAGTCGGGAATGCCGTCCCCGTCCGAATCCGCAACACCGTCCGCGCCGTCTACAAGACCATCGTTATCGCTGTCGGTATCGAGATAGTCGGGGGTGCCATCGCTATCGGTGTCGCCAGATCCCTCAGTGCTGTCAATAATACCGTCGCCATCGCTATCAGTATCGAGATAGTCGGGGGTGCCATTGCTATCGGTGTCTGTACCAGGACCGCCTTCTGTCAGCGTCGCAATGCCGTCGCCATCGTCGTCCGGGTCTAAGTAGTCAGGCGTGCCGTCGCCATCGGTGTCTTGCCCAGGGGCGCCCTCGTCGGCCGAGGGGATGCCGTCGCCATCGTCGTCCGGGTCTAAGTAGTCGGCGGTGCCATCGCTATCGGTGTCTTGATTTGGTGCGCCCTCGTTGGTGGTCGGCACGCCGTCGCCGTCGTCGTCATTGTCGAGGTAGTCGGGCGTGCCATCGCCATCCGTATCGCCGATGCCCTCGACGCTGTCGGGCACGCCGTCCCCGTCGGCATCGAGGTCCTGATAGTCGGGCACGCCGTCGCCGTCCGTGTCGCCGCTGCCTTCCGGCGTCCCATCGCCAAGCCCGTCATCGTCCGAGTCCAAATCTAAGTAATCCGGCGTTCCGTCGCCGTCCGTGTCCGTCCCCGAGCCCCCTTCCACACTCGTCGGCAAGCCATCGTTGTCATCATCCGAGTCTTGAAAGTCAGAAGTGCCGTCTAGGTCAGAGTCCATAAGGCCCTCGCTCATATCGCCGAGCCCATCGCCGTCCGAGTCCAGGTCGCGAAAATCCAGTGTGCCGTCCCCATCGGTATCGCTAGCGCCCTCATCGGCATCCAAAAGACTATCGCCGTCCGAGTCCAAATCTAAGTAATCCGGCGTACTGTCGCCGTCCGTATCGCTCGTTCCTTCGATGCTATCGGCAATACCATCGCCATCCGCATCGGTATCGAGATAGTCCGGTGTCCCATCCCCGTCGCTATCGGTCCCAGCGTCGCCTTCCGTCAGCGTCGGGATGCCATCCCCGTCGTCATCGGCGTCTTGATAGTCCGGTGTCCCATCCCCGTCACTGTCTGTCGCCACCTCGTCCACATCCAAAATGCCGTCATTGTCCTGGTCGATGTCGAGCGCAGAACCTGCTGTAAATGACCCATTGCCACCGCTGGCAGCGCCGTTCGTAACGCTGGTACCCACAATAATTCCGGCGCTTCCTCCGCTTATAGAAATCGAACAACTGCGTGATGCGGCACTAATATGAATGCGTCCGCCGCCGCCGCCGCCGCCAGGGCCGTGATAAAAACTTGTGCCTGGGGCAGCCTCTGCATTTCCCCCAGCGCCCCCTCTCGCCGTTGCAGAGCCACAAGACATGCTGGTGGCGACCTGCACGTGGATCGATCCCCCAGCGCCGCCGCCGCCCGCACCCTCGCCTTGGGCATTTGGCGCGGAGCCGCCATTTGAAACTAAGCTTCCGGACCCCGCGAAACTTGCGCTGCGTAGCCATATTGCGCCGCCTCCTGGCTCGCCGGAAGCGTTTGGATTTGCGTCAGTGTGACCAGCACCGCCGCCACCGCCGATGGTCATGCGAATCGACGGTGAATAGCTCAGTGCTGCACCGCCAAGACCACCCACGGGTCGTTTGCCATCAAAGTGCCACGATACTGCACCGATGCCGCCACGACCGATATGACCACCGCCGCCGGCGCCGGAGTTGAGACACACACCGCCGCCACCGCCATTGGTGCGAATGCCGCGCCCGGTCTCACTCGCCGCAAAGCTGCCAAACATCGTCCCTTCACCCCGGCGCCCACCATTAGGGCCAGGCTGGCTGAGACTGGTGCAGCCTAGCTGGGCTGTACCGATAACAGCGGGTCCCCCGCGAAAACCACGCTCCGACACATTGATGCTGCCGTTCACCGTCACCGTGCCCGTCGCCAAAAAGGCCACAATGCCGCCCGTCGTCCCGTTCCAGCTCGACGCCACAATCGACCGCCCCGATGCCACCGTCACCGTCGTAAACTCAGGCACCCGGATCACCTGCGTCCGGCTCACCGGAAAGCTGTTGAGAAAGGGCCGCCGCGCCGTCAGTGTATTGCCCGACACCGCCGATAAACGTGTCAGCTCCCATTTGCCCAACCCATCCGCGGCACTATCGAGATTCATCGTGCTTTGATTGCTCAGCGACGCAATCGGGTCGTTGCCCTGCACATGCCACAGCATCACAAGGTCCCCCGCACTAAACCCGGCCCCGCTGTTTACTGAGACGCTACTCCCTCCCACGGCAATGTTTGCCGTCAGTCGCCGGTACACGTTCACCACACTCCCTGCGCCTGCCGTAAACGCCCCATCCGAGCCATCCCCCGTCCCAAAGGCATCCTCTTCGGCAACTGCCCAGTTAGGTACGCTGAGCATTATCCAAAGCAACGCCACCAGCGCAGCGCGCCATGGTTTCAAGTCAACAAACGTAGTCGTACGGGCAGGGTAATTATGCATGCGCGCCTCACATCCTCACAGGGTCCATCATCGCCATCAGTCACATACTGGGGTCTAATGTGTATACTCACCGTCCACACACGTAACGGTCAAGATCATACACGTAACAATGTGTGACATTGGTAGGTGTTGGTGCGTTGAGCGACGACACCTACTTAGATGTTGGCGTGTATCGAGGAGATATAGTCGACTACGGCTGACAGCTGTGTGAGCGCACTGCGTTTTTGCGTACTTCCTTGGCAAGCTGATTCCACGAAGGTGTTTGTGTGGAGTAGAGTTGCATGCCTTTCGCTACCAGCGTTTTGAAGGCTTGTTTATCTTGCTTGCGCACTGTTTTATTGATCCAGGCATGCGTGCGTGCAGAGCTTTCTTGGAGTGTGCTTTGTTGCTGTGGTGATAAGCGATCAAAGGCTTGTTTGCGCATTACCGTTGCGCTGACCAAAATCGTATCTTCGGTTTGTGTGGCATGTTTGAGAAAGTCTCCCCATCCCAGCATCAACGCGCCCATGGCAGAGCCGGGGACAATATCGAGACTCTTGCGTTTGAGTAGGGGCAGCACGCGGCCAAAGTGCTTAACCTTAACGGATTTCGCTTTGGCCTTAACGGCCAACTCTTTGAGCAAGGGATCCCGACTGAGTACCGCCATGGTTTTGCCTTGCATATGGCTCACATCGTTGAGGGGTATGGTGGCAAAGAGGCGCGCGTATCCCAGTGTTCCCCAGTTAAGAATAACGAAGCCTTGCTTGTCCATGCGCTGCTTTAATTTTGCCTGTAGCTCTTGCTGTTTCTTGGTTAGGTTAGCGTAGCTCTTGGCAATACCTGGAGCCTGCAGGCACATTAGTTCGGTGTCGATCATGCCGAGCCCCCGAATGGTCAAGGTCGCGATATCGATCTTTTGTGAACGCATGGCCGCAAGTAGTTTCGTTTCCGAAGCAAAGCTATCCCCAGGCTGCAGGCGAAGATTTAGGTTCTGGTTGCTCTTTTTGAGCGAACCGTTCCAGGCGCTGAACCCCCGCCACCATACGCTGCCACGCGGACCTAGTGAGACGACCTGTAGTTCTTGCTTAGGACTGGCCTCGGCTGCGCTTTGATTGGGCATGATGTTGAGCGTTAGTGTTGCTATCAAGGCAACAAGGAAAATAGAGGAACAACGCTTAGGTAATGATAAATGGTTCATAGAAAACTCGTGGTAGGGGTTCTTTGATCTGACGCAGAAGCAGCGAACTTATTCATTCAAAACAAGGTGCTGCGCTGCTGCCAGGCCAGTTGAGCGCGGCGTTTGGCAATGGTGTTGGCAAGAGCAAGATGGTTGCTTTGTGTCGATTGTTGCAAGACGCGCTGCATAGATCGCTCGAAAAGCGCCCGGTTATGTGTTGCCACGGCATAGCTCATGGCGGCTTGGTAAATGTTGATAAGTGCATCCGGAGGGCTCACCTGCATCGCCTTCTGGAACAGCTGTTTGGACTGCTTGAGGTTTTGACCTAGGTGGACTGGTAGTTGTGCGTAAGCGCTAGCAAGCAGGCGATATGCACCACCTTCAAGATAACGTGGATGCAGTTGTGCGACATGCGATGCTAACGCCTGAACGCTGGGCCAAATTTCTGACACAGAAAGGGCGTCATCAAATGCGCTTTGAGCCAGCCATGCTTGCGCAAACCAAAGCAGTGGTTTGGCGTCTTCAGAGATGCGAATCGATTTTTTTAGCTGCTGGGTTAGTGCTGCTGGGTTGAGCTTTGCAAGCTGCTTGAGTTCGGGATGACTCTTGCTCAGGGTGATTTGTGCAAGGTTACGTGCCCGTCCATACATGCGCGCCAACCGTTGTTTGAGCGCATCGATGGCTGCGAAGTCGCCTTCTTCTTCGGCTTCGATAAGATCGACTTCCAGCCACCCGTAGGCATAGCCCACATAGGCTTGCACCAGCATTATCCGCAGCTGATCGTCATCGGGACGCACCGAGACTAGTGCTTCTAGTTGGATGATTTGTGCTGGCATCGCTTCGCCTACAAGTTCGTAGTCGCGCTGTTGAGCAAGGCTTGCGCTACTCATCGCAACGACTTCCGCTGCTCCTGCGGCACTCCATTGGGCGCTATTACAGGCAGCGAGTAAGGCAAAGCCTAGTGCGATAACAATAGGTCGGTGTGATGGTTGCTCTTGGAAATAACGCATGGGTGCACAGAGGTTAGAAAAGCGTTTTGCAGGGTAGAGCCTGAGCGATTACCATGCAAAGGATGACAGCTGTGTTGCGGCAAGTACTTATTCTTGTGCTGTTGTCCTGTCTCTTAGGGATGGCACGCGGGATGGTTATGGGATTACCCACTGCGGAGCCTCCCAAAGAGCAGGTGGGGGTGTGTGAATCGCCTGTGCCTAGCGAGCCCACGATTCAGTGGATTACCCAAGAGCAGGCTCGGCAGCAGTTTGATGCCAAAAGCGTTATTTTTGTCGATGCACGGCCGCAGGATGTGTTTCAGGCAGGGCATGTCGCTGGGGCACTAAGCGCGCCCATCGATCATGGCACGGTGGAGAACGCTATGCTTGCGCTGCTTAAGCAAGGCACGATGGTCATTGCCTATTGTGATACCGATCAAAGTTGCGCGCGTTCCAGTCGTTTAGCGGCATTGCTTAGCACCTCGGGGCTACACGATGTGCGTGTGCTTGAGGGGGGCATGCCTGCATGGCTCAGTCATGGCTATCCCGCCGAAGCCGGTGTATGTCGACATTGTCCATGATTCATCATCCCGCGTATCGCATACTCGTTCTCGTCTCCCGTTTGTTGGTTGGGGCTATATTCATGTGGGCAGCGATTCCTAAGCTGATGGATCCTCAGGCCTTCGCAGAGTCTATCGCCAACTATCATCTATTGCCTACAACCATGGTGCCTTGGGTGGCGGTGATCACACCTATCCTAGAATTCATAACCGCATTGGGACTCATTCTCGGTGTAGTCACACGCGCGAGTGCTCTAACCATTGCGGGGATGCTTGTCGTTTTTTCGATTGCGATCGCCCAGGCCATAACACGGGGCATCGATATCGATTGCGGATGCTTTGGCTCCACCGTGCAATCTGAGGTGAGCTGGTTATCGCTTGTGCGAAATGCGGCACTGCTTGTGGGAACGCTTATCGTGCTCAGCGCACAGGGACCCTGGTGGGCTTTGTTTTCTAAATCAAGCGATAGTTCTGCCTAGCTATTGGTTTTGAATTCGGCGAACACAGGCGCGTGATCAGAGGCGCCTTTGCCTTTGCGAGCCTCTCGGTCGATCCAGGCCTTGTTACACTGCTCGGCAAGGGTTGGCGATGCCAAGATATAGTCGATACGCAAGCCATCGTTGCGGGGAAAGGCCAGCTGGCGATAGTCCCACCAGGAATAGAGTGCCTCCTCTGGATGATGTTGCCGTAGCGTATCGCGCCAGCCTTGATCCATGAGGGTTTGAAAGTGTTTACGCACAACGGGGGTGCAGAGCACGCTATCCTGCCACTCGCTTGGTTTTGCAACATCACGATCGTGATGCGCGATGTTAAAGTCGCCGCAGAGCAGGGTGGGAATGTTATCGTGAGTCAGCTCCTGGCTCCACTGGCTTAGGCGTTCCAGCCAACGCAGCTTGTAGGCGAACTTATCTGAGTCCGGTGTGCTGCCATTGGGAATATATAAGGACGCAACTCTAATCCCTTGAGTCGTTGCCATAATACATCGCGCTTGAGTATCTTCTGCATCGCCCGGGAGCTGAACGCAGATGTCATTTAGGGGCCAGCGACTGAGGATCGCAACGCCATTATAGGTGCGCTGGCCAGACAGAATCGCATGATACCCTTGCTGCTTGCACTCGTCGTGAGGAAAGGTGTTTGTCTCGGCCTTGATTTCCTGCAGGCAAACGATGTCGGGTTGCCTTTCATTGAGCCAAGCAAAAAAACGCTCTGAGCGAGCGCGGATGGAGTTTACGTTCCAGCAGGCAACAAGCATGCTTGTATCAACGTTGTTGGGGACGTTTGAAGGGGTTGAGTGCCCCTAGGGTTTGCTTGCGATCGGGACCCACACTGATGGTCGTGATAGGGCAGCCCACTAGGTGTTCGATGCGGTCGATGAAGCGCCGCGCCTGCGTTGGCAGATCGTCGAAGCTGCGGCAGTGATCGATGGGGCACTGCCAACCGTCATGGTATTCATAACTTGCCTCTAGGTTTTCCCAGCCTGTGCTTGGCGGTTCGTCCCAGCTTTGGTCACCATGTTGGTAGCCGATGCCGATGCCGATGCTCTCAAAATGACTCAGCACATCGAGTTTCGTTAGAGCAAGGGCTTGCAATCCGTTTGTACGCACCGCCATACGTAGCGCTGCAGTATCGAGCCAGCCGCACCGACGAGGGCGTCCAGTCGTTGCGCCGTATTCGTGTCCTTCGTTGCGCAGTGTTTCACCGACGGCACCTTCTTGCTCGGTAGGGAAGGGCCCGCTGCCTACGCGCGTGGTGTAGGCCTTGGCAATGCCAATCGCGTGTAGCTGGCGATAACAACCGCCGCTTGCGCCTGTGCTGGCACCGCTTGTGATGACATTCGAACTGGTGACATAAGGATAAGTTCCGTAGTCGATATCAAGTAGACTGCCCTGTGCGCCTTCGAAAAGAACCCTCTGGCCTTGTTGTGCTGCGGCATCAATAAAACGTGAGCTGTCTTTCATAAATGCACGTAGTTGATTGCCGTAGTCAGCGTAACTCTTCGTGAGTGCATCGGGATCGATATCGGAGAATTCATCCCCTTCTGTCATGCGTGACCAGTAACTCAAATTACGTCGAATCTTGTCGCCTAGTTGTGCTGCATCGAGCAAATCCACCATGCGAATACCGCGTCGTCCCACTTTATCTTCATAGGCCGGGCCAATACCACGCTGGGTGGTGCCGATGGCATCGTCGGCCTGATCACGGCAGCGATCGACGACCTTGTGGTAAGGCAGGACTATATGCGCTCGTTCTGCGATGTGTAGATGCGTGGGATCAAAGCAACCCTGATCTCTGAGGGTTGCGATTTCCTCGAGCAGTCCCGCGGGATCGATCACCATGCCATGGCCTAAAACGCTATGCACATGCGAGTGCAATGCGCCCGAAGGCATGAGATGAAAAACCAGACGCTGACCATTAACCACCAAGGTATGCCCTGCGTTTGCACCGCCGCCGTAGCGCACCACCGCGTCTGCATGATGGGCGTAGAGGTCAACAATTTTACCTTTTCCTTCGTCACCCCACTGGGTGCCGACAATCACAGCTGTTGGCATGCGTTCTTCCTATGGTTAGAGGGGTCGGGACTGATCAGCAGTGCGTAAGGCCCATTCAAGATGGTGCATATCGAATGCAAAACCCACTGCTGGCAAGGATTCGTTTGTGGTAATGGAGGTTTGATAACGACCTCCGGTACCGATGGGTTGCCCCGGACCAGGCGCAAGCAGAGCAAAGCTAATCCCAGTGTAATAGCGCTGACCACGGAGTTCTGCCAAGTCGATATAAAGGCGCTGGCTTAAGTGATGCTGTTCTAAGGTATCCACCACGTGCTGCAGCTCATCGAGCGCGCTGTGGTGCTGGGGTGCGAGACATTGACGAGCCTCGTCAAGAATGCGTGTGTCGCCATGCAATTGGGTCAAGGCGCAGAGTTCGTCGCGTTGTGATTGCGGTAGTGCAGAATTGCGCAAGGCATGCTCAAGCGCGTGGCGATCTTTGTTGCTGAGGGCCGCAGTGCATGCCTGGTGAATGGCTTCGTCGCGGATATTCTCTAGGAGAGTATTAGCAACACCTACATGGCCAATATCGATGCAATAGTCGTCAAGGCCAAGATGTGTGCAACCCTGTACCACAGTCATGATCGCTTGCAGATCTTCCTTGTGATCATCGATGCCAATGCATTCGAATCCCACTTGGTTAACTTGTCGTTGTCGGCGGGCGCGATGTCGCTGTCGGCGGATGACCTCGCCTTCGTAACAAAGGCGCCAAGGCTTGGGTCGGTTACGTAGATGAGAACTGATAAGACGTGTGATTTGCGGTGTGATATCGGGACGTAGAACTACCACTTCACCCGACTCTGGATCGACGAAGCGCAGCAGCTCTCGTGTTTGCATCCCTTTATGTCCTGTGTGCATGGATTCAAAAAGAGACGCTGGCTCAAAGAGAGGAGTGATCACGAAATCATACCCACGTGCATTAAAGTGGGTGATGAGCTGCTGAACGCGATCGCGATGCCGCTGTGCCTCAGGCATGATGCAATCGCGCATGCCCACGGGAGGGGGGGCGTACACTGCCTTAGGCAAGGCGCTCATAACTGCACACACAGGACGTTGCGAATGCTGTCGATCGCGCGAATCTCATCCAGGGCCTGACTGCTGAGTTGTGAGCTAATATTCCACAATGCAATGGCTTGCTTACTTTGCGGATCAACTCCTACTTGCATGCAGGCTACATTGATACCGTGACGACCCAAGATGGTTCCCACCGCGCCAATGACGCCAGGCTTGTCCTCGTTGTGAATGACTAGCATCGGGCCAGCGAGTACGGCATCAACAGAGCAGCCATCGAGCCCAAAGAGGCGAGTGTTGCCCTGAGCATCGACGGTGACTTTAAGTTCGCGGCTTTGGGTGGTGCCCTCAATCGTGAGATGGACGGCATGGGCGTATCCCTGCTGAGCTTCGCGACGTACCTCTACCACCTGAATCCCTCGCTCACGGGCTTCGTAGGGGGCTTGGATGGTACTGACAGACTCACTGGTGTAATGGCCTAAGAATCCTGCCAATGCAGCATTCGTGATGGGCTTGAGTCCGGCATCACCTGCTTGGCCCGTGCAGGTGACCTTAAACGCAGTGACATCCGTGGGGCGAAGCTGTGCGAGCAATGCGCCCGCCTTGCTGGCGGCGTCGATGAAGGGTTGTACCTTGATTGCCAGGTCCTTATGCAATGAAGGCACGTTGACTGCGTTACGCACTGTGCCGGACTGCAAGAAATCCACAACTTGCTCTGCCACCTCGACGGCGACTCGCTCTTGTGCCTCCTGGGTGGAAGCACCCAAGTGAGGCGTGCATATAAAGGTGTCGTGCTTCAGCAAAGGATGATTGGGATCGACAGGCTCCTCGACGAATACGTC
>CAYWAT010000103.1:0-10027 GCA_964456305.1 uncultured Polyangiales bacterium | reverse complement strand
TGGGCGCAGAAAGCGGCCGCGTTTGCATCCCCTCAAGTTATCACCTACCCGAGGATATCGTTCCCAATGGCCTTGGCACCATGGCATGGACGGACAGTCATCTTTGGTTTTGTGGTGGCGAGACGACAAGGCCTGATTCACCTGCCGCAAAGCACATCTTTCGCCTAGATCTTAACGACCAGCGTATTGATAGACTCGACCTCAACTGCTTGGGCGTCAGTCATGACGCAGGGCGGTTTTGGGTCGACAAAAACGTCGGCTTTGGTGTTCTGCATGCCTACGACAGCTGGGACGACCTCGTACTAGGAAGGTTATCCGATGAGTTTGTCGCATCTAATAATCACGTTGCTTTCGATATCTACCAATCCCGGCTCTACAGCAGCTGGACATTTGCTGGCGAAACCTTTGTGGACGACTTAAGTGCCAAGATGCCCCTGGATTCGATCCTGCTCAGCCCCGACAAAGACCTCCGCGTTGACGGCTTTTCCGTCCCTTCATCCAATACGCTCGTGGTACTCAGCAATCGCAACCAAGGACGCGATGAATGGGCTTTGCATCACTTCAATCGCCTTGGTGAACAGAGCGTAGGGGTTTCCTTAAAGGATATCGGCGCATCGATGCCTTTCTGGAGGGGGCTGGAGTGCAAAGCGTTGCCTTAAAAGGGCTTCCTTTGGCTCGATCGAGCTTAGGGTGTATACTGCAGAGCTGGTTGTATTGATCTTAGGGCAGTTAAATCCATGAAGACACTCTTTGGCTTCGCGCTTGTTCTCATTCTTGGCTCATCGGCCTGCGGCACGCCTCTTATCGATGGCGCCACCCAGCCTATCATCGACGAAACGCCTACAGATGGCGGCGAAGGCAATAACGAAGGCACAGGGACTGGCGACAGCAATCCCCCAGACGATCAAACGCCCATCGAGCCCAACGCGACTGCTGTGCTCACCGGGATTTTGACGCCTTGTCAGGAGTTTTTCAGCGACGGCCAAGACAACGAGGTGTGTCTAGGGTTTCATATCGCGGCTGGCGGCTCCTCATTCAACCTTGTGGTTTGGGGCGGGGATACGGGCAGGGCCTGCCTCAACATTGACTTCAATCCAGCCTTGGACTTCGAGTCGCACTATCACTCCGGCATCAGCTGGCACAATAACATCGTTATGGTTTGTGCCGATCATCATGGTCATGGAGATACACAGGACCTGTTGCGACTAGATCTCGCTAAGGGAAGCATCGAAAGCGTTCCTTATGCCTGCAGCACCGTACGAATGCACGATGATCGCCTGTGGATTGGCCACAACAGCGAACTCTACTGGGATGTAAGGCCGTTTCACCCTATCCGCGAATATACAAGCTGGGATTCAGTACGTGATAACCAAGTGCTCAAGCAGCATCTACTCATTTATGGTTGGCATGACTTTGATATCTCGGGCGACTCAATTAACCATGTGCGAGGGTCGATTACTAACATCGATCGTATTGATATCGCCACCACGGAAGCCACCGATTCGCTTGCGCTGGGATTAGACCCAAGCCTCCGGGTATCGAGCATGGATATTCAAGACTCCGGTCAAACGATTATCCTTAGTCGAGAAGCATGGAATGAACCCTACATCATGTATCGCTTTGATGCAGATGGGGAGCAAGTCAGCGCAGTCCCTCTTATTGGCTTTGGCGAAAAAGGATACCGCTTGAAAGGCATGGCCTGCCAATCACTTAACTGAAATCATAGAAGCCTGTGGTGGCTTGCCATCGTCCTTATAGCAGCGCACGCGCCAAGCAAAGAGCAAGGCCGCCAAGGCCATCAAAGCGGTGAACAGCCAAAAGAAATCCGCCAACGCGAGGCTGCCCAGGGCGGCCAGCAAGCCCGTCAAGATGCTGCCCAAGGCGGTGGTCAATAACCACAAGCCCATGATCGTGGACTTCATGCGCTGAGGGGCTTGTGCATAGGCAAATTCAAGCCCGGTGATGGAGATCATCACCTCAGCAAGGGTGATGAGCCCGTAGGGCAACAGCTGCCAGCTCACATGCAAGGGTGCGCCCGCGTCAAGTTGCTCCTGCAGCAGGGCGACACTCACAAAAGAAAGCACGGCGATCAGCATACCCAGGCGCATGCGTCGCAAAGGCTGGGTTGCGACCCCAAAACGCATCAAAAAGGGGTAAATCAGCCGGCTGGTGATCGGAATCAGTAGCATCACCAGCAAGGGATTGAGGCTTTGGGTCTGTTCGGGCAGCAATATAAAGGGATTCATGCCTGGGATTGAGATTTCCCGCTGCATCATGCTGGCCTGGTCCACCCAGGATGAGCTGTACTGATAAAAAATCGCCCAAAACACGGTGATGATGGCCAAGACACTGCTGATGCGCAGCACCCTGCGACAGTCATCGATATCTTGCGGGGTCGGTTGCGCTTCACCATCGCTCCGTTTTACGCGCGAACGTCGCAGCATGGCCCACAGAGTTGCCAAAAAGAAGAACTCCGGCTTGCAGCGCTGACGATAGGTAAAAAGCCAAAGGCCTGTTCCTAGACAGACAAGAGAACTCAGCAAACAAAGCCACCACGGCAGCGCGCTCACAAAGAGCCAGACGCCCAAACTCGCAAACAAAAGAGTTGAGCTCAGACTATCCAAGGCTCCCAAACGCCCCCCTGGGTTAGGCGGCACATGCACAAAACGCTTGCGCCCCAACCAAAACACCAAGGTGGCCAGGGCCATCAGCACGCCGGGGATGCCAAAGGCTACCGACCAGCCGTAGCGCTCCTTGATAAGAGGAATCAGCAGCGAGGACACCGCCGAGCCCAGGTTCACGCTGAAATAAAAGATTTGATAAACCTTCTCCAGCTTATCCCAGTTGCCTTTGCCAAACTGGTCGCCCACATGCGCCGAGACACAGGGCTTGATTCCGCCGGCGCCTAAGGCGATCAGCGCCAAGCCCCAGTAGGTGCCGGGCAAATTGTGCTCGGTCAGCGCTAAAACCGCATGCCCCACACAGTAAACCAGCGACACAATCAGGATGGTGCGGTATTTGCCCAGCCAGCGATCGGCGACCACGGCGCCAATCATCGGGATGGCGTAGACCCCTGTGATAAAAAAGTGCACGACCGCCGTCGATTGGCTGCGCACCGCGCTCTCGCTTAGCCCGTTACTCTGCGCGCTGAGCAAGGCAACGAGGTAAACCTTCAAAATGGCGGTCATGCCATAAAAGCTGAAGCGCTCGCAGGCCTCGTTGCCGATAATGTGAGCGATGCCACGCGGCCAGCCGCGCTCCTTAGGGTCGGGATGGGTTTTGAGAGAGGATGCGAGCATGGATGAGAATGCGAAACAGGCCCACGCGCTATCAAAGAAAGACGACACAGCGCGTGAATGGGCTTTGAAGCAACCTGGCTTAGCGCCCATAGTCAATCCATGTCGATGCTTCAACGCCAATCACTCATCTTCTTAGGACTCTCCTTGCTCGCAGTGGGCTGTGATGCCTGCAACAGCCAGCCTCAGTCGGCGCAAACACCAAAAGCCGACGCTCAGCGCTACTCGGTGCGCGGTGTGGTGCGTGCGCTGCCGGTGGAGAAGAGCGCCCATCCCGAAATCGCCATCCAGCACGAAGCCATTCCCACCTTTCGCAATCGTAAGGGCGAAGAGAAGGGAATGCCCACTATGGTGATGAACTTCAGCTTCGCCAAGACCGTACCTATCGATACGCTCAAGCCCGGTGACAAAGTGCGCATTGATTTGCGCGTGGATTGGAACGCGGCCGATCCCTTTCACATTACCGCTCTCGAAACTCTGCCCGCCAACACCGCCCTGACGCTCGATCAGCCATGATCCCAGCCCTTGCGCTTGCCTTGGGCGCCATCGTGGTGGGTAGCCTCATTGGTCTGTGGGCCAAGACAAAGCCCAGCGCCTTTCGGCCCATTCACCGCTTTGCCATCGTGGCCGTGGGCTGCGTTGTCCTGGCTTCAATCTTGCCCAATGCCATGCGCGATGTGGGTTGGGGCGCCCTTATCATGTTCGCGGCAGCGCTGCTTCTCCCCCTAGGGTTGGAAGCCCTTCTCCGAAAACGCAGAGACCATACCCCCCATACGCATGAGTTCTGCGTGGAGTTGGGGTACGCCAGTCTTTTGGTGCACCAGTTCATCGACGGATTGGGCCTCGGGGTCTTTGGGCAAAGCAGCGTCCTGCATAATCATAATGGCACGCTGCTGGCGGTGTGCCTGCACACCATTCCTGTAACCGCTTTGTTTATACTCAACTTTGCGGCTCGACATGGAACGCGCGCCGCATTGCTGCGCAGTCTGGGCATGGTGACGGTGATGCTGCTGGGGGTGATGAGCGCCACATTGCTAAGCAGCTGGCAGGTACAGACCTTCGAAGCATGGCTCTCGGCGGCTTTTGCGGGCTTGCTCTTGCATATCGTTGCCAACAATCCCCAGGGTCTTGGTACGCATCATCCGAAAGCGCGCCGCTTCGATGTGATCGCAACCCTTGCGGCATTGGTTTTTACGCTACTTATCACCGGGGTCGACACGCAGTTCTTACAACACTTTCAGCATCTCAGTTTGCAAACCGCGCCCGCACTACTGCTGGGCTTACTGCTGGGGGCCTTGGTACAAACCCTGCCTTTCGAGCTGCCCACGGCCTGGATCACCCGCGGCAACCCGTGGCAACAAGCCAGTCGCGCAGCGCTCATCGGTGCGCCCCTCCCTCTCTGCTCCTGCGGGGTCTTGCCGGTGGTCAAAGCCATGCAAAGGCGCGGCGCCGGCACGGCTTTTCTTATCGCCTTCTTATTGGTCACCCCCGAACTCGGCGTTGAGACCCTCTTGCTTACCGCTCAGCTCTTCGACTGGCCCTTTGCGCTTCTGCGCGTGGGCTGCGCCATTGTCCTGGCCATTCTCAGCGCCGTGATCATCAGCTACGCGCTGCGCCATCACGCGTTTGAGAACCCTGAACCCACAGCGCCGAGCGCCGAGGACCACTCCGCACACGCACATTGCCACGGCGAAACAGCACCACCCTCTGCCAATGCCCCTTGGTGGCGACGCTTTGCCCATGCCCTCGATGAATTGCTGCATCACATCGGCCCCTGGATTCTTGTGGGCCTCATCAGCGCCACATACATCGACATGCTCTTGCCCGCCGGCGGCATTAAACTGCCAGAGTGGCCTCTCTGGGATGTGATCCTGCTCTCGCTTATCGCGTTGCCCAGTTATGTATGCGCCACGGCCAGTACTCCCTTGGCTGCCGTGCTGTTGAGCAAAGGATTTTCGCTGGGCGCGGTCCTCGCAGCTCTTTTGCTAGGTCCTGCCACCAATATCGCCACGCTGGGCTTCTTACGTCAGCTCTTAGGCCGTCGGGCGATGTGGCTGATGACCCTTACGCTCGTCCTACTCACCTGGGCGCTTGGCGCCGCGCTCAATATGGCGCCCTGGCAACCGCTGCAATCGCTCAGCACAGGGATGCATAACCATGCCTACGATAATGTACTGGCTCAGCTAAGCACTGGCCTGCTGCTCTTGCTGCTTTTGCGCGGCATCTGGAAACAGGGGCTCATGGGATGGTTTGGCAGTCTGCGCATGGCTGTGGGTAAGCACTGATCGCCTTGCTTTGATCTTAGATCGCGTCGATAGACTCGATCACGCGGACGGCATGGGCTTCGGGGCGCAACCCCAAGCCACGTTCTTGGGCCCAGACCTGGGTAAAGGTCGCGCCCAAGAAAAACATCTGCGCGCTGTAGTACACCCACAGCAAAATCACCGCCAAGCTGCCCGCGGCACCGTAGGCCGAAGCCGTGACGGCGTAGTGCAAGTACAAACTGGCCACCCACGCCCCCAGCGCGAAAAGCAGCGCCGTGACACCGGCGCCCATCCAAGCGTCCCGCCAAGCCACCTTGGCATCGGGGAGCACACGAAACACACAGGCAAAGACCGCAGCCAACAAAAGCAAGACGCCAAGCCTTTCGACCAAATGAAACAAACCGTTATGCAGCAAAGGATGCCCTAGGGTCAGCACTTGCAGAGCACGCAACAAGGCCTGCAAGGCCAAGCTGAGCAACAGCAATCCGCCGGACAAAAACACCATGGCAAAAGACCAGAGGCGTTTTTGCAGTAGCGAGCGCGTCACCCGACCAAAGGACTGTCCCGAGCGCAGGCGAACCTCCCAAATCTGATTGAGTGAGCGCTGTGTTGCTGCAAAGAGCTGGCTCGCCGCAAAAAGAGTGACCAAAATGCCGCCCACGGTTGCCCAAAAGCCACCTTGGCGCTGCTGCAAGGCCTCAAGCAACTGCACCGCTAGCGCAGCACCCTCATTGCCCACCACACTGGCGATGCGTCGGCGCACTTCGGCGACGGCGACCTCTTGTCCCACGACAAAACCCGCCACCGCTACCGCTACCAGGGTCAGGGGAGCCGCGGACAAGAAAACATAAAAAGCCATCGCGGCACTGGCCAACGGACCCCCCATCTGGACAAAGCGCGCCAGGGTTTTGCGCAGCAAACGCGTCAGTCGCATGGATGGCGACATAGGTCAGTCGAGGTTAAGCGCAACCAGGAGGGACTTAGAGATGCCTGAGAGCTAACAACTCAACTGCTAACCATAAGCGATGACCTGGGCAGCCCTTCTTTCGACGAGGAAGCGTTTTACAATGCCGGCTGGAACCGACCCAGCACAGTGCGAGCCATAATCACTGCGTAGGCAAACAGGCGCTCACATCGAAACCCGTATTATCGATCACATCGAAACAAGCAGTGAGTACGGGACAATCGAAGTCATCGAAACAGGGCAAATAACAATAAGGCACGCCAAAATCTAAACATAGACCATTGATGGGGCAGTCAAGGTCGTCCAGACACTCGTTGGTACACAACCCACCCTGCGCAATAATACCGACGTCATCCCCAACGTCGACATCTGCACATACATCGGCGTCGCCACATAAGATGCCAGGGTCGCATTGGGTATATAAATCGGTATCCACGCCAGGAATGAAGTCATTGTCGTCGACTACAAACAAGCAGCCACCCGCCAAAAGTATCGTACTTAGCAAAAACAACCCAATCCAAGCGTGTCTCATGATCTCCCCCTCATCGCAGTGCAGGTTGGTGCTTTCGAGACCTTAAACCGCGTATTGCCGCGATTCATCTGCCTTTTGCGCATCTAATCCTGCAGGCTTAAGCTTAAGTATTCGGGATGCTAACCAAATTGCAACCGCACACCCGCGTACATCGGAGTGCAAAAGAGTCAGAGGCTCTGCCTAAACAACAGCAGTGGTTACGAAACCCTGCTTCGCTTGCTGGAAGCATACGCCCTCACTTCAAGAAGCAAGCTCGCGCAGTACAGCGTGGCGCTTGTCCATAATCTGCCGCGCTTTCTTTGTTTGGTTTGCAACCCTGGGGTTGTGAGGCGTGATCACATAGCCATGACTCCGTGAGGTACACCACATCTCCCTGCATCGGAAGGCCACAAGGCGATGCCAAAGCACCGCCCGGGGAACGCTACGAGAACAAAGCGCGTTCAAGAAGCAGTCGAAGCCATTATTGGACGTTTTTTGGGTGTATCTTAGTACCGAGCTGGGCACTGAGCCGCTGGATTGCTCAGACCGTGGTTGTTGCAACCGCTGAAGTGCTTGTTGCAGAGACACATCTGATAAGCGAACGTGCCCAGTTTACTGCTATCGTTCTTTAGAAGCTCACAATCAATACCGCACTGGGGATACGTGCTGATGTACGTGTTATTGGGATCGGAGATCCTGTAACGGCTGCTGTTGCAGTCGACGGTATTACGAGTGTTGATGCACAGGGCTTCGTCAAAGGTTGCATCACTGTTTTTCGCTTTGCCGCACTGGGATTCGCAGTACGCAAGGGCGCGTATTTGTTCGGGAGCACTACTCATCGCTTTCTCCAAGAGAGATGGAGCCGCGGTGCCCGTATTTGCGCCATCGCTTACGGGGTCTGCGACTGGTGATTCGCTAATAAAAGGCACGGTAAAGCGACGGAAGCGCATTTCCGTGTGGTCGCAAAAGTTAAACTCGAGATGGACGCGTTCGCCATTATCATCCTTGGGATCGATGGAGAGTTTGATGGTTTCGACCCTATCCCCTTTGCCCGCATAGGTCATGTGCACTTCGGATACGGTGCCGTCGATAAAAGGAATGTCGCCGGTCGAGAAAGTCATCGAGGGACAGACGCCGTTGTAACAAGGTCCGTGCTGTGTCGAAATGCCCTTAGGGCGCGTCGCTCTGATTGTAGCCTGGCCACCTCGGTACGCACAGGTATAGCTACCGAGGAAGCCGGGACCACCACAGGCAATGTCATCATAAACGTCATTATCGCTATTATTGACGATCTCAATTTTATAGAAATCGCTTCTTAGACTCGCTTCGAAAAAGAATTTACCTAGCGTGTCACCATTGGATGTGCCCTCTCGGTCCCCAAACTCGATATCGAAACGTCCGTCAGGTGCAAGAAAGAGCAGGCCGAACTCTTTGCCGAACCGCAGGTTGCATTCGAGCTCACCTGCAGTCGCCAGATGAACCCGCGTCGTTTGGTTTTTGGTATCGGCGAGCGTTGATTCGCCTTGAACGCCGCACGCACTACATACGATGGCGATAACAAAGACAGTTAGGTAATAGTATTTCATCTTTTTACATCTTTCTGGTCAGCAACCAAGTTAGTGAACATGCTTGGCAGCAATACATGTGCCAGTAAGCATGGTAGAAACCGATGCGCGTGTTTCTTTACTTGCGCCTAGCAAAATCGTGATGAATTGACGATTTGTTTTAGCCTGAAGCAGCTCGATATGCCTTTTAGCGACAAGCAAAGTTGAGTTAACCGGCAACTCGAGTTGCTCGTTCTCACGCTAGAGGAGTTTTTTTCACCTCAGCTGCGCAGCTCTGCATAAAACGAAGAGCAAAAACCCTATCATCGAAGCCTGAGACCACCATCCGCGTCACAAGAGGCTAATCTCTACCGAGTTGCACCATCGAGGGATGAGTTTTAGGCTCGGGGCGCTCAATCGCTATTCGGCGTGGGCGTTTCGTGTCTTTTGAAAGGGGTTTCCTATGAAAACATCAAGGTTTTATGGCTATCTTGGGCTGTGTTTGACCGTGGGCGCAGCGGCCTGTTCACCCGCTGCAGAAAGCATCGCAACAACCAAGCAAACAGAGCCTGTTAACACGGGTTACAGCGTCGTTCGAAATGGAATTGACAACCTATTTACCCTCTGCATCAAAGAAACATCGCAATGCGGCAATGCGACCTTGGTATACGGCGATCAAGACAAGCGATCTTATTTTTTAACGTGTTCCCACTTAGTAGATCAATCTATTGATGCCAATCGTGACACCTTAGACCTGGAGTTACCCTTCAAGCTATCTCAGCGAGCTTTTAATCTATCGGATGAAGAAGCGCAGCAGCAATCTCCTATCTCTATACCAGGTGGCGACGGACCTGTAGTCCTAGGCTTCAACCATATCAATAGGGATCACACGACTAACTTTGACGTGTTGAGTCGAGAAGTCCATCTTTTGCTTTCGGAGCGCACTCGAGAAGACGAGAAAGGCAACCCCTTTATAGAGCTATATAAAACTGACTATGATTTCCAGAAAGCAACGCTCAAGGGTTTTGAACTCGAGCAACCAGTAATATTGGCTAGCCACAGACATTTGCTAGACGGCAAAAAATCTCACAAAGCAGGCGTTATTGGCACTGCTCAAGAGGGTAAAACAGCTCTGTTAGGTTTTGGTGCTAGTGATGCTCCAAATAAAGCGTATTCGTGCGGTACCTTTCTTCCTACGCCCAAGCCAAATGCGCCACCGCCTTCTGAAATTCCGGTGCTTGGCATCTACAGCCACGGTTTTGCTAACGCAGAGGATGACAATATAGGCATCGGTCTTGCCGATCATCCATGATGATGCTGCTAAGCTCGATGATGGATTGACACCGTAGCATCTCACCAAAAGCAAAACGCCCCAACCTGGTCGTTCAAACCGAGCTGGGGCGTTTTTCGTGTCCGGGTTTATAGCAGTACCGTCGCGTTAGACCGCT
>CAYWAT010000102.1:0-10237 GCA_964456305.1 uncultured Polyangiales bacterium | reverse complement strand
CGATGATAGTCACCGTCGTGCCTCAGCCTATGCCCGCAGCGCCGAGATTTACGAACTGCACCTGCAGGATAATGATCGTGCTATCGATTACTACAATCGCTCGCTTTCTGCAGTTCCCGGCTTTGCCCCTGCGTTTAAGGCTTTGGCTCGTTTGTATGCGCAAGGCACGCGTTGGCGCGAACTCATCGACCTCTATGAGCGTGCAGTAGACGAAGCTTCCGATACCGAGAGCGCCATCACCTATCTCACCAAGATTGGCAGTCTTTACGAAGACTCCATCCATGACTTCAAACAAGCCGCGTATGCGTATCGACGCATTTTGAATCTCAACCCCGATCATATCGGAGCGATTCGTGCATTGCAGCGTGCAACCGAACGCGCGGGTCAAGATCGCGAGTTGGTGGAAGCGCTTGAGCTCGAGGCGGAGAAGTCCCGCGACACTGCCTACAGCGTGATTTTATTGCAGCGAGCCGGTGAAATCCTCGATGAAAAGCTCAACCAACGCGACGACGCGATGGAACGTTTTCGGCGGGTGCTGCTTATGGATCCCACCTACATTCCAGCGCTGATCAGTCTGGGTCGCATGTATTATCGTGCGGGGCGTTGGGAAGATTTGCTGGATATGTACAAACGCGAGCTCGAGTTAACCGCGCCCGGTTCGCATGCGGTTTCTCTGCTGCAAAAAATGGCTGAGCTCTGTGATCAGCGCATCGGCCGTGATGAAGAGGCGATGCGTTACTATCGCCGCGCCGTCGACATGGATCCCAGCTATGTGCCTGCACTTACCGCGCTTGCCCACAAAACGCGCCAGCGGCAGTCCTGGGATCAACTGGTTGAAGTACTGCAAAAACAATTGACCAATGATGGCGATGAACAGCGCAGCGCCCGCACCGCCTACCGCATCGGCGAGGTTTACGAAGAGCATCTGGGCGATGCCAATCAAGCGATTTTGTTTTACGAGCAGGCCCTTGAGCGCGTGTCCGATTATCGCCCCGCGGTGGATGCCTTGGCGCGTATGCGTGCCGAGCACAAAGCTTGGACCCAGTTAGTCGAGACGCTGGAGCGAGAAGCCCAGAACACGCCCGATCGTGAGCTCGCCATGACGGCCCGGGTACGGGAGGCCACCATTTGGGTGGATGCAATCGGTGATGCATCACGCGCGATTGCCTGTTTGCGTGAGGTGCTCGCGTATCAGCCCGATCACATCGATGTCTTACTGCAGCTCGAAGCAATTTATCGGCGTGAAGAAAACTGGGAGGAACTGGCCCAAGTCTACGGGCGCTTATCGCAGGTGCTAAGCGATCAAAATGCTAAAGTAGCCTGTTTGCGTGAGCTCGCGCGCCTGCAGGAGCTGCATGCTCTGGGCGATAACGAAGTGCGCTGGGATACCTACGGGCGTATCTTGGCGATTCTTCCCGGTGATATTGGCACCCTCGAAGCGATGGAACGGTTGGCTCTCAAGGAGGGTAATCGGTCCATGCTCATGAAGGTGGACTCGCAACTGCTGACTCAGCACGACGACCCGGCTGCTCTCGCTGCGTATCATGTTCGTTTGGGTGAAGGACTTGAGGCGAATGGTGACACCGCGGCGCTGGATTTTTACCGCTCCGGACTGGATGCTGATCCCGAAAGTCTGGGCGCAACCCGCGGTTTTTCGCGCATTGCTAAGCAAATCAATGACCCAGCTGCATTGGTTAAAGCTGCGCAGCAAGAGGCCAATGTGGCGGGCAATGGTGAAGCTGCCGCGGCTCTGTTGACCCGTAGCGCGATACTGCGCTCTGAGCGGATGAACGACCCTGATGGAGCGCTGCACGATCTCGAAAAAGCCCTCGAGCTTTGGCCGGACAGCACCGCGGCGGCGGAGCATCTCAGTGCGATTTTGCATATGCGTCAGCATGAAGGACATTTGGTAGATGTTCTTTCCAAAGCGGCGGCTTCGTGTCGTGATCCCAAGCGCATGATCGCGCTGTGGGGAGAAATCGCCGATTTGCACCTTACCTATTTGGGCAATCTCGCTGGGGCTATTGGGGCTTTGAATCGCATCCTGCGTTCCGATCCCAAGCATGTGCCCACCCTTGTGCGCCTAGCCGATTTGTACGAGCGCGATAGTCAGTGGAGTGAGGCGGTCAACATTCTCGAGCACGTGGTGCATGTGGCCCGTGAGCCTGCGATTCTGGTCAACGCGCATCTGCGTCTTGCCACTATGCTTGACGAATGCATGGGCGACGAAGAGGGCGCGCGTAAACATTTGGAGCAGGCGCTTGTCCTTGATCCCGCGCAAACCGAGGCTCTCGCCCGCCTTGCCGACGTGCAGAAAAACGAAGGCAATCTCGATCAAGCAGCGGAAACCGTGGAGCGCTTGATGACCTTAACCCAAGAGCCGGCCGTGCGTGCACCAGCGCTGATTCGCATGGCGCGTCTTGAGCAAATGCGCTCTGGCGCGCGTGATCGCGTTATCGGGTTATTGCAAGAGGCGCTGTCTTTAGAGGGGCCGCATGGCGCAGCATCGCAGGAGTACAAAGCTTTAGCCGCCTCGGATATCGAATGGTACGGCTACCTCGATGCCTTGGCGCGTTTTCGCGAGCAGTCGACGACAGCGCATGCGCAGCGCATCGCCACTTTGCTAGAAATGGCACGTGTGCATGAGGAGTGCCTGCATGATTTGGAGACCAGCGTGCAGGTCCTGCAGCAGCATCTTGACGACGATGGCCAAGACTGTCCTTTGCGTCGACGTTTGGCATCAGCCTTGCGCAAGCATGGGCGTCATGACGATGCGATTGCCCACTGGCAGGCTTTGCTCGACAAGTATCCCAGTCAGGTGTCCTTGTGGCGCGAGCTCAGTGTGGCGTGGACCGATATCAATCAACCCCGTCGTGTTGAGCTTGTGACCCATGCCATTGGTCTCTTGGGAGCTGCTAATGAGCAGGAATCGCAGTTTCTGCAGCAGTCCGAAGAGAAGAACATTACCTCTCAGAAGCCGCAGTTGTCGTCCAGCATGCTGCAGAAATTAGCCGAGTACGATGACGATACCGCAGCGGCAGCTGAGTTGCTCGGTTTGCTCGATGCCCCTCTGGCTAAGCTTTACCCTCTCGATCTCGAAGCGTATGGACTTAGCTCGCGCGATCGCTTGAGTGCCCGCTCTGGACATGCCTTGCGTATGTTGGCCGATGAAATCGCCGCTGTCTTTGGCATTCAAAACTTCCACCTTTATATGCATCGTTTGCCTAATCGCGGTGTGTGCATCGAGCTGAGTCAGCCAGTGAGTATTTTGTTTCCCTCTGCCTGGGAGAATCTTGAAGAGCCTCTTCTGACCTTTCTTTTGGCACGCTGTTTTGCAGACATGGCGCTGGGTGTGCACGCCTTCAACAAGCTTACAGCGCGTGAGCTGGAGATTGTGCTGGCGGCTGCAGCACGGCGTTTTGAGCCATCCTTTGGGACCGGTCTCACCAGTGAGGACGTGCTCAACGATTACGCCAAACGTATGTATCGTGCGTTGCCGCGTCGTGATCGCAAAAGCTTTGACATGGCTGTTCAGCAGTATCTCGGCGTGGGGCACTTTCAGTTTTCATTATGGACTGAGTTGGTTGAGCGCTGCTCCATTCGCGCGGCTACCCTTACCCTCAATCATCTCGGCGTTAGCGTGCGGGCACTGCAAACCCAATATCGGGAACTCAATAACTACAACGGGGCCGAGCTCGTTAAGGCCTCGTCGCTAGTCAGTGATCTACTGCGTTTTTGGGCGTCTCCGTTGGCGATACAAGTGCGTGAGCAAGCCGGATTGCTTTAGGGTGTGTAGGACTGCTTACTGGCACGATTGCTTGGGTGGAGTCACACCTGCATGAATGCTGAAGCTTCGCCTACAACGCCTTGGTCTTAAAAAACGCATTCCTCTCGCCATCTCGCGGGGGGTTAGTCACGGCTCTGAGAACCTCTTTGTCTTCGTTGAGCAGGATGAGCATGTGGGCATTGGCGAGTGCGCGCCCTCCACCATTCAGGGAAGTGAGTTGCTGCAGGAGGCCGAAGCGGGTTTGCAAGCACTCGTGCAGGAGTTTGGTCACTGCTCGATTCGTGAGATATATCACCAGGCGATGCAGCGCTCTTTGCCTGCTCCAGCTGTGGCTGCCTTGGATATGGCCCTTTGGGATTTGCAAGCGAAGCGTGCTGGATTGCCGCTTTATGAGTACTTGGGCTTTGCTTTACCGCAGGTCGCAAGTTCGGTGACGATTGGCATTAATCCTCCCGAGCGCACCCGTGAACTCGTTCCGGAAATTTTGCAGCGCACCGGAGGGCGTTTCCTTAAAATCAAGCTTGGGTCTCCAGAAGGCATTGAGCACGATCAAGCGCATTTCGAAGCCGCTCGTCGTGCTGCCCAGCCTTTTGGTGTGGGCTTGCGGGTGGACGCCAACGGGGGCTGGACGGTGGATGATGCGCAGCGGATGATGTTCTGGTTGGCAGAGCGCGATGTTGACTACGTGGAGCAGCCACTTCCGGTAAGTGCTGACGATGACTTGCCGCGGTTATTTTCTCAGCGTCCTCTGCCTATCTTTGTTGACGAGTCCTGTCGCCTGGCTAGCGATGTGCCTCGTCTGGCCCATTGTGTGGATGGCGTGAATTTCAAACTCATGAAGTGTGGTGGCATCACAGGTGCCTTAGCGATTATCGCCACCGCGCGTGCGCATCAACGCGGTGTGATGGTGGGCTGCATGGGGGAATCGTCGGTGGCGATTTCTGCCGCTGCAGCCCTAACTGCGGCCGTTGATCATATCGACCTGGATTCGCAGCTCAATCTCGATCCCGATCCTGCTCAGGGTTGCGAATGGCGCGACGGTAAAGTCATTCCCACGACACAACCTGGTCATGGCGGAAGCCTGATCTCGGTTCTATAATCGCCCGATGCTCGACCGCACGTCAGCGCTGGCGATTTATCTTGAAGGCTTTTTAGGCGAACCTGAAGGCAAAATGGCTTACGGCATTTTGCGCTACAGCCCCAACCCCATTTGCTGCATCGTCGACTCGCGTAGAGAAGGGCAAATGATTACGCGACCCGTGCCCGGAGCTCCTCCTATTCCCGTGGTTAGAAATGTTGATGAGGCTGCAGCGCTTGGTTCTGGTGCTTTGGTACTGGGCATTGCCACCAGCGGTGGCAGGCTACCTGCCTCATGGTTGAGTGAGCTGGAATTAGCCGTGGATTACGGCATGGATATCATCAATGGCTTACATGATCCCTTGGCAGAACGTCTGGCTGCTAAGTGTAAAGATGGGGCTCGTGTATGGGATGTGCGCCGTGAGCCCGAGGGCTTGGGCATTGCGCGTCGTCGCGCGGCATCCTTGCCTGGGCGTCGGGTGCTCTTTGTAGGTAGCGATATGTCGGTGGGCAAGATGACCGCGGCTCTCGAGCTCTTTCGGGCTAGTCAGTTACGCGGTCTGCGCAGCGAGTTTGTGGCTACCGGTCAGACCGGCATTTGCATTACAGGACGCGGTGTGCCTCTGGACGCAGTGCGCGTTGATTATGCCGCTGGGGCGATCGAACAAGCGGTGATGCAGTGCGGTGATGTGGATTTGATCTGGGTTGAAGGCCAAGGCGCCCTGGGTCATCCGGGAAGTACCAGCACGCTGCCGCTGATGCGTGGTAGTTGTCCTACGCATCTCATCTTTTGTCATCGTGCAGGTCAAACTCACCTGCGCAGCATCCCCGATGTCGCGATTCCCTCCCTGCCTGAGTATCTGCGTCTCTACGAAACGCTTACAGCCACCTGTGGCACCTTTCCTCAAGCAAAGGTGATGGGCATCTGCCTTAATACCGCGCACCTTGATGCCGCCGCAGCTAAGACCGCAACCACGGCGCTCCAGGCTGAACTGAACTTGCCTGTGGTCGATCCCGTACGCGACGGCGTAGAACCCTTGCTCGATGCGGTGTTGGCCTAAAGAGCTTTTTAGCTTTTTCTGCTTTTACGTAAGAAGATTCAGGTAGGTGGTGATCACCGCCACGTTGACCACATCGATGAAGAAGGCGCCGATGATGGGCAGCACCAGGAATGCGCGCGGGGCGTGGCCGAAGCGTTCGGTGACGGCTTGCATATTGGCAATCGCGGTGGGTGTCGCGCCCAAACCAAAGCCACAGTGTCCAGCTGACATCACCGCGGCTTCGTAGTCTTTGCCCATACCGCGGAAGGTGAGGAAGCGCGCGAAACTGACCATCAGCACCACTTGGCTGATCAGGATCAGCAACATCGGTCCGGCGGTGGCCACCAGTTGCTCTAAGCGCAGGGTCATCAGGGCCATCACCAAAAAGAGGTCAAGACAAACGGCGCCGAAGTGCTCCACATACCTGGAGTTGAGAAAGCGGGTAGCGGGGATGAGGTCGCTAAAGTTGCGTACAAGAATGCCGACGATGATCGCGCCCACGTAGACAGGGACCTGAATACCGGTACTGACTAACAGTGCGGTGAGCATCGCGCCCAGCTTGAGGCAAAGCAGAAAGGCGGCGATGTGAGCAAGGCTGAGCCAGCCTCCTCGAGAGAACTTGATGAGATGACGCAGCCATGCGCTTTTGGGGATGTCGTGATCGCCTTCGTTGGGGCGGTCAGTGTCGGCGCGCGGGTCTCCGCCCTCGAGTTTATAGCGCTTGAGCAAATGGGCTGCGAGAGGGCCGCCTACCAATCCTCCGAAGACTAGACCAAAGGTTGCGGCAGCAGCACCCACGGTAGGCGCTTCGGCGAAGCCTAGCTCCTGAAAGGTGGTGGCAAATCCCAGCGCATTGCCGTGTCCTCCCGACAAGGCCACGCTGCCGCACATCATGCCCAGCAAAGGCGACTCGCCTAGCAATGCGGCAATGCTCACGCCTAAGCCGTTTTGCAAAATGGTAAGCAATACCGCTAGTGCGAGCAGCTTGGGTAAATCTAGTCCCGCATGTTTGAGGAGGCCCACCGGTGCCGCCAAACCGATGCTGGCAAAGAAAGCCACCATCAAAGGTAGGTAAAGAACGATGGGCTTCATCTCGCTTAGCTCCATCGGAGCGCTGACGATCCACGCGAGCCAGGGATTATCGATCTCGAGGCTAAAGTCTAAACGCAGCTCCACTAGCCCTAAGAGCACGCGCACGATGGCTACGAGCAGTCCACCGATGACAGGCGCTGGAATGTGATACCGCGCCAAAAACTTGACCCGTTGTTGCAACTGCTCGCCCAGCAAAAGCACAGGGATAGCGAGCAGCATGGTGAGCCAGGGAGAGAAGAGCATGGGCGCCACAGCTGTTACACGCCATCTAGCGCCTTGTCCAGTAAGGGTGGGAAAAGCAAAGTCAGGATAATCTTCCAATCTTCTTGCATGAGAGCTCCCCGGCTCATTGAAGACTGCTCACCTTGCTTGAATATCAACACCTAAGAACAACGCAGTGTGCACGTTTTTTGCACTTATTAATCTTCTCGCTTGATTGCTCAGGAAGTTATTTTGCTAGTCTATTCTTACCTTTCACAATTATCGTTAACTCTAGTTCGCTGTGGGCGCGCTTTCGCTCTGCTCTGCACCGGACTTATCCTATCCTGCAGCGCAAACCCTGCGGGCCAATCTACCGATGCACCTGATGCTGGGAGGGGGCAAGTCACCTCACAACCTGATGACAAGTCACCCCAGACCTCGATCAAGGAGCCTGCGGTTTGTGATGCCGATCGTTACTACACTTTTAGCGTCGAGGCTCAGAGCCTTAACTGGTTTCCGTACTATGCCCACGTGTGGGATAAACATTGTCCGCCGCCTTCACTGAATCTGGGCTGCGGACAAGCGGCTTTTGATAAGCAGATCGATAACTACGACACCTTGCTCTTTGCATCGACATTGCAAGGGCTCGTCAATCGCCATGGTGCTCATCTCTATCTGCATCATCATGCGGTCGATAAAACCTGGGAGTCTGAGCTCAAGAGCGAGCAGATCGCACTGCATGATCGCCAGGCGCAACCCATCGCGGATATGGATGGCTTACTAAAGACCTTCAAGCGTTGGGCTAATCCGCGCATCGAAGGCAGCGTCGTATGGGATGCGGCAAAGCCTTATACCTTGCCCATTGCGATCACCCTTGCCGGTGCACACAACCTGGTGGTGCTCCGGGCTAACAGCGCCTTGCTCGATAAGGTTAGCGCTGTGTTTCCAGTGAAGATGGACCTGCGTCATCAGCCGTTTGCATCCAAGCAGCAAGCATACGCATGGCTACGCACCAGCTATCTAGATACTGGTAAGGCTGGTCCCACACTCGCGTATCTCACAGACGGCGCTCATACAGCGGAGCATCTCCGCGGCCGCATGTTTCCTGGTGATGAAGTCGATGCCTGGACGACGAGCTTGGTTGACTTGGCGGTAGCGAAGAATGTGGTGGCCTACGATCTCTCGCCGGATTCACGCATGCCTCCGGCTGCTGATGCTGCTCAGTTTGAAGCCCTCTTGAAATCGGCCCGTCGGCGAGTGCCTGCCGATGAGATGCTGGAGGTATGGGGCCTGCCTACCAATCGTAAGTACCGTGGTGACTGCGATGGTAATGGAACCATTGACGAGTCAGATTTTGTGCAGTGTTTAGAGTGGACAGCCGTACAGCGCTATAGTGAAAACGGTGCAGCTCTACGCCGCGGCATGAATCAGTTTTATGGTGAGGGCATTGCCAACGCGTCCTTTTTATCAGCACCTCTCGGCAGATAAGGCTCCGCTTAATGCGCAGGGAGCACAATCAGCGACCACGTTGCTCAAACGTGGTTTGCTTATATCAATGACCGATCCCTCCTTTGAAACGGGAACGCTTGATGCTGCGTACAACACCCTTGCGGGCAAGCAGCGTTACATTCCTTCAGCGCGTGTTGTATACCGCAGCAACCAGGCTCACCACGGGCAACATTTCTTGCAAAGTCGAGTCTCGGCGGCGGATATTCAGCAGGGCAATAACAGCTATTTTCAAGATCTGCCGGTGAACCTACACCGCGGTTATCGCTATGAAGCCTCAGTGTGGTTAGGTCGCGTCGAAAGCCGTGATGCTGCGGGTAGTCTCGTTGTCTGGGAGGGCAATCGACCGCGTTGTGTCAGTGAGTTCACATTAAGTACATCGACGTGGCGGCAAATTCAGTGTGCATTCAATCACGGCGATGTGAGTCGGCAGAGCACTCTAAGAGTGCAACTCTATCTTAAGACGCCAGATACCCATTATAATGTCGACGATTTTCAGTTTACCGGTCCGGGTGCTTACAAGGTCAACCCCGGCACCAAGTATGTGATGCACTACTTGGGCGATTACGATATGGACAGCCCTGCTTACACCGTGCTTTTGAGTAACCTTGGTGTGTGGAAAAAGCGAAGTGCTAGTCGTATTCCAGTGGCATGGGGCTTGGTAGGTACGCTGGCAGAGAACATGCCTGCCATCTATAGCTACCTATTGAAAACACGCTCACCGAACGATTACTTTGCGATGAGCAACTCGGGTTATGGGTACGTCAACCCTGGCTATGTCCCTGATGCCTATGCCAGTGCGTTGATCGGGGAGAGTGCTCGCAGCAATCGACAGCGCAATCATCGCATCGGTTGGCTGCTCAATGGGCGTCTTTCAGGTCAAGTGCCTGCACCCGAGGGTGCAAGAGTGCGTCAATGGTATAAGCGCATTGCGCCCGAAGGCATTCTTTACAACAGCCCCCTTGGTAGTCGTATATTCACGGACTCTCAGCTCGTAGTGCAGTCGATGCAAGACCTCACCTGGGGCGGCATGTCGGTCGAGCAGGGGGCGACTCGCTTAGTCGAGCATTTGAAAGCCAAGCAGCAGTTCTTCGCCTTTCGTAATGTGTTTACCTCGCCTGATTACCTGAGCGAAGTCACTCAGCGGGCCTATCAAAAAGGTGCTCCAGCCTTTGTGACGCTTGATCCACTAACCTTTAGCGCCTTGCATCGGCTACACCACGGTGCCGGGGCAACACTCACGCGCTCAACGGTAACGCACAGCACCCTGCCAACAAGGGTGCAACCGGGTCAATCTGTGACCTTTGAGGTGACCGTACGTAACGACGGTTGGGATGACTGGGTGCCAGCACGCGGTAGCTACACCTGTGATGGCCAAGGGATCAACCACGGTTGTTACTCGCTCGGTGTTGGTTGGGCGCCGGCTAAGGTGATGCCAGCGGTGGTCGGAGGAGCGGCTCAGGTGAGTTATCAACGCTTGACCCTGCCTCATATGGTTAGGTCCGGTGAGTCGGTCACGCTGCGTGTGACTACC
>CAYWAT010000101.1:0-10323 GCA_964456305.1 uncultured Polyangiales bacterium | reverse complement strand
GCAGGTAGCAGCGCCCGGCCATCAAAGCGTGTTTCTCTATACGCCTTCGTCGCTGTGGTCCGGGCGCACTCAGGCTCAAAGCAAATTGAGAGCAGTCTAGCCCGCTTTTGCTTCGCTAGACTTGTTATCGGTCTGACAAGAAGGTCGGCAACGGCAATCCCAGCATGCGCAGAACAGTGGGAGTAATATCGAGCAACTGCATGCCTTCGCAATAACCCGATGCTGAAATCGACGGCCCAGCCATGATGGCAATGCCCTGCCAGTCGTGATTGCAACCATCGGCACCTGTATCGTTCACGTCGAGGTAATGCCCCGCATGACCAAGGGTTCCTGATGCGCGCCAGTTGAGATCATCCAGCACCACCATAAGGTCGGGCGCTAGGCCGCGGGTTTGGCGATAGATCTCCTCAGGCTTGAGTACCCGATTGTGCCAAGGCTCTGCATTAGGCCCAGTCAAGGCTTGCAGCTCTTGCCCCAAGGTCTCGCGCAGCGATGTATACTCACGCGACGCAACACATCCCTCGGGCTCACGTCCCTCCAGATTGATAAACACACGCGCGTAATATCCACCCTCAGCCCAAGCTCGGGTGCGCCCCCAATCAATCTCGCAGTCGCGCAAGGGAAGCGATTGATCTGCAAGCGGATGACGCAAGCACAACCACCCCTGATCATAAAGCCACTGATTGATGGCGAAGTTTCCTTGCAAGGCTTTGGCGCCATGATCGCTCACCACCAGCACGTGCAAATCATCATCATCGAGCTGCGCCAATAATTCACCCACGCACTGGTCAACAAAACCATAATACTGGGCGCCTATATCACCCTGAGGGTGCGGGCTGTAACGCGGGTGCAACGGATCGACATGCTGCCAAAAGACATGCTGAAATCGGTCGATGCCCATATCCACCAGCATCATTAAGTCCGGCTGGTCACGCTGCCACAACGCAGCTGCGGCCTCAAAATGTTGCTTGGTCATCGCATAAAGGGAGGGCAGTACCTCCGCGCGATCACGCTGACGAAAATCGTCGATGTCGGCGCGATAAGCGCCAAAGTGCTGGGTGAACCAATCGGCGAGGGATGCGGGATAGGTCCAGGGCACCGATTCACCCGGCGTCAAAAAACCGGAGATTTGAGTGCCGTTGAGTGCACGTGGCGGTGAGGTGAGGGGTACATAAAGGGCAGAGACTGTTTTGCCCGCCTGCCCTGCCCAATCCCACACACGCTTATAAGGAACATCGGCGGCAGTGCTCATCCTCAGGGCATAGGACCCAGGCTTACGTTGACGAAAACCGTAAAGCCCCAGCTCGCCAGGGTCGCGCCCGGTGGTCATGCTCACCCACGCCGGTACAGTGATTGGTGGCATGGTGGACGCCAAAGGACCCCAGCGACCCCGCTGCATGAGCCCGTGCAAATGAGGCATCTGCTCGCGGTAGCGATCGAAGACCATGCTGGGCGCAGCACAGTCGAGGCCGATGATGAGAACACGCGGTTGACGCATGAAAGGTCTTGCCTTGTTTCCCTCCCTTTGCCAAACCCTCTTGCCTATGACTCAGCCTACCCGTACCGAACAGGACTCCATGGGCGCCATCGAGGTGCCTCAGGATGCGTATTACGGCGCGCAAACCGCACGCTCAAAAATGAACTTTCGCATCGGCGAAGAGCGCATGCCGCAGGCGATTGTCCATGCCTTTGCCTATCTCAAGAAAGCCGCGGCGCTGACCAACCACGAGTTGGGAGTGCTCGACGAAAGCATCAAAGACCTGATCGTAAGTGCCGCTGATGAAATCCTCGCGGGCAAACTCAATGCGCATTTTCCCTTGGTGGTATGGCAAACCGGCTCGGGCACGCAGTCCAACATGAACGTCAACGAAGTAATCGCCAATCGCGCCATCGAACTCAGCGGTGGACAGATGGGCAGCAAAAACCCGGTGCACCCAAACGATCACGTCAACAAATCTCAGTCCTCCAACGACACCTTCCCAACTGCGATGCATATCGCTGCCGTGATTGCCATCGAAGAAGAACTACTGCCCTGCGTGACGCAGCTACGCCAAACCCTGCAGCAAAAAGCGCAGGCCTTCGATGCCATCATCAAAATCGGGCGCACTCATTTGCAAGACGCGACGCCTTTGGCACTGGGGCAGGAAATCTCGGGCTGGGTGGCGCAACTAGACCACGCCATGCAGGCCTTGCGCGCAACGCTTCCGCAACTGCGAGAACTGGCCCTGGGGGGTACCGCCGTAGGCACGGGTCTTAATACGCCCAAGGGTTATGCCGATAAGGTAGCGCAGCAGATCAGCACGCTGAGCAAGCATGAGTTTATCAGTGCGCCCAACAAGTTTGCCGCGCTTGCTGCCCATGATGCGCTGGTGGGATGCAGCGGGGCACTTAAACAACTGGCGGTGGCCTGCATGAAAATCGCCAACGATGTGCGCTGGCTAGCGTCGGGACCCCGTTGCGGCATTGGCGAGTTACGCATTCCCGAAAACGAACCCGGCAGCTCTATTATGCCAGGTAAGGTTAACCCCACCCAATGCGAAGCCATGACCATGGTCTGCTGTCAGGTGATGGGCAACGATGCCGCCATTGGCTTTGCCGGATCGCAGGGCAACTTCGAGCTCAACGTGTTTAAGCCGGTGATGGCTTACAATTTATTGCAGTCCATTCGTTTGTTGGGCGATGCCTGCAGAAGCTTTGACGAGCACTGTGCTCAAGGCATCGAACCCAACCACGAAATCATCGAGCGCCATCTCAAGAATTCGCTGATGTTGGTGACCGCGCTTAACCCCGAAATCGGTTACGATAACGCCGCCAAAGTCGCGAAGCATGCGCATGCCAAAGGCTGTACGCTGCGCGAAGCCGCATTGGAGCTGAAGCTTATTTCTGGGGAGCGCTTCGATGCAATCGTGAAGCCCGAAACGATGATCGGTCGCTAGACCGCCCTCACTTCATCCTGATTCTGGCTCTCATCCAACTGTGTGATTTGCTGCCGTCTGCCCCATGCACGCATGCCGTAATACAGAGGTATGCCCAGCAGCGCTGCGGCCATGCCCATGAACAGTTGCTTGGGCTTGGCGCCGATTAGAAAAGCCACACAAAGCCCAATCGCCAGAATGGGAATCACAGAAGGCAATCGAAAACCCTCGTGTGTAGGGTGCATCTTACGCAAACGCGGCAACGCTAAGCAGGTGGGGATGTACTGGGCAAAACGCGCGATCACGCTCAGCAATGCCAGCTCTTTAAACGATCCCGAAAAGAAAATAGCCAGTGCTAGTGCGGCAGATACCCAGATGGCATTCGCCGGGGTTTGAAATACTGGGTGCACGCGGCTTAGCCATGGGGGCAGCTCTCCCTGCTCGGCAAGGGCGTAAAGAGAACGGGGCACGATGACCGCTTGGCTCGATACAAAACCCAACAGAGAAACCAACACCAGGCAAGCCACCAAAAAAGCACCTTGCGAGCCGAGAAAGGTGGAGGCTGAAAGGGCCACGGCATTTTGCTCGCCAGCAAACTCCGTGACCGTCCCAAGCACGATGCTTTGCACGGCTAGGTAAAGCAGGCAGATAATCACCATGGCGCTGAGCAGAGCGCGCGCCACGCTGCGTTTGGGATCGCGAGTTTCGCCAGCCGGAATGGTGGTCCATTCGAAACCCACACAGGCATAAAAAAAGAGCAGTACCGATTCGCCAAAACCGCCCCAGCCTTTGGGGGTCAGGGGCTGCATTTTTTCTAGGTCGATGGCAAAGAGGCCGATGCCGACGAAGAGCACTAAGGCCGCCAGCTTGATCACAGTGACCCCGGTGGCTAGGCGCGCGCCGCTGCGAACACCGCGTACATTGGTGATCACCAAAAAGAGGGTGACGCCCACGATCAACGCCGCGCGAGGCCATCCTGAAGCAAAGACGGGGAAGATAAACGCCGCGGCCACAGCCAAGGCGCTGAGGCTAGCGCTCCAGGAAATGATGCGCAGCACCACGGTCATCCAGCCCACCTGAAAGCCTACGAAAGGACCAAAGGCAGTGCGGGCATAGAGGTAAGGGCCGCCGGTGCCGGTGAAGTAACTTGCGGCTTCGGCAAAGCAAAGGGAGAGCAAAAAAGCCAGGGCGACGCAGAGCAAAACCACCACAAGGGATAGGGGTCCTAGTAGCTCGGCGATAAGCCCAGGCATAAAAAAGATGCCCGAGCCAATCACGCCATTAACGGTCAGTGCGAACAAATCCCGAGTGCGCAGAGCACGCTGCAGCTCGCTCACGAATGCATCGCTCCGCAGTAGTCAGCAAGGTGAACTCGACGCCAACCTGCGATGCCTACAATGCTCCCACGACCTCTGTGCATGTGCCCCTCCACCGATGAGCACACACTCCTATCACAAAGCCAAACGGCAAAACAAGCCTGGCGTATACCGAATGTTAGCGATCTAAATCTGGGCAGTCATAGGTGAGACGAAAGAAGAGCTCGAGAAAATAACAATGCTGGCCAGGGTAATGACGCACCTGCTCATATTGAATTTCTGATTCGCCGCCATCAAAATTGGTTTCAATGCGGCGTTGACTGGTTATCTTTCCAGCGCAAATCGTATGAGGTAACCTGGCATAGTCTTTTTCTGTGCGTCGTATCTTTCGACTCTCGAGTGACCTGTACCATTCCTCTTCGTAAGGCCACCAACTCAGCACTCGCCTCTTATCGGATTCCACAGGATAACAATCAATGCCCATGGGGACAGTAAGCCAACCCAGGGTGCACATAGTCTGATCACTCGTGCAAGATCCTGGTTGCTGTTTAGCGACTTCCGCCTCATCAAGATCAGCAGCTGAGCCTGCATCAACGGCGCATGATAGCCCCCCGCTAACCAAGGCTAAGAGAAGAAAAACAAACGCATAACTAAAGCGACAATTCATTAAAATATCCTTTCTTATTTAAAATTCAGAGGCACAACGTAGCGCGACTGTGCAGGGTCAACAAGCAAGGCTTCACTCACTGAGAGCGCTCATAAATGCGGCGGAAAAAATCATTGATGAAGTAACATTTTCCACCTGGATAGTGGCGGGCGAGTGACAGTACTGGGCGCCGTCCATCGTTCATCTGGACTTCCAGACGTCTCTCCTCAGCTTCAGCCGCGACACATATCTGATTCGGGGCAGGATTATCATCAAATAAAGTTTCGCCATTGTCATACGACGTAAAACGACGGAGACCTAGGCTAAGCTTATCGTAGTTTTCATTCCAACAACGCAGGCCCTTGAAGTTAGAGAAGTTCTCTAGATTACTCTTAAGGGTATATAAATGACCTTCACAAGTGCTCGAGCTATGTTTATTCGCATGATTCTCGCGCCAATTATCAATCGTCTCGGGGTCTGGTGCACAGGCAGTGCTTAGGAATAAAAACCAGGCAAGCAGTGGCAGGACAGGCAAAGAAAAAGCTCGGGTCATCGTATACTCCTCAAGTAAGTTGTTTAGGTAGATGCGGGCTAGCTTAATGAGCCCACCCATCAGCGACAAGCGCTAGCCCGCTCTCAATTTGCTTTGAGCCTGAGTGCGCCCGGACCGCAGGAGCGATAATGTATGGATAAGTACCTTGAGTGACGAGGACCGGACGTAAACCAGGATTCAGAGTGAAGCGAGAGCGGGCTAGGCTAATAAGAACCAGCTCCCGCATTGACCACAGCGTGGAGCCTTGGCATGAGGTAGCTCCGTGAAGCTGGACGTGGATGCGTTGAATGCACCGCAGCGCCAAGCGGTGTTGCATGAGGGCGGGCCCTTGGTGGTTTTCGCCGGTGCGGGGAGCGGTAAAACCAGGGTGATCACCTACCGCATCGCCCACCTCATCACCGAGCGACAGGTCTTCCCCTGGCGTATTCTCGCCACCACCTTCACCAACAAAGCTGCCCAAGAGATGCGCGCGCGCCTCGAACGCCTGGTCCCTGGGCAACTACGCGACCTGCGCATCGGCACCTTTCATGCCCTCTGCGCGCATTTATTACGTCAACACGCCGAGAGCATCGACCTCGATCCTCGCTTCACCATTTACGATGGCCAAGACCAAAAAGCCCTGGTGACGCGCATCATGCGGGACCTGCAGGTGCGCGATAAGCAGGTGCCAGTGCGTTATCTCATCGGTCGCATCAACCAAGCCAAGCAAGAGCTGCTCACGCCGGAGGCCATTCAAGAAGGGACGTGGAAGGACCGCATCGTGCGCGAGGTCTACGCTAATTACGAAGAACGCCTAAAAGCCGCGAGCGCGCTCGACTTTGGCGGACTCATCGCCACCTTGGTGCAAACCTTGGAGCAACACAGCGCGATTCGCGACGCTTTGCACGAGCGCTTTGTCCATCTGCTGGTCGACGAGTTCCAGGACACCAACCGCGCCCAATATCGCCTGCTGCAACTGCTGCACGGCCCCAACACCCAACTCTGCGTGGTGGGTGATGATGACCAAAGCATCTACCATTGGCGCGGGGCCGATCGACGCAACCTGCTCGATTTCGTGCATACCTTTCCAAAGGCCACCATCGTCAAGCTCGAGCAAAACTATCGCTCGTCACAACGCATCTTACGCTTAGCCAATGCGGTGATTCACCACAACGAAGAGCGCGAACCCAAAGCTCTGTGGACCGACAATAACGAGGGCGAGCCCATTCATTTGATCCGCTGCCGCGACGAAATGGACGAGGCCTACACCGTCCTGCGCGCTGCCGAAGAACTGCATCACCAGGGACACGCCTTGTGCGACATGGCTATTTTTTACCGCACCCATGCCCAGTCACGTGTGTTTGAAGAAATGCTGCACACCCGCGGCATTCCCTATCGCGTCTTTGGCGGCCTGCGTTTCTACGAGCGCGCCGAAATCAAAGACGCCCTCGCTTACCTGCGCGTGCTGCTGCACCCCCACGATGACACCAACTTGCTGCGCATCATCAACACCCCGGCACGCGGCATCGGCAAAACCACCCTCAATCGTCTGCTCGACGAAAGCAATCAGCAAGGCAGCAGTGTTTGGCAGGTGCTCTGTGCCCGCGCGGAACAGGGCAGTGGTAGCAGCCAAGCCAAGCTCAAGAATTTCGTCACCCTCATTCGCACCCTGCAGCAGGAGCACGATGAGGGCATATCCATCGACCAGCTCTGCGACCACATGCTGGAACTCAGCGGCTACCGTCAGGTGCTCAACAACGAGGACAGCACCGAAGCCGACGCGCGCCTGCAAAACCTGGACGAGCTGCTCAATGCCATGCGCGACTTTGTGCGCCAAAGCCAACTGGACCGCTCGCTTAGCGCCTTTCTCGAGCGCACTTCCCTGCAAACCGCTGTGGATGATACCCAAACGCAGGACTACCTCTCGCTCATGACCGTGCATGCGGCCAAAGGACTGGAGTTTCCTATCGTTTTTGTAAGCGGTCTCGAAGAGCAGGTCTTTCCTCATTATGGCGGCGAGCCCTACCCCAAACCCGAGGCTATCGAGGAAGAAAGACGGCTTGCCTACGTCGCATTTACACGCGCGGAGCACACGCTGATGCTCTCCTACGCAATGCAGCGACGCACCTTTGGCAAAACCCGTCTCAACTTCCCATCGCGCTTTATTCAAGAAATCCCCGCCGAGGATCTCCTGTGCGTGGACTCGCAGGGACAACAACTCGAAAGCAGCAACCTGGGAATGCCCATCCATGTGGATCCCTATGCCAAATACGAAGGACCGTCCTCATCAAGCTATCCCGCTTCGACGAGCAACCAGGACTCCTACGTGGATTTTAGCGAAGGCGATGTGCCCGAAGGCGACAGCTTGCAGCCCGGCATGAGTGTGCGGCATGGCCGCTTTGGCGAAGGTCGTGTCACGCATGTGGGCCTAGGACTGCCAGCCCGCGTCACGGTGGACTTTGAACAGCATGGCCGCCGCTGCGTGCTCTCCACCTATCTCAGCGCGGGACGCTAGCCAACCGTTGAGTACCTCAGCTGACGCCTCTTCAACGATACCGCCAAACGCGGAGCATCGTTGGGCTGCCGTGGCCTTGCTGCTGCGCGAAGGCAAACAAGGAGAAGAGCTGCTTTTGATCGAACGCGCCCAACGCATGGGCGATCCTTGGTCCGGTCACATGGCCTTTCCAGGCGGACGTTATGAAACACAGGACGCAAGCTTGCTCAACACCGCCATCCGCGAAACCCAAGAGGAGCTGAATCTGGATCTAAACCAAACTGCTATCTGCGCGGGACAACTCGAGGACACGCGTACCTTGCAGGCTCGTCGCGATCATGCCCACACGATGATTCGCCCTTTTGTTTTTCGTCTGCAACCCAACTGCGATCATGCGCTTGCGCGGATGCCCCCATGGCCCACGCACAGCGATTCGCCGCTCAACGACGAAGTAAACCGCGCGTTTTGGTGCTCGCTTGTGCAACTACAACAGGGCAACAAAGAGGGAAGCATCACGGTCCCCGCGCTTGGCAAAGCTATTTGGGGAGCCACGCATCGCATGGTCGAAATGCTCTTTCATTATCTCTCAACAACATCCTAGAACCAGCCAGGCCAGATCGCTCTCAATTTGCGTTGAGCCTGAGTGCGCCCGGACCACAGCGACGAAGGCGTATTAAAGATACGTCGAGCTCCGGCTTCGCCGCACTCTGCTGCCCTGCTTTCGCAGGCGCTCGCTTCGCTCGCACGCATCGTGAGGACTGGACGAAGCCGGGCTAAGAGTGAAGTGAGGGCGGTCTAGGCCATGTTGAGTCTCTCGCACCGATGACGACCATGTGTATACTGCGCGTATGTGGATGCTGCCTCACACACCGCAGAGCGATGGTATTGAGCTGTGGTTTGGCCATGTGCATTCTAAGCAGCCACCGGCGACGCTTAAGCTCAACCTGGGCGCTCAAGCACTGCAGATTAGCCCACGTTGGCAACCGCATCACTTTGGCCAGAAGACTCTTTGGATCGCGCGAGAGCCGCTCTCAGGCTTGGCTGCTAATCAGCTTTATCAGGTGCAGCTGGCCGACAGCGCGTTGGCAGCACGCTTCAAAACCCTGCCCCGGCAACTGCCTCGTGAAGGTAGCGACGCCTTTTCCATCTTGCTCGGCTCCTGCTTTAGTTACCGCAGCGACCGCGCTGGCGAAATCGGTCAACTAAGCCAACGCATTCCGATTCGCGATACGCCGCATATAAAAATGCTCTGTGGCGACCAAGTCTATCTAGACATCCCCATTGCCGAGCGCTTTCCCCTGGACAGCGACGCTCTACGCCAACGCCTGCTGCATAAATATCGCCTTAACTGGAATCATGGCATCACTCCCGGCAGTCAGGGTTTTGGCTCCTTTTTGCAATGGGGCGCCAACCTATTTACGGCGGATGATCACGAGTTCTGGAACAACTATCCCTTCCCGCAGGCGCATATTGCCAGCACTTGGTCTGCCTCCAGACGGCGGGTGTTGAGGCAAAGCACGCGCGAACTCTTCGCAGCCTTTCAGGCTGACTATGCTCATCCCCAAGGCGAACGCACGCTGCGCTTCATGCGCATCGGGACCCGCGGTATGCCCGGCGCACTGGATATTCTGATCATCGACAGTCGCTGGTCGCGCAGTGAAACGCATCTGTACAACCCCGATGACCTCAAAGTCCTGAGTAAACATCTGCGTCAATTGCGCAATCCAGCAGTCGTGGTGGTGGGGCAGCCTTTGTTCGAAACCCCGCAAAAGCGCTTTGCGCGGCGTTGGTTTGACGCCAATACGCCGGACTTTGAGGATTACGCCATCCTTAGTGACGCTCTGCTGCAGGCCCCTCATGATGTACTGCTTCTAGGCGGTGACATCCATGGTGGTCGCGTCGCACGTGCACGCTTGGGCGCCAAACAGCTGGTGGAAGTGGTCTCATCCCCCCTGGCGCTGGTGGAGCTGGGCAAGCACGCAAAAAGCAAGGCCCACCCCAGCTTCCCTGCACATCGTCCTCGCACTGAGGTGCAAACACTCTACACCCTCGGCGAAGACAACAGCACCCTCTTACGCTTCAGCCAACACCAGCGGGCCGTCGCTGTGGACGTCGCATTTTACGCCATCCACAGCACCCAACGTAGCCCCCGTTGGCGGCAGAGGCTGTTGTTGTATTAGGAAGAAACCCCTAGGTTGCCTAGAAAGTGATGTGCACTAGCGGAGGGTTTGTATTCAATGTAACTGAACTAACAATAGCGTTAGGCTGAGGGATAAAAGAAGGGTCTTCGCTATATTTTACAACATCCCCCACTGCATATATTGGCGCACACGAATCACCTGTTCTCAGGAAAGGACTATCCGTGGACTGAAGTGGACCCCAAAGTTTAGACAGCGATCACGCAATTGTTAGTTGGTGAC
>CAYWAT010000100.1:0-10411 GCA_964456305.1 uncultured Polyangiales bacterium | reverse complement strand
CAGCTGCCTAATGCCAAGCTTGTCTGTATGCATGGCTGCGGTCATGCGCCGCATGAGGAGATGCCCGATCTTCTTGCCGAACATCTGCAAGCGCATATCAGGGCGCATTCTTGATATGTTGAGCGACTCTCGCTGGTGGCAACGTTTTCGTGCGAATCGCGCTGCCCTGGTGGGAATGGGCTTAGTTGGGTTTGTGACGCTGATGGCTTTGCTGGGACCCTTGCTCTCTCCTCACGACCCTAATGCGCAGTTCACGCGTGAACTTTTGGGGACAACTGGGATTCCCGCCGGCGTGGGAGAGGTTTCTGGATTTATTCTTGGTGCGGACCCTATTGGTCGTGATGAGTTGTCGCGTTTGCTGCATGGAGCCCGCATATCCATGCAAGTGGCCTATCTGGCGACGGTGATTGCCGTGTTGCTTGGCCTCATGGTTGGCCTGAGCACGGGGTATTGGGGCGGGATGTATGATTTTGCCGCCATGCGTTTGGTCGATGTCTTGCTCTCGATTCCCTTTTTGCTGATTGCCATCGCTATTTATCGCATCGTGGATGCGCCTAGCGTGTGGAGTTTATCGCTGTTGTTGGGGGCCTTGTCGTGGACGACTTTGGCACGTGTGACCCGCTCGAAGGTGCTGCAGGTACGGCAGCTGGAGTATATTGACGCCGCGCGTGTGCTGGGGATGTCGCATCTGCGCATCATGCTTCGGCATGTGCTGCCTAATGTGATTAATCCGGCGATCATTCTTGGCACCAACTTGGTAGCGGGCATGATCTTGGTCGAATCCGCGATGTCTTACCTGGGTTTGGGCGTTAAGCCTCCGCAGGCCAGTTGGGGATCGATGCTGCGGGAAGGGCAGGAGCTGATGGCCCACATGCCGCGCTTGGTGTTGCTTCCCGGCATCTTGATTGTGCTTACGGTGGTAGGCTTTAATCTTCTTGGCGAAGGATTGCGCGATGCGTTGGATCCCAAAGACGCAGCTTAAGCAGAGCCTCTTCGTTCTAATCCTTCTTGCGTGTGGAGGCTGTCCTGAAGGTCCGCAAACGCCGCGTTATCGCGGTGCAGGGGCAAAAAGTCCGCGTTATGGAGGATCTGCTCTCTTTCATCTGAGCTCCGATCTGCGCAGCCTAGATCCGCACAAGGCTTATGACGAACTTTCCTTTCGTGGCATTCGTCTGCTTTTTGATGGTCTGCTCGACTACGATGCCGAGGGCAATTTAGTGCCTAGCTTGGCTGCTGCTCTGCCTCAGCAGCTTGATGGCGGCCGTCGCTTTGTTTTGCGTTTGCGCTCAGGTCTTCGTTTTCATAACAGCCGACCGCTCAACGCCGATGACGTGCGCTGGTCATTAGAGCGTATGCTTCATCCCGATACAGGATCGCCAGGCGTATCCTTCTATCACAACCTCCGCGGACTAGAGGCCTTTCGCCAGGGAAAACAGAAACACATCAGCGGTATCGAGGTCTTGGGAACTGAGTCGCTGGCCTTTCAACTCGATAAAGCCGATCAGACCTTTCTCAACGCTCTGGCTATGACCTTTGCGTATCCGGTGGCCAAGGAGAGTTACTCGGATTCTTCGCCTACACATGAGCTGGACTTTAAACCCATCGGTGCGGGACCTTATGTTTTCACCTCCTGGGAGCGCGGCGTGCGTCTCGTATTCACGCGCAACCTGCATTATTGGCGCCCTGGGAAACCTTATGTGAATCGCATGGTGCTCCTCGAGAATGTCAATCGTGACATCGCGATGATGCGTTTTCGTAATGGGGATTTGGATCATGCCTATGGCTTTTCGCCGGCGGATTATATTTTCTTCAAAAAGGCCAAGGCATGGCAACCCTACCAGGTTGAATTGCCTCAGCCTGTGGTGTGGGGACTGACCATGAACTGCGAGCTGCCCCCCTTTGACAATGTACATATGCGGCGCGCTGTTGCCTTTGCCATCGATCGGCAGCGTTGGAGTCTGGCCCGTAATCGTCGTCTGCGCGTGACGGGTCAGCCGCTGCCGCCCTCCATTCGTGGCTATCGTCGCGATTTACCTCAGCGTCAGGTTTTTGACCTGCAACGTGCCCGTGCTGAACTTAAACTAGCCGGGCATCCGCAGGGCTGGCCCGAACCGATTAGTTTGTGGGTGGGAGCCGGTGGTAGTGCCCAGTTTTTTGGTGAACTGGCTCAATCCGACTTGGCCCGCATCGGGCTTAAGATCTCGATTAAACAAGTGGCTTTTGCGGTATTTATTCAAGAGACTGGCAAGCCCAAAACCGCGCAGATGACCTTGTCTGGGTGGGGACAGGACTTTCCAGATGCCGCCAGCTTTTTGGATATTTTGTTTCACAGTCGCTCGATTCATCCCCAGGATTCAGAGAACCGTTCCTTTTATCGCAATGCCCAACTTGATCGTCTTTTGGACGCTGCGCGGATCGAAGCCGATGCCGCGAAGCGCAAGGCCATGTATGAGCAGGCGTCGTCGATGATCGCCCATGATGCACCCTGGGCTTTTATTTGGAACAATCTCGATCTTGAAGCCTGGCAGCCTTATTTACGCAACTATCGTCCTCATCCGGTTTGGCAACAGGACTACCGCTTTGTTTGGCTTGATCGTCCAAAGCGAGGTTTTAGGTGAGGGCTGAAAAGGTTGCTCTCTTTGGAGGTGGGTTGTCGTGCTGCCTTTCCTGATTCGGCGCGTTGCTGCAGGCATATGGGTCTTGTGCGCGGTGATGACCTTGGTTTTTGTACTCCTGTACCAAGTTGGCGATCCAGCCGCAGCCACACTCGGGCCCAAAGCCCATCCGGAGCAGCTGCAGTCTTTCCGTCGTCAGTATGGTTTGGACTTGCCCTTGTGGCAGCAATACCTTGGCTATGTGGGTCTCACCTCTTGTATCCGGCGTCAGTCTCCCCACTTCAAGAAAGGCGAGCCCTGCGGGTTGCTACAAGGCAATCTTGGCGAGTCCTTTCGTCAAAATATCCCTGTCGCGCAGGTCCTTTTCGACCGTCTGCCGCGCACGCTTTTACTTGGTATCATTGCCATGATCATCGAATTGATACTTGGCGTCTCTTTGGGTGTTATCGCGGCCATCAAACGCTACACTTGGGTCGATACCAGCATCATGTCCCTTGCCTTTCTGGCGCTTAGCGTTCCCTCTTTTGTGATTGGTCTCTTCGTTCTGGACTTTTTTGCGTTTCGTTTGGGGTGGTTTCCCGTGGGGGGCTATGGGCTCGGTAGTATGGACCATATCTATCATGCCCTATTGCCTGCGCTTACCTTGGCTCTTTTGGGCGCAGCGACCTACGTGCGTATGATGCGTAGCGACATGGTTGAGGTGATGGATGAAGTTTATGTGGTTGCTGCACGGGCACGAGGCGCTAGTCGTTGGCGTGCCTGGGGCGTGCACGCCTTGCGCAACGCCCTGTTACCTTTGGTGACCTTGGTAGGGCTGCAGTTATCCAGTTTGGTGTCCGGCGCAGTGATTACCGAGAGCATTTTTGCCTGGCCTGGTGTCGGTCGACTTGCGGTTGAGTCGATTTATAACCTGGATGCGCCGATGGTGATGGCCATTGTCTTGCTGGCCTCCTTGGCTGTGCAGGTGGGCAATATGCTTGCTGATATTGCCATTGCTATGCTCGATCCGCGAGTACGCTTGGCCTAGACCGATTCAATTTAATCTGATCTTGACTTGCGTCCAATCCTCATCCCTCGAAGTACCATTTAAGTACGTCTTCGGTCTTGCGGTTCGGGCGCGTTCAAGCTCAAATCAAATTGAAAACGGTCTGGAAATTGAAAGATAGGATGATGCAAATGCATACTCAAATGGGGCGAGTTGGAATCCTGTTACTTGCGCTTCAATGCCTACTGCTTGCCGATATCGCTCGTGCGGATGGCGCTAAGATTAATCACAAAGCCCCTTTGGTGACGGGTAAAACCCTCCAGCAGAAGCCCATTCATTGGCCTACCTTGCTTGCGCGTTACGATGTGATTGTGCTGACGATTTGGGGTGCATGGTGTCGCTCCTGTCGGGATGAGCTGCTCTATCTCGATAAACTCTCACAGCGTTATCGTCAGCAAGGGCAATCGGTGCTTGTGCTTGGTCTGAATGTGAATCGCGATCGCGACGCCATGCGCCGCGTGGTGCGCAAGCACGGGTTTCGTTTTCCCATCATCCATGACTTTAATCACCGAGTCGTACGTCGTTATGCGCCGGCGACTCTTCCGACGACCTACCTGATCGATAAGCAGGGGATTATCCGCAAGTTGTATACGTCCAGCACGAGGTCTGAATTAAAAAGTTATCAAAAAGATATTAACTGCTTGTTGCGTCAACAGCGTAGAAAGCCTTGAGCATGCAACCCCTTGCTATTGCCACAGGCGATCCCGCCGGCGTGGGTCCCATGGTGTCGATCGATGCCGCGGTCCAGTGGTTGACAGAGCCTCAGGCGCGTGGGCTTCTGCTCTACGGTGATGCGGACTATCTCGAGCAGATGTGGCGCAGGCGAGCACCTGCAGCGCTACACGATGCATGGCTATCCTCTCCGCCAGACCCCTCATCGACACGGGCTTATGTCAGTCCTGTGGCTGTGGCACAGTGGAGTCGCGAACACATCGACGCGCATGCTGTGTCGCCGCAATTGGGCGAAGCGCAGCTGCAGGCTTTGGATGCTGCTAGGCAGGCTGTCGTATCGGGTACAGCTGCGGCGTTGGTGACGGCTCCTGTGAGTAAGCTAGCCATCCATCAAGCAGGCCATCGCTTTTGGGGTCACACCGAATATCTCGCGACGCAGGCGGGGCTCGCCGAAGATAGCGTAACGATGATGTTTTTAGGCAAGCGACTGAACGTTGCATTGGTGACTACCCACCATCGCCTTGGCGATGTGCCGTCATTGCTCAGCGCAGCCCGCATTGAGCGCACGCTGAGGCATAGTGCCGAGGCCTTGCAGCGTTTGTATGGAACTGATGCTTCCCTAGAGATTGCAGTAACCGGCCTTAATCCGCATGCAGGGGAGGGAGGCTTGCTAGGCGAAGAAGAGAAGTCGCTGATCATTCCTACGCTAAGTGCGCTTCAACGTACCTCGGACTGGCCAGCGCAAATCGCCATTGCAGGCCCTATGGCTGCTGAAGCAGCGCTGCGACATGCTGCGGAGGGGCGCTATCAAGGAGTGGTCGCCATGTTTCATGATCAGGCTACGATTGCCTGTAAGCTCGTTGATTGGTCAAGCTCGGTTAATGTGACTTGGGGCTTGCCTTATGTGCGCACCAGTGTGGACCATGGCGTGGCGTATGACGCAGCAGCCCTGGGCCAAGCCGATGCCGGAGGCATGTTGCAGGCTATTCGTATGGCATCGTTATTGACCTCCCAGTTAGCTTAGAGAAATCCCCTGCATGAGTGAGATTCGCATATGGGGCGCTCGGCAGCACAACCTGCAGAAGCTGAACGTGACCTTGCCTCTGCACAAGTTGGTGGTGGTTACAGGGCCCAGTGGTTCGGGCAAGTCCTCGCTGGTTTTCGATCTTCTTTATCGTGAGAGTCAGCGGCGTTATCTAGAGGCTTTGGATCCCTCCGCACGTGCGCCATTGGAGCATCTGCCCGAATCGGACTGTGATGCGATCGAAGGTCTGCTACCAGTACTCGGCATTACCCAACATCAAGGCGCTCCACATCCGCGGTCGACGGTGGGAACGCTCACCGAGGTGTACGACCTTTTGCGTTGGCTTTATGTGCACCATGGCGAGGCGCATTGCCCGGTTTGTGATCGCCCTCTTAAGGCATGGCATCTCAAGGATATTATTCAGGCCTTGCTTGCGTTGCCACTGCAAAGCCGCTGGCTTGTCCTCGCGCCGCAGCAGCTCGGTGCAGAGCAAGGCTTAAGCGACTGGGTCGATGCCTGTCGCCGCGATGGCTTTACCCGTGCTCGTATTAATGGGCAGCTCCTTCGCCTTGATGACGAGAGACTATCTCGGATCAGGTCGGTTAAGAGCATCGAGCTGGTGATCGATCGCATCACCTTGCGTGAGGGCATCGAGTCTCGTCTTACAGAAAGTGTTGAGCTCGCATTAAAGCAGGGACAAGGGCGCCTTTATGCGCAGTCTGAGCAAGTCACAGAAGATATTCTCGAGTTTAGTTTGCAGGCCTACTGTCCGGATCACGATGTTGTCTTCCCCGAGCTGGAGGGGGCTTTATTTTCCTTCAATACCCCCCAAGGTGCGTGTCCTCAGTGCCAGGGTATTGGCTTGGTAGCTGCCCCAGATGACGCTTCCATGATCCCTTGCCCTGCCTGTGGGGGTAGTCGGTTGCGGGCAGAAGCACGGGCGGTGAAGGTCGCGGGGACGTCTATCGACATGGCGGTTACCTGGCCTCTTCGTCGGCTCCATGCCTGGTTAGAAAAGGTTGTCGCAACCGATAGCAGTCAAGGTATTGCTGTTTTGCTGCGCTCCGCGATGCAGAAGCTGGATGTGATCCAGCAACTGGGATTAGGCTATCTGAGCTTAAATCAATCGAGCACCACCTTGTCTACGGGGGAGCTGCAGCGTTTGCGTATGGTTCGCCAGCTGAGCAGTGGTTTGTCTGGGGTGGTGTATGTGCTGGATGAGCCTACAGCAGGCCTACATGAACAAGACGCGGCTAAGGTGTTGGACTTTATGCGCGCGCTTAAAAAGCAAGACAATAGCCTCATTGTCGTGGAGCATCGTGAGAGCCTGATTGCCGCGAGCGATCATGTGCTGGTACTTGGACCGGGCGCCGGTCGTCAGGGTGGTCGTTTGTGTGCCGAAGGAGAGCCAGCGCAGTGTGCCTCGGCCTGGTCTGCTGAAGATCAAGAAGCGTTGCCAGAGTCGCGTCATCAAGGCGTTTCGACGGCTACAGATGCCTGCATCCTCGTGAAGAAAGCCGCGGCTGCAAACTTGAAGCAGCTTGATGCCAGCTTTCCCTATCAGGCGATCAGCGGCATCACCGGCGTTAGCGGTAGCGGGAAAAGCGCCTTGCTGATGCAGACCTTGGCTGCCTGTGCGAGTCAACGACCCGTGCTGGGCGACGTATCGGGCTTAGAGCCCTTTGCACAGGCGATTGCTGTTGATGCAGGTGGGATCAATCGCAGTCCGAGATCGCATGTGGCAAGCTTTGTCGGCTTATTTCAACCTCTGCGTGAGCTCTTTGCAACGCTGCCCGAATCACGCAAACGCGGCTATAAAGCCTCCCGTTTCAGTACCAACGTTAAGGGGGGGCGATGCGAAGTCTGCCAAGGGGATGGCAAACGCGGATTTCATGCGCCCATGCTTCCTATGGTATGGATTCCTTGTGATGCATGTGGGAGCACAGGTTTCTTGAATGAGACCTTGGTGCCTCGTTATCGCGGCTTGTCGATCTATGACTGTTTGCAGCAGGAGGTGAGCGATTCCCTTGATTTCTTTGCACCCATTCCGGCCTTACAGCGTGGTTTGCAAGTGCTGCAGGAGGTGGGCTTAGGTTACCTTTTGCTGGGACAACGCTTGTCTGAGCTCAGCGGTGGCGAGTTGCAGCGATTGGCTTTGGCTAAAGAACTCACACGTGTACGTAAACGGCGCACTTTATTTTTGCTCGATGAGCCTTCGCGGGGACTGCATCATCGTGATGTTGCACAACTTTGGGATGTGCTTTCACGCTTGCACGAGGCCGGTAACACCCTGATCATTGCGGATAATCATCCCTATTTTGTCAGTCGCTTTCATTACTGCCTTGAGCTAGGGCCTGGTGCGGGACCTGAGGGAGGCGAGATTATCAACCGACGCCCATCACCTTCGCCGCGACCACGGTGATATTATCGGGACCGCCATTTTCATTCGCTCGAGCGATGAGATTATCGCAGACCGACTTAATATCGCCAGCTGATGCCGTGATGTCACGGATTTCATCGTCTGTAACCGGGCCGCTCAAGCCGTCGGAGCAGAGCACATAAATATCACCGGGCTGAGGGCGATCGATGAGGGTATCAACTTTAATCTGCTCCTTCATGCCCAAGGCACGCACAATCACGTTTTTATGGGGGAAGTTAGCGATTTCATCATCGCTGAGGCGGCGCATTTTGATGTAATCGTTGAGCAAGGAGTGATCCTCGGTGAGCTGCTGTAAAACGCCGCTGCGCATCCGATAGACACGGGAATCGCCCACATGTCCCACGATCACACCTTCGTTGACCACGAGCACAGATACTAAGGTCGTCCCCATACCGCGCAGCTTGGCATTGGCCTGTGCGGTCTGATGAATGCGCAAGTTTGCGAGCTTAATACCGGTAATCAGACGGTTTTCTTCGTAACCCTTGGAGTGATCCATCTTGTAGGGCCAAGTGGCATCGAGATCGGCACTAGTGCTGCGAAAGAACTCACTTACCGTCTCAATGGCCATTTGACTGGCAACTTCTCCCGAGGCGTGACCCCCCATACCGTCGGCAACAATATAGAGCTTGTCTTCGTCGATCACGGCGAAGTTGTCTTCGTTATGATTGCGTTTCATGCCCACGTTGGTGGCTCCTGAAACGATGACGCGTGCACTTGATGCCACTTTGTCTCACCTCAACTGCGTTCAGGATAGCGATTTGCTTGTCTTCAAGTCAATCCAGTGTACAGCAATAAATGACCCCTATGCCGCGACATAAGCTTGATTCCATCGAGGCAATGCGCGGTGCCGTGCGCGAAATTGTGGCATGGGAAAGGTATTTAGGGGGATTTATGCCATCGATGTCCTTGTCTAACGAGACGCCATCACGCGAGCCTACAGCAGCTGTTGTCGAGCCTGTTGTCAATGCTGAGCAGATTGCGCAACGGTTGCAGGTTCTGCGTGACCAGGCCTCTCAGTGCACGCGCTGTGAGCTTCATACAGGGCGAACCAAGTCTGTATTTTCACGCGGATCGCAAATGGCCTCGCTGGCTTTTGTCGGTGAGGGGCCTGGGTATAACGAAGATCAACAAGGCGAACCTTTTGTGGGTCGCGCAGGCAAATTGTTGGATAAGATGATCCAAGCCATGGGATATCGTCCAGACGAGGTCTACATCTGCAATGTGGTGAAGTGTCGTCCGCCTGAGAATCGCACGCCTTTGCCCAATGAGGCCCATGCCTGCTTGCCCTTTTTGCAAGAACAATTGAGTCTTGTTGCCCCCAAGGTGATCGTTGCGCTGGGTAAATGTGCCGTTGAGTATTTGGAATGCATGCCTCCTTCCGGACGCGGATGGCGTGGCTCGTGGAATAGCTGGTCTGGGATTGATGTGATGCCTACTTATCACCCAGCATTTTTGTTGCGAAGCCCACAGTTTAAGAAAGTGGTGTGGGAAGATTTACAACGCGTGATTGAGCGGCTGAAAGCTTAATGCTGACTCAGGAGGCCTTACAACGCTTGATATCCCAAGGTGTTGAACGCGGCCTTGAAGGTAGCGATGTGCGCGTCCATTTGGGCTTGGATGCGCGTGCTTCTGACACCGAGATGGTGAGTGCCCTTCTAGACGCGCAGGTAGACGCTCAAGCGACACTCCAATTGTATAAAGCGGCACCAGAGTCGACAGCTCAGTCACCGCAAGATACCAACGCAGACGATCCACTTACGGGGTCGGGCTACGCATGGATGGTTGTCGACCACATCGATGACATTGCCACCTTGGCTGCCATGGCGCGTGCGGGGCAGCTACGTCAGAGACGGGCGGCGGTGTTGCGTTTGGGTAAGAAGCTGCGTGCACCTAAATCCCTGCGTGCCGATCAAGTACGACTGGCAACCCAGACTCTCGAAGAAATTCGCGATGTTGAATTGAGCTATGAGCGATCCCAAGCGCGCTTGCACATGTCGGGCGCGGCAGCTCGGCGTACCCGGGCGGAGATCGAGCAGTGGCAACGCATGGTGGACCGGATTCGCTCGGGGGTAGTTGATTTCTGGAATGGTGAGCATGCTCAGGAGCCCTTCACCGCACTGCCGGGCGATCAACGTGCCCATGTGTTGATGCGTGCCCGCGATCTTCCCGATAGCTTGACCTATCATATTACCGCGGTGCTTGAGGGCAGTGATGGAGTGTGCACTCGCGAGCAGCGTCAAAGCTTGCTGTCATCCTTACGTTATGCGGGGGACTCTCGCTTGGTTCCCTCTCTATGTCTGGTTCTACTCGGCAATGAGTCAGAACTGGTGATCGAAGCAGCCCGAGTACTTGGGCGCACTGATGACCTACGCGTTCCTGCAGCACTTCAAGAAGCCTACGATCGCAGTATTGTTGATGTAGAAAAAGCGGTCATCGCCGGTGCTTTGGGGGCTGTGGGGCATCGCATCGGGGCTGACTACGTACGTTCCCTTCTTGAGCACAATGAGTCTCACCTTGTGATTGCGGCTCTCGAGGCCCTGGAGACACTGGGCGATGTCGATGATGCAGAATGTCTGATGCCTTATCTTCAACATGCCGATGCCCTCGTCGCATCG
>CAYWAT010000099.1:0-10453 GCA_964456305.1 uncultured Polyangiales bacterium | reverse complement strand
TCCCTCGTGCGCTGCGCACCCTGCCTTGGCGCACAAGAAAGGCATAGGCCGCGCTCAGGTCCAGCAGGCGCACCTTGGTGGCACCCAAGGCTAAACGCAGCCCATAGTCATGGGGCCTGCCGGGCAAAGGACCCACCTTGGCGAGGCGCAACGTGTTCATCGCCTGCGCTACACCCACGCTTTCGAGCACATGAATGGCGGCCAAGTTATAGGACCCGGCAAGAGCCTCGCGATAACGCACAGGCCCCCATTCCTTCGGAGCAATGCCGCGCACCTTATAACGCGAAGGCACATCAAAGACGTCGTAGGCGATGCTGCCCGGGTGTTTGCCCTGTTCGAGGGCGAGGGCGTAAATAAAGGGTTTAAGGGCGGAGCCGGGGTGACGGCGCCAGGTGGTGATGTTGATCTGGCTGCCCTGGGCCTGGTTCCCATCGGGAGAGCCCACCATGGCGCGCACCTCGGCGCTGGCAGTATCGAGTACGACCACCCCTGCATGCGAGGCCCCAGCTTGACGTAGCGCATCGCGTTGCCTGCGTACCAGCTCTTGCAGGCGTGTTTGCAGGGGAAGGTCCAGGCTGCTGTGCAGGTGCCCCCCCTGGTGACGTTGCTGCTTTGGCAAGGTGCTCAGCAGCCAGCGCACAAAATGCGGGGCATGGTAAGGGCGGGAGTGCAGCCCTACCTTGGGTTCTTGGCGGGCGATGACTTGGGCACGGGCGGCGCTGATGCGACCGTCCTTGACCATCAATTGCAGGATATGGGCTTGGCGCTGACGGGCACGCGGGTAATGGCGTAGCAGGTCGTAGCGCGAGGGATTGCGGGGCAGGGTGGCCAGCAGGGTGGCCTCGGCGGCACTGAGGGCGTGGGCGCCTTTATTGAAGTAGCGGTGGGCGGCGGCTTCGATGCCGTAGGCCCCGTGGCCATAATAGGCCCGATTGAGGTAGTGCTCGAGAATGGCCTCTTTGCTGAGGCTATAATCGAGGCGCAGTGCCTGTAGCATTTCCCAGACTTTGCGCAGCAGGGAGCGTTCTTTGCCCGCCGAGAAGCGCAGGCGCACCAGCTGCATGCTCAGCGTCGACGCACCGTAGCGTTGCTTTGCTGCGTTGAGGTTAAGCCACAGCGCCCGCAACACTGCGCTCAGATCAATGCCGGCATGGCGAAAGAAATACTTATCCTCCGAGGCTAAGGTGGCGCCGATCAAATAGGCATTGAGGGTATCCAAGGGCTGGTGGGGGTAGCGCCCCGGATGGTTGAGGGCGGGCAAGGCCTGCAGCAGGGTGCCGTGGCGATCATGAATCAGGAGGGCGCTACTATCCTTGGCCAGGACATCCGCCGGATTGGGCACCAAACAAATGAAGACAACCCAAAGCAGCGCTACAAGACTAAGGAGCACGCCGATGAGCTTAGCCCCGGTGCTTAAGCGCATGCCTTGCATTGGTTTGGACTGACTTGAGGGTCGATGTATCGGGTGGTTCCCAAGCGTGAGGGCCGTCTAATAGACTTTCATCTGCGTCGCGCGAATACGGGCGCGCTGCTCCGGCTCGTACATGGCTTCCACCGTGGTGGGAGGCACGTTGAAGCTGCCGCGGATGCGAGCCCGGATAAAGTACTCGTAGACATAGGTGCCAATAGCTAAGTGGTTGGCAAACACGGTGACCTTGTCGTCATGCATCTCCTGGTGCGTCCAGCGATAGGAGCGCTGCGTGTTGAGCGAATCGCCCGCCTCGGTGGCCAGCTTGGGATTGATAGCTTCCACGCCCGCGGCCAAAGGGTCGACCAAGGCGACGTAGTTTTGCTCGCGATGGGTGGTCACCTCGAGGCGCACCTTCATCATTTCGCCGACGCGTGCTTTGTCGCTTTCGTCGCCCCGCCGGATGTTAAAGAGCTGGCGTTTGAGTGTAAATCCCTGGGATAGCTCGCTTGGGTTAGCGTCGCGGCGCACGATGGTTTGGATGGCTTGGTAATAGAGGGGACCGCGCGAACTGGTGAGGGTGAGGGTGCCCTCGCGGGGGGTGAGTCGCTTGAGTGGGCGGGTGAGCCTGAGGATGCGGTTGCCTTTGAGGTTGTGCTGAGCCCAGGTCTTATCCTGCCAGAGCAGGCGAAACGCGCTGACGCCTTGCTGCTTTGTTTTGGCCTGCTGCGCCAGCGCCATAAGGCTGTAGAGGGTGTCTTGGGTGTTGTCCCACACGCCATTGCTGCCGCGTTGATCGAGTAGCCCTTGGCTGAGCTTGGCCACCAAGGGATGCTTGGGATCGTAGTCCAGCAGGGCCCAAAGCACGATGGCGCTGCTGCGTGTGGTTGAGCTCATCAAGCTGGGTATCCTTTCTCTCGTGCTCTTGACCCTGGCGTCGAGGGTCGTGATCGCCAGCTGGGATTCGATTTCCTGCCATAGGATATCGGCTTGGTCTTGTTTGCTCAGGGAGGAATGGCTAAGCAGCGCGCGCAGCAACAAGGCTTGCCCATAAACGGGCAGGGTGGCCCGGTTTTCGAAGAGGCGCTCCTCGATGGCCGGTATAGGTCTGCCCATGGTGGCTAAGACAAAGGCGCTCATCGCTAGGGTGGCTGCGTCATTGCGACTGCTCAGGCTGCGTTTCGTGCTGGTGGCCCATTGGCGCAGCCTATAGGCAGCCTTATCGAGGGCTCGCTTCGGAACTCTGACCTTGGCTTGCTTAGCTAGATGAAGGCCAAAGAGGGCATAGGCGGTGAGATTGGGGTCGCTATCACTGCTGGGCCATAAACTGAAGTGCCCATCGGCATGCTGATGGCGCAGCACTTTGCTGATGCCCTGACGAATCATGTGCTGGAGCTTGGGCCCCCGGAGTTCCTTGAGCTTCAAGGCGCGGGCGAGCTCCTTGATGCTGATCATGGGCAGGAGCTTGGAGAGGGTTTGCTCTAGGCACCCGTAAGGGTAGCGAATCAAGTAATGCAGGCCGGGGCCTAGGTTCGCGAGGCCGCTGGTGTCGGTGATAAGACTGAGGGTGCTTCGATAGGCGAGCGCGTCCTTGGGCCAGGTGACCTGGGCGCTCTCGCTGTGTGTGCTGTCTCCTTTGCTGTGGCCATCGAAGAGGGTGCGGCGGTCGGTGACCAGAGGCTGGATGAGGGGTAGCTCGCGTACAAAGGCGTCGCCGTGGGTTCCCATGCTGCTGCTGAGGGTGACCTTGGCCGTGGGGTGACTGCCTGCTTTGACACGAAACCAGACGTTTTTGGATTCGCCGGCTTTGAGCGTGACCTGCTCTTCTTTGCCTTTGCTCCATAGGCCTTTGAATTCGGCGCTGACCTTGGCGCTGCCTGCCTTGGAGGTATTGTTGTAGAGGGTGGCCCCAAGTGAGAGCCAATCGTCCTGGCGTGCAAAGCGGGGCAGGGCAGCTTTGAGCAAGAGGGGTTTGCGAATGGTGATGCGTTTTTCGGCAGCGCCAAAGCGGTGTCCTTGATCGGCGACCATAGCCATAAGACGGAAGGCGCTTAGGTTATCGGGGGCTTGGAACGCAAAGGCGGCCTCGCCTTGGGCGTTGGTGAGCAGAGCGGGGGCCCAAAAGGCGGAGCTGACAAAACGCGAGCGTATCTGAGGTGCGCTTGGGCTGTGGCCATCCATGCCTTCTTCATCGAGGATATCGCTGGGATTCGCGATGCGGGCGATGCGATTCCAGTTGGTGGCGTTTTCTACACCGATGGACCACTGGCGATAAAAGACGGGCAAGGGATCGGGGGTTTTGTAGGCGATCAATTGCAGCACGCCTTCGTCGGCCACCGAGAGGGTGACCTCGGCGGGGACGGCGTTGCCCGCGGCACTGACCTGCACCGTGCCGCGTACCTGCTGCCCGGGCTCGTAATCCTTCTTCTCGGTGCGAATATTAACTTTGAGGCGCTGTTTTTTCGTGGCGACCTTGAGGTCGATCATGCCCAGCTTGAACTGCGGTCGATGGGCATCGCCCTCACCGCTGCGTCCCTTCACCATGGCCACCGAGGCGAAGACGTTGGGGGCGTAGTGCTCTGGCAGAGGGAGTTTGATGCCCTCGCTGGCACTCTGGGGCTGCATCACAAAGGCATCGAGGATGCCGTTGCGCTCGGTGGTGACCAGCAAGGTGGACCCTTCGGTATTGGCGCGGGGCAGGAGGGTGGCCTGTTCGCCGGGTTGGTACTGACCTTTGGTGCTGATCAAGGACATGCGCACCGACTCGTCACCGCTCCAGAAGGCTTTGCCTTTGCCGATGACCCAGACGGGGGCGCTGCTGAGGAGATCCTTGCCGCGGCTGTCCTTGCCGCGCAGCTCCACCAGGTATTCGCCGGGAGCTTTGGGGGTGATGCGGGTGACGCCATTGCCGGTGGCTGGGATATTGATGGCCTTGCGCCACACCTCGTTGCGTAGGCGTTTGCAATTGCGGGAGCTGCGATAACCATTGCGCGTGCGTGTGCATTCCCAGCGCTGACGCACCCATGCAAGGGTGGCCTTGCTGCGGATGCGTTTGCCATCGGGAGTGAGGGCAATGCTGTTGACCGCGAAGGGCATGTCCACCGCCTGCACATATTCTTGGGTGTGGAGGCCAAGGTAACGGTCGGTGGGATGAAGGAGGGTGCTTACCTTTTTGCTAATGGTTTCCCCAGCGCGATCGGTGACCTTCACCGTTGCCATGTAGCGCTGTGGACTCTGTTCCTTCGCATCGCTGCGATAGGACTGCAGGGTGACCTGACCGTTGGCGTTGGTGCTGCTCTCGCCCTCGCTTACGAATCCGTAGTGCGCATCGCTGCTGTCGTTGTGATCGACGAAGTCGCTCCATTCCCTGTGACGAAAGCTATAATGACCGAAGCGTTTGAAGTGAATGGGACGTGCCTCACGACGTAGGTTCCAAACCACCTTGGCATTCTTGACCGGCAAGCCAAAAAGATAACGGGCGTCGAATCCCAGGCTTAGGGTATCGCCTTGCAAATAATGGGGCTTAAGTCCGCGGGGGGTGATTTCGAAAGAAACGGGACGAAAGGCTTCGACGCTGAAGCGTTCGTGAAAGGTCTGCTTGCCTATCGTGATTTCGACTCGGTAATTCCCTAATGACGCCGAGGGATCCAACTTCACATCGAGGTCAAAGCCGCCAAACGCGCTGAGCTTAGGGCTCGTGTTGAAGATGTAGTTGCCTTCGGCGTCGATGATCGTTGCCTTAACCTTGCGTTGCTTAGGAATGTGCAGGCTTTTGCCCGGCGTCTGCTCGCGGACGAAACCTTTAATATGGGCGGTTTCGCCGGGGCGATAGATGCCGCGATCGGAGCGGATGAGGGCACGCAGATTTTTGCGCCCGCCGCTATAATCCGTGGGCAGGCCGAAGTTCCACAGCTGGATGCCGTTTTGCCAGTTGCCATCCACCACGCTGAAATCCTTGCCATGCGTCACTAAGGTGAACATGCGTTGGCTGCGATAGGTGTCGATTTCGTCGTTTCCTTCGGCGCCGGGACGTCTAAGCAGGGTGGCGCTACCGGGGATACGCAGGATGCCTTGGGCGTCGCTCTGACCTTGAAAGACCTTGCGTCCCTTGGGCGTCATCAGGGTGACACTGGCATTAGCGACGGGCTTGCCGGTGGATAAACGCGTTACCCATACCAGGCCGGAGGCGGCGCCCACTTTAACCAACACGCCCAAATCGGTGACGTTGCCCAGGACGCGGTAGGGATAACGTGCGGGGCCGAAGCCGGTGTCGATGAGCTCGTCCACTTGCGGGGAGCTGAACTGAGCCAGGAAGAGCCCCTGCTGGGTTGCCTTGGGCTGTTTGTTGCAGCGCTCGTTGAGCTTCAGCCATTGCAGGTGCCAGGCATTCTTTTTGGCCTTCACGTCGAGGTGATGGGTCACGGGCTTGAGGCCTAGCTTGTGCCAGTCGATGGTATTCTTGTTGTTGCTGCTGTACCAGGGGTCGTAGTTCATGCTGGAGGTGAGCAGCGCTGCAACTTTTCTGGCAGGGACCTGGGCGCACTCCACACGGAGGCGATCGATATTGCGGGACCACACAGGGTAGCCCTGCTCGCTGCTCTCGATGGCGTAGATACCCTTTTCAAGCTGTATGCTGGCCTGGGCCGTGCCGGTCTTGAAGGAAAAATGTTGGGTCTTGCCCAGGGTTTGGCCAAACTCATCCTCGAGTTTTTTGCTTAGGGTCACGCGGTACTCCACCTCGGACTCGAGATTGAGTTCAACCGAGTATTCGGTGTCGGAGTGCCGTTCGAAGTGCTGGCTGAAGCCAGGAATCGTGGGCTTGATGCGTATGTGTTTTTCGAGACTGCTGAGAGAAACCGGGGTGTTGAAGGAGAGGCCGATTTCTGCGCGGTCGGGATAGACCAGTTCGTCGCCGGGTGTGTGCGCCACCAAGGCAAACTTGGGGTAGACATGCAGCGTCGTTCGGTAGCGCGCCATGGGATGGTTGCCCGCAACGGGGACAATATCGGCGCAGGTCAAGCGATAGTCCTTGCCTTGCTCGAGCGTGGTGCGGGGGGTGAGAGGGATGACGGTGCTCGCCTCGGCTGAGGATTCGTGCAGGCGCGTGTTCAACGCAATGGTGTTGCCCCCCTGCGCGCTCCTAAGAAAGCAATGCTCGCTGACATCGCGAGGCTTGACCGGGTGACTAAAGCGCAGGGCAAAGTTAGGCTTAGGCGGGGTGAAGTCGGTATTTATATCGCGTAGGCCTGTGGCTTTGAGGCGTTGATAGATAAAGGCAAAGCGCTGGTCCTTGTCGGGCAAGCGTTCTTGCAGCGCATCGGCGAGCTCGACTTCGTATTGAGTGGTGGGCTTTGGTGTCTCGAGGGGATGCGCTTCGAGGGTGTGGCGGTTGACCCATCTTGCATTCACCTTGAGTGCTGGATGCAGGCTCAGGGGCGCTTCATCGAGGGCGGTGCCCACTTGTTTTTGCCCTACCATGGGCTTGTTGAAGGTGACGCGGATGACCTTGAGCGCGTTGATTTCGCCGATGGGGCTTTTGCCAAAGACACGGCGGTCAGGCTCTGACTGGCAGGCCATGGTCGCGATGATGAGCACCCCAAGTGCGGCGTAAATAGCGTAAGGAAAGCGAGATCTGTCCAGCGATACGCGTGTATTCAGCATGCCGGCGGCATACTCGCGGGACCCTACGGGGCAAGCGGGAAAGGTCCGCTAATGCTCGGCTTCACGGACTTGGCGTATACACCACCCGTGTTTTAAACACGGACAGGGCCTTGAGAGGGAGCCTCAGGGCTCAAGGCAACTTGAAGGTGAGCTGAACTTATGCGCCCAGCTGCTGGGATGCGGCCACCAGCTCACGTACTGCCGCGGCACTGCGATCGAGCATAGCTTTCTCGTCGCCGCTGAGCTGCACTTCGACCACGGATTCGGCTCCTTCTTTGCCGATGACTGCGGGCACGCCCATGTAAAGATCGCGATGCCCGTATTGACCGCTTAGGTGTACGGCACAGGGGAGCACGCGCTTTTGGTCGCGCAGGTAGCTGGTGGCCATGGCGATGGCACCGGCCGCAGGTGCGTAGAAGGCACTGGTACCCATGAGCTTGACGATTTCGCCGCCGCCTTTGCGGGTGCGTTCAACAATGCCATCGAGGGCGTCTTTATTCAGGAGCTGGGTGACGGGAATGCCGTTGACCGTGCAATAACTCAGGCAGGGCACCATGGTGTCGCCATGCCCACCGAGCACGAGGGCGTTGACCTCTTTGACGCTGCAGCCAATGGCGTCGGCGAGGAAGCATTGAAAGCGCGCGCTGTCCAGTGTCCCAGCCATGCCCACCACGCGTGCATGGGGGAAGTCGGTGAAACGCTGCATCGCCGAGACCATCGCATCGAGAGGGTTGGAGATGACAATGACAAAGGCATTGGGCGCGTGGGTTTTGATGCCCTCGGCAACCTGCTTGATGATCTTGAGGTTGATGCTGAGGAGGTCATCACGGCTCATGCCAGGCTTGCGAGGCACGCCTGCGGTGACGATGCAGACATTAGCGTTCGCGATGGCGCTGTAATCGGAGGCCCCTTTGATGGTGGCATCGAAGCCGTCGAGCGCGCCTGCCTGCATAAGGTCGAGGGCTTTGCCTTCGGTCACGCCCTGCTTGTCGGGGATATCGAAGAGCACCACATCGCCGAGCTCACGGCTGGCTGCAAGATAGGCGAGCTCGCCACCGATATTACCGGCGCCGATGAGTGCAATAGTGGGTCGTGACATAGTTAGGCTCCTTAGGATTGCATGTGGTGGATGATGGCATCGCCGAACTCGGAGCACTTGATTTGCGTGGCTCCATCCATCAGGCGAGCGAAGTCATAGGTCACGGTCTTGGCTGCAATCGCGCCGTTCATCCCGCGAATCACCGCTGCTGCGGCCTCGTTCCACCCGAGATGGCGCAGCATCATCTCGCCGCTCAAGATTACCGAGCCTGGATTGACGCGGTCCTGATCGGCATACTTGGGCGCTGTGCCGTGCGTGGCCTCGAAGATGGCATGGCCGGTGGCGTAGTTGATGTTGCCGCCGGGGGCGATGCCAATGCCGCCCACCTGGGCTGCGAGGGCATCGGAGAGGTAGTCGCCATTGAGGTTGAGGGTGGCAATGACGTCAAACTCCTTGGGGCGGGTGAGCACCTGCTGCAAGGCAATGTCGGCGATGGCATCGCGCACCAGGATTTTGCCACCGGCCAGGGCCTGACGCTGTTCGTCATTGGCGGCCTCTTCGCCTTGTGCGGCTTTGGTGCGTTCCCACTGCGACCAGGTGTAGGTCTTATCGCCGTAGTCACGCTCGGCGAGTTCGTAGCCCCAGTTGCGAAAGGCGCCCTCGGTGAACTTCATGATGTTGCCCTTGTGCACCAGGGTGACGCTCTTGCGCCCTTGGCTGATGGCGTACTCGATGGCGGCGCGGGTGAGGCGTTCGGTGCCTTCACGCGATACGGGTTTGAGGCCTAGGCCGACGCTGCCCGGAAAGCGAATCTTAGCGTAGCGCTCGGGGAACTTGTTTTGCAGCCAGTTCAGTACTTCTTTGGCTTCGGCTGAACCTTCTTCGAACGCAATGCCGGCGTAGATGTCCTCGGTGTTTTCGCGGAAGATGACCATGTCGACGCGATTGGGCTCTTTGACAGGCGAAGGGACGCCCTCAAACCAGCGCACGGGACGTTGGCAGACGTAAAGATCCAGCATCTGTCTGAGCGCTACATTGAGCGAACGAATGCCGCCGCCCACCGGGGTAGTGAGGGGGCCCTTGATACCGACTAGATACTCGCGGAAGGCTTGAACGGTGGCATCGGGCAGCCAAGAACCGAAGGTGTTGAAGGCCTTTTCGCCGGCATACACTTCCCACCAGGCAATGCGCTTGTCGCCTTTGTAGGCATGGGTAACCGCGGCATCGAGGACGCGCTGAGCGGCGCGCCAGATGTCGGGTCCGGTACCATCGCCCTCGATAAAGGGGATAATGGGGTCGTTCGGGACCTCAAGCTGGCCATGACGTCCTAAGCGCAGAGGGGTTCCAGAGCTTGGCGGCGGAAAGGATGCAGTGGTCATATCCAATATCTCCTGAGTCGGATCATCCGCTACCACAGCGCCTTCTTATCGACAACGCGTATTCGCCCTCCCCTGCCCCAGTTGCTCTTTTTGATGGGATGGGTATCATAAATATAAGGCACAGTTGTGTCTTAAGTGTGCGGCGGTTGGGTCCTGGGCCCCGGATTGAGCCGAATTTCCAAGGCATGCACGCCGCGGAAAACCTGCTGCATGGATCGCGAGAGCGTGTCCCAGGTGCTCTCCCACCTAGGAATGCTCGTAAGTGCTTGGGGTTCCCTGGCCAGAGCACTGGCAATCGCTAGAGGAGGCAATACATATGACAGAACACTGTAGAAACGGCTTTTCACTTACACCCAAACAGGTTGAGGGCGCCGCATAGTGATATCTATACCGGAAACCTCCTCGCATCGTAAGTGAGAGGTCAAACGAGCCAGCACTGCAAAAACGTGCTGGCTTTTTTTATGCCTGCGACCTGAGTGCACTGCAATTCAATACAACTCGAGGTTGATCTGAACGACCTTTGTCCTTTAGGCGATTACCAGTATTCCCACGCCGCACCGCACACGCAGGCTTTGGGGTCGATGGGCTTGGTCTCAATCTGACTCGCTTCAAGCGTGAGGATAATTTCAATCTCTCCTGTGAGCGTGTCGCAATCTTCCTCTCGTTCAATAGGGGCGTCGTCAGGCCCCTCATAGACATAACGGCTCGTTCTGACGCCATCACGAAAGTCAGCGGTGATTTTGAACACCTGCCTGTAGTCGTCGGACACTCGGTCTTGGGCAAAGTCGATAGTACCCTCGCTGCTCAGCACCTCAACTTCAATAGGGACCTCCGCCATTCGGTCTTTGCAGTACCAGCAGCGTTGATTTGCGGGACAAGACTCTTTCCATGAGGTATCAAAGTACTCCCCTTCTAGGTCCTGACTTGAGAAAGATCGTGGCAGTGGAAACGGGTCATGGGGGCGGA
>CAYWAT010000098.1:9898-10455 GCA_964456305.1 uncultured Polyangiales bacterium | reverse complement strand
GAGCGGGAAATGGGATTCGAACCCACGACTTCAACCTTGGCAAGGTTGCACTCTACCACTGAGTTATTCCCGCACTGCGCTGGCTGCGTTAAATGATCGCGAGCTGACCGCTTGTCAAGACAACATTACATCATCCGCGTTTGCCAACCTCAATGCGCAACGCTGGTAAAACGCGCTGAGAAAACCAAGGATTTTTCTGCATCCACCCTTTTGATCGCCAGCTTGGATGTGGCAAAGGGAAATACCTGGGCAAGTACTGTTCATAGCAACGCACGGTTTCAGTAAGCGAAGACTTGCGCTTCATCGCAGCGTCTCCATCCCGAGCAGCTCGGCTCAAATAGTATTTTTGTGCATATTGACCTACCAATACCAACAACGATGTCGTGGGCAATTGCTCTAAAAGACGGTCATGCCACAGGGGAGCACACTCGGGACGCGGAGGCGCATCGCCGCCTGACTTCTTGCCTGGATAACAAAAGCCCATAGGGATGAAAGCAAAGCGAGTCGCATCATAAAATTCCGAGCGGCTGACATTCAGCCACTCACGCAAATGCTCG
>CAYWAT010000098.1:0-9888 GCA_964456305.1 uncultured Polyangiales bacterium | reverse complement strand
CAAGGCACACCGCTTTCATGCACGTTGCGCCCCGGTGCCTGACCGATAATCACCACCTGAGCCTTGCGTGTCAGTTGTACGATCGGACGGGGACCACAAGGCAGCTCCTGCGCACACACAGCACATGCGCTTAGCTCACTAAGCAGTGTTGTTAACGATTCCTTCATGCCCTGCTTCGTCTTTCATAGCGTCATCGCACACGCTTTGGTTGCCCCTCAGCGGTTAAGAAATGGTACCATGAGAGAGTGCGTGTCGCTGTCGCCCAAATGAACTCCACACCGGATGTTGCTGCCAATCTCGCAGCCGTTACACGCCTCGTTACAGAAGCGCAGACATGGCAAGCCAAGCTGCTCGTGCTCCCTGAGTGCTTTGCGTACTTGGGTCCAGAGTCTGGACGAGAAGCGGTCGCAGAGAAACTGCCAACGGGAGGCCCCATCCTCCACCACTGCCAAACATTAGCCGCCGATACACAAATGGAGCTCATCCTCGGCGGCTTTTGGGAACAGTCCTCGGTCGCATCCCAGTGCTATAATGCCTGTCTTCATCTTGCCCAGGACGGACAGGTCAACGCCATTTATCGCAAGATTCATCTCTTTGATGCCGATCTTCCCGACGGCACAACCTTACGTGAGTCCGACGGAGTAATTGCTGGCGATACGCCAACGGTTGCATCCACTGCGATGGGCCCGATGGGCTTGTCCATATGTTACGATGTGCGTTTTCCCGAGCTTTACCGTCACTACGCTCAGGCAGGTGCGATGGCTGCAGCAATTCCAGCCGCCTTCACACTAACTACAGGCAAAGATCATTGGCATGTACTGATGCGCGCCAGAGCGATTGAAAATCAAATGTACATTCTCGCGGCGGCACAATACGGACATCACTTTGGCCAACGTGTGAGCTATGGCCACGCACTCATCGTTAATCCCTGGGGGACCATCTTGGCGCAATGTTCACAACCAGAAGGAGTCGCAGTGGCAGAAATCAACGCAATGCAACTCGAGGCGGTGCGCGAGTCACTCCCCTGCCTAAACCACCGCCGACTCGACGTGCGGCATCCCGATGCAAAAAAGGCCTAGGCTCGCTCTTTGTCGAATCTAGGCCAGGGTGCTTTGTGCTTTAGATTAAAGGGTTGCCTGACCAGGCTTCCAGTTACAAGGCGTCAGCTTTTCGGTCTGCAAGGCATCAAGCACACGCAGTACTTCTTCGACGTTACGACCTACCGATAGGTCATTCGCGCTGGCGTAACGAATGGTGTTGTTCGCATCGGTGATGAAGGTTGCACGCACGCACACACCGGCTTCGGGGTGCAAAATCCCTAGACCTGCGGACAGCTCACGCTTGGTATCGGCGAGCATGGGAAAAGGCAGGTTTTTGAGGTCAGGATGGTTGTTACGCCATGCGAGGTGCACATAATGCGTATCGGTGCTGGCTCCTAACACCACCGCATTGCGCTTGCTGAATGCATCATTGTGCTCGCCAAAGGCAGCGATTTCAGTGGGACATACAAAGGTGAAATCCATGGGCCAGAAAAATAAAACTTTCCATTTTCCAGAGTAACTTTGATCGGTAATCTCTTGGAATTCTTTGCCCGGTTGAATGTCTACACAGGCTTGCAGGTTAAACTCGGGAAGCTTCGATCCAATAGTGAGCATGAGCGATTCGTCTCCGTTTGCGTCGTGATAGGGTTGCGGATTTAAGCACCGACGGCTTATCGCAAGCGAGGCTTTGATAAGCGTGGTGAGTATTCGTGGCGTGGAAAATAAAGCCTGGTATGTCAAGGGCCAATGGCGAACGATGGCGGGGATATCGCCGAGCAAACAGCCCTCTTGGCAGTGTGGATTCTGCTCGGAGCTCTGGTGATATGGACGCACATTAACCTGAGCATCCGACTGATGCGACGCTCAAGTCTGGGATGGCTACGTTGGTTTGCCTGGTTTCCACCCCTCAGCGCTTGGCTCGCGTGGCGCACACGTGAGTATTGGCGTGGGGCGCTTTGGCTAGGGCTTATTCTTCTTTATCTCGCATTGCGTTTTGTTGATGTGGGCGTAGCGTTGGTGCGCTGATGAACGCCGCACGTTACGCCTATGTCCAGCTGGGAGTTCGAGCTGAAGACGAAATCGACTGGATCACCTCACTGCTCTGGGAGCATGGGGCACAGGGTGTTGAGGAATGCGATGCCAGCACCCTCAATGCACCCGATAACAGCTGGCCGATTATGCTGAGGGCTCACTTCGAGACCGAAGCCCAAGCGCAAGAAAGCTGTGCATCCTTGCAACGCGACCATCAGCGCGAAGCCGTCGTTGCCTTCATTGAGGGAGACGATTGGCGACACGCATGGAAACGTTTTTTTCACCCACTACGGATTGGTGCACGTTTGGTCATCTGCCCTTCTTGGGAATCGGTTGAAACAAAACCAGGCGACCAAGTCATCACCATCGATCCAGGCTGCGCGTTTGGCAGCGGCATGCACGCCAGCACCCAGCTGGCCTTACACTGCATCGACAAGCTCGTTAAAGGAGGCGAGCGTGTTCTCGATGTGGGCTGTGGTAGCGCGATTCTCGGCATTGCTGCGCTCAAGTGCGGAGCATCTCGCGTTGACGCCGTCGATAACGATCCACAGACCTGGCCTGTGGCACGCGAAAACGCCACCATCAATGATGTCGATACTGCCCTCACCGTGCATGAAACACCTATGCAACCTTTGCCTCACTTGGACAGCTACGATTTGGTGGTGGCGAATATCGAATCGCGAGTACTCATCCCCATGGCCGAGTGGTTGAGCCAAAGGACCAACGCTCAAGGGTTCTTGGTTCTAAGCGGCATCTTGGCCGAGGAAGAAGAGCGCATGCGCAATGCCTTTAAGCCATGGTTCGACGACATCAGCATTCGCCAGCAAGAGGGCTGGATTAGCCTGCAAGCGAAACGCCTCAAAGACTGATGCGCTTTCTGAGCTCGACCATCGAGCCGCAGTCCATCGTGACGCTAAGCCCTGACGCTGCGCATCATGCGCGTGTATTGCGCCTTGCTGTAGGCGATACTGTGGAGCTCTTCGATGGCCAAGGAACAGCTATCGACGCAACCATCACCCTGCTTAGTCGTGAACAGCTGCAATGCCGCACAGGGCATCAGGTGCAGCACCACCCTCGCCCATCCCCTCCGGTGCATCTCATCCAAGCCTGCCCGAAAAAAGCCAAGCTGGACACCATCGTGCGGATGGGCACGGAGCTGGGCATGCAGAGTTTGCATGTGGTCAACAGCCGCTATGCCTCGGTGCAGATCAATCACTCGACCTCCCTGCATACGCGCCTAACGCGCATTGCCTCGGAGGCCCTACGCCAATCCAAACGCTACTGGCTTCCGCAGATCACCTTGGGCGGAACACTCAACGAGGCAGCCCAAAGCTATCGCGATAAGCATGCCGATCTTATCGGAGTCGTGGCCTGGGAACAAAGCAAACGCCCTTGGGCTTCGTGCGTTGACACACTGCAAAACAAGCAGCCTCGCTGCATTGTGGTGGGCGCCGAAGGAGGGCTACACACAGACGAGATAGCTCACTTGCATGCACAAGGCTGGCAGGATGTCAGCCTCGGCAACGCCATTTTGCGCGTCGAAACCGCAGCCCCTATAATGCTCGCCCTCACAACACAGTGCGTTGAGAATCAGCCCTAACGCCCTAAGGGAAAGTCCAGGGCTTCGCGCTGGGCATACCAGGACTCGGCGCAGGCTTTGGCCAGATGACGCACGCGGGTGATGTAACGTTGCCGTTCGGTGACGCTGATCGCGCCCCGAGCATCGAGTACGTTAAAGAGATGGCTGCATTTGATCACGCAGTCGTAGGCAGGCAAGACCAGGCGCTTGAGCGGCGCTTCGGCAAAGTGCAGACCGCGCTTTTTCTTCTCTGTCGGCTGCACAGTCAGTAAACGCAGGCATTCGGCTTCATAGCTATCAAAGAGGGTGCTGTGCAGTTCAACATTCGCATGCTCAAAGTTGTAGCTGCTCCATTCCCACTCCGAGCGCTGCAATAACTGACCGTAGCGAAGGGTATCGGACCACTTAAGCTCATAAACGCTGTCGACGTTTTGCAGGTACATGGCAATGCGCTCAAGCCCATAGGTCAGCTCACCACTGACAGGGTGACAGTCGATCCCCCCCACCTGCTGAAAGTAGGTGAACTGGCTGATCTCCAAACCGTCCAACCACACCTGCCAACCGAGGCCCCAGGCTCCCAAGGTGGGTGACTCCCAGTCATCTTCGATAAAACGAATGTCATGCTGCAAGGGATCGGTGCCTAAGGCGCGTAGCGAATCGAGGTAGCGCTCTTGAATATCCAAAGGCGAAGGCTTGAGAATCACCTGGTACTGATGAAACTGCTGCAGTCGATTGGGGTTATCACCGTAGCGACCGTCGGTGGGCCGGCGTGAAGGCTCCACATAGGCCACATTCCAAGGCTCGGGACCGATTGCACGCAAGAAGGAATGGGGATTGAAGGTACCCGCACCCACTTCGGAGTTGTAGGGCTGCGCCAGCACACAGCCGTAGGCAGACCAAAACTCTTGCAGACGAATGATGAGTTCCTGAAAGGTGGCGGGCTTAGCTTGCAACGTGGACATCGCTTGAATCCTCGTGATTAGGTTCGTCTACCTCGGTCTCAACGGCCTGCGCATCAGCATCTGACACCATCGGCTCCCCCATCTTGCGTTCGAAAAGCGCGCGACTTTCGTCGTTAAGCTCGCTGAATTCCTTGAGGGTGGGCAGCTCTTTAAGGCTCTGCAGCGCAAAAAACTCCAAGAAGTAACGCGTGGTGCCATACAGCAGCGGTCGTCCGGCTTCTTCTTTGCGGCCCAAGATACGCAGCAAGTCACGCTCGGCCAAAAGCTTGAGCGCCGCCCCCGAATCCACTCCACGGATGGCATCGATCTCGGGTCTGGTAATGGGCTGACGATACGCGCAGATAGCCAAAGTCTCTAACTGCGTGCGCGACAGCTTTTGTGTTTTGACCCCAATCACATCACGCACAAAAGGCGCATTAATCGCCGCGGTGCGAAATTGATAGCCCTGACCAATGCAGGCAAAGTCGATGCCCCGGTCGCGATAATCGTCGCTCAACTCCTCCAGCACCGCTTGGATCTGTTCTTTGGGCGCACGGGTCAACGACACCAAACGCCTGAGGCTAAGAGGCTCGTTCGCTGCAAAGACCAGGCTCTCGACCACGCTTTTGAGATGCGCATGGCCCAAGGTGCGCAGAGGAGCCTTTTCCACACCAGCGTGAATAGGAATCTCAGAGTTCACTCGAATGCTCCACGGAGGTTGAATCAGGCGCCTCGGTGGTGCGCCCCTGGATGTAAAGGGTGTTGCGATAACCGGCTTGATAGACCCCTAACAAACCCGTTTTGGTCATCTCCAAAATGGCCAACAAGGTAACCACAATGTCGTAACGCGTCCCGGCCTGCTCAAGCAGGGACTCAAAAGAGCAGCGCGTTTCGCTCTCCAATCGATCACTGATGCGCTGGATGCAGTCTTGAATCGAAATGCGCTCGGCAGAGATGGAAAAAGCGCGCTTATCATCGAGGCGTTTCAGCACATGCTGCACGGCATCCAAAAGCTTAAACACACTCACCGGCGCTAAGTCAGGCTCTACGGGCGCCACTTCAATAGAGGCGCCACGGGTAAAAATATCGCGTCCAGGGAGCTCGCGTGCCCCCAATTGCTGCGCGGCTTGCTTGTACTTTTGATACTCGAGGAGGCGATGAATCAACTCTGCCCGCGGATCGCCCTCCTCCAGTCCACTATCTTCATCGTGCTCTGCATCATGGGGATCGGGAGGCAGCAGCATCTTGCTTTTGATATGCGCAAGGGTGGCCGCCATCACCAAATACTCTGCCGCGATGTCCAGATCCAAACGCCGCATCAGGCTGATGTAATGCAGGTACCGCTCGGTGATAAAGGCGATGGGTAGCTCAACAATGTCGAGCTCGTGCTTGCGAATAAGATGCAAAAGCAAATCGAGCGGACCCTCAAAGTTAGGCAGAGAGAGCTTAAAATTAGGGTCGAGGGGAGTGATGGCAGGATCGGCGCTCATAAGCCCCAAAAGACAATGGAGGTTAGCAGCGTGCTGGTCAGCACCATAAGAGGACGGATAATATAGCCGCCCAAGGTGGAGCCCAAGCCAGGGATGGGCAGCAAAAAGACCAGCAGAAAAATAATCATCGAGTAGCGCTCAAGCCAGGCGCGCAGCTGATCCATGGAACGCGGGAGCAGATAGCTGCCATCGAGAGGCGGCAAGGGCAAAATATTGAACACCGCCAAGAGCACATTTAAGGGCACCAAGGCCGAGATAAACTTAAAAACGATGCTCGACGTATCTTCAGATGCGCCACCCATCACCCCCATTTCGATCAGCACGCGCATCGCGATAAGGGCAATCAGTGCCAGCAGAATGTTCGAGGCCGGACCCGCCACAGCAGTCAGGGCCGCTCCCTGCCGCATGCTGAAGCGCCGCGTAAAATTGTGCGGGTTGAACTGCACAGGCTTAGCCCAACCGAAAAAACCGCCCGTCGTTGCCAACAACATGAGGGGGAAGATCACCGTGCCGAAGAGATCGATATGCGCCAGGGGCGAAAAGGTGAGTCGCCCTTGTCGAGTTGGGGTGTCATCGCCCAGCTTGGTTGCCACCCAGGCATGGGCATACTCATGCACTGTGAGCGACACCAAGATCGCCGGCAGAAAAAGAGCGATCCGCTGAATCAGATTAGCATCGATGTTCATGAACCAACTACAGCAAGGTCAATCAGGAAGAGGCGCGTAATTCGTGTAGCGTTTTGAGTACCCGGGCCGCGTGACCTTTGGCGCGCACGTTGGAAAAGACATGCAGCACCTTACCTTCGGGGGAGAGGATCACCGTCGAGCGAATCAAGCCCACGGACTTCTTGCCGTACATGCTTTTTTCGCCCCAGGCACCGTAGTCGTTGATCATCGTGCGCTCAGGATCGCTAAGCAACACGAAGTCCAAGCTATGATCCTGACAAAAGGTGGCATGCGACTCGAGAGAGTCGGGACTCACGCCTACGATTTGCGCGTCAAGGGCTTTGAAATCCGCATGCAGGTCACGAAAGTCCTTGGCCTCTGTGGTGCATCCGGGCGTGTTATCGCGCGGGTAGAAGTAAATCACGGCATAGCGCCCCGCGAGTTTGGAGAGAGACCAGCTTGTGCCCTCTGTCGAAGGCAAATCAAATTCAGGGGCGGATTGACCAGGCTGCAGCATGATAAGGTTCCCTTATATCTAGAGAAAAAGGTCTGGTTGGGGTAGTTATCTAGGTTCGCCATGAGCAAGATTCAACGCACAATTTGCATCGGAGACATTCACGGATGCGCCGCGGAGTTTCAGGATGTGCTTGAGGCCTGCAATTTTAGCCCCGACCGCGATGCCCTGGTGCTGGTGGGCGATCTTATTGCGAAAGGGCCGGACCCGCATCAGGTGATCAAGCGCGCGCGGGAACTCAACGCCTCCGCCGTGCTGGGCAACCATGAGCAGCGCCTACTCGACTGGAAGTATGCGCAAGAGCAACAGCAATCGGCGCCTCCCCTGCAGCGCAATCATCGCCATACCCTCAACCAACTCGAGTACGAAGACTGGCTGTGGTTGCGCACGCTGCCCTATTTCATCGAGCTGCATGCCTATAATGTGGTCTGCGTACATGCAGCCTTGATTCCCAACCTGCCTCTTTCCCACCAACCCCGTGAAGTGATGTTAACCATCCGCAGTCGTCTTCCCGACGGAACCTTATCCCCTCGGTCTCGCCAAGGGGAGCCATGGGCAGCCACATGGCCTGGTCCACAGCATGTGGTTTTTGGCCACGACGCAACGCGCGGCTTGCAACAATACCCCTACGCGACCGGCATCGACACCGGCTGCGTCTACGGCGGCAAACTCACCGCACTCATCCTACCCGAACATCAACTGGTCCAAGTAGACGCGCATCGCGCCTGGGCACCCACCGGAGCGCCGGTATGGGAGTGAGCAGACCTCCCGACGCTATCCTTGTGGGTGAATCCGCAGCGATTACCCCCGGCAAGGTAGCTATGCGATACCTCAGCAAGACCCCGCAAGACGATCAGCAAGCCTTGATTATGCGCACAGAAAAAGGAGAGCTGCGCGCTTATCGCAACCAATGTCAGCACATCGCCATCCCTCTGGATGCGGGCACCGGCGAATACCTCACCCCCGATGGCAAACGCTTACGCTGCGTCACCCATGGAGCGGAATACCTGCTCGACGACGGGCTTTGTATCTGTGGCCCTTGCCAAGGCGACTCTCTGGAAGCGCTTCAGCTCTACGAGCAAGACGAGCAACTCTTCGTGATTAGGCCTGCGAAAATGCCGCCGGCGCCGAGCGAGGACAGGGATTAACCCAAGGCAAGCGCTCACTATGCTGTAGAGCCTGACCCCGGCGCGTGAGTACCTCACACCCCTCTGCGGTCACGGCCAGGGTGTGCTCAAACTGAGCCGACAAGCTGCGATCGGCGGTAAAGACTGTCCAATCGTCCGCTTGCAATTCGGTCCTGTAGCCGCCGAGATTGATCATGGGCTCAATGGTAAAGACCATGCCCTCTTTCAGTCGACGTCCGCGCCCCCGCGTACCGTAGTGTGGAATCTGCGGTTCCATGTGAAACTTGCGCCCCACGCCATGCCCCACGTAATCGCGTACCACGGAGCAGCCCTGAGCCTCGGCGTACTCCTGAATGGCGGCCCCGATATCACCAATGCGGGCCCCCGGACGCACTTCGGCAATCCCAAGCTCCAAACACTGGCGCGCCACCTCGGTCACATGCTTGGCCTCCTCGCTGGGCTTGCCCACATAAAAGGTCACGCTGGTATCCCCATGAAATCCCTGCTCGGGTTCCTTGGGGAAGAAGGTGGTCACATCCACATTCACGATGTCGCCATCCACAAGGGTTTGCTTCGCACTGGGAATGCCGTGGCACACCACATGATTGACGCTGGTACACACGCTCTTGGGAAAACCTCTATAGTTAAGCGGCGCCGGATAAGCGTTGCGCTCGACGATAAACTGGTGAACCCAGTTATTGATATCCTCGGTACTGATACCTGGCTTGATGCGCTGGTCCACCATCACCAAACACGCGGCCGCCATACGGCAAGAAACCCGCATACGCTCGAGCATGGCGGGACTCATCAATTCGATCGCTTTCATTGTGTCAAACCATTGATTCATTCGCGATTACGTATTAGTCGCAAAACCCGCGATTTATGCATGCCCAGCCTCAAGGTGCAAGATGAATACTCCTCAATCGACCGGCTCTCACGAAACCATTCCCGTCAACGTCAACGTGTCGGAGGCTCAACGCAAGCGCATCTTAAGGCAAACCAAAGCCTGGACCGGACCGAAGCTGACCCTCTTGTTATTCATCAGCCTCGCTATCGCTCTGGTGGGCCTATACCTCATGGCCAGCACCTCCGACCGCATCGACGCCCAAGAATGGACGGACGCCGCGCTTCAGTAATTGAAAGTCGGACCTAGACCTCCCGCACCTAGTGATAGCCAGTTTGACTGGCAGGAGCGGCTTCCCTGTTCGCTCCCCTGTAACGTTGCTCCGCGCGCTGGCATTTCTGCCTCCTGATTGAGCGAAGATGCTCCCGGCAGCTGCCACGGTTGCCAACCCAATGGGCTATTGTGCTCAGATTGCTGGCTTTTTTGCTCCCTCAAAGGTGGTCCACCCCTCGGATACCCTGCACCCTCGCTCCGACAGAGGTGGTCCTGGGGTCAGATGTCGCCGCTCCCATGCTCGGACAAAGGTGGTCCACCCCTCGGACAAGGGTGGTCCTGGGGTCAGTTGTAGGTGGTCCACCCCTCCGGCCAAGGTGGTC